>JBEKUS010000038.1:0-32910 GCA_049514795.1 Occallatibacter sp.
CGGACCATCTCCGTCCGGCTTACTGCCGGGTGCCCCGCCGGAGCGCCCCGGCACCCGTCCCGAGCGAAGTCGAAGGATCTCGATTCTCCAGACCCGAGAACCGCCTCCCCGCGCCCGCCAACTCGCTGACTTGCTAACTCGCTAACTCGCTGCCTCGCCGGGCGCTCCGCGTCCCGCTTCCGGGACCGGGGACCGCACCGACCTTCCCGCCCGGCCTACTCCAGGCTCGTGCGCTTCATCAATCCTTCGATCTCCTCGGTCAGAATCTTGGCCGCATCAATGCACTCGCTCCGGCTGACGTCGCGGTGCGTCACGACCCGGATCGCATCCGGCCCAAACGCTCCCACCAGCACGCCGCGCGCCTTCAATCTCGCCGCCAAGCCGGCCGCACCCTGTCCCGCCGTCAATCGGAAGACCACGATATTGGTCTCCACCGACGCCAGATCGATCGAAATGCCACCGGTGCTCGCCAGCGCCTCCGCCAGCAGCCGCGCGTTGGCGTGGTCGTCCGCGAGCCGCTTCGGGCCCTCTTCGAGCGCGATCAATCCCGCCGCGGCCAGCACGCCCGCCTGCCTCATGCCTCCGCCCAGCGCCTTGCGATAGACGCGCGCCTTCGCCATCCGTTCCGCCGAACCGACCAGCATCGACCCAACCGGCGCTCCCAGCCCCTTCGACAGACAGAACATCACCGTATCGAACCCGCGCGTCAGCGCCTTCACGTCCGCGCCCAGCGCCACCGCCGCATTGAAGATGCGCGCCCCGTCGAGATGCGTGGACAGCTTGTAAGCCGTTGCCCCTTCGCAAATCTCGTCCAGAACTGAACGGTCGTAGACCCGCCCGCCGACCAGGTTCGCCGTGTTCTCCACTTCGATCAGCCCCGTCGGCGCGCGAAACGGCCCCTTGGGCACGATCGCCGGCTCGATTTGCTTCCAGGTCAGGATGCCGCCCTCGCCGGGCACGGCGCGAATCAGGCAGCCGGAGAAGACCGCCGTGGTCGCCATCTCGAAGTCCAGGATGTGCGCCCGCGACTCTGCGATCACCTCCTGGCCCGGATGCGTCAGCGTGCGGATCGCGATCTGGTTCCCCATCGTGCCCGTGGGTACAAACAGCGCCGCCTCGCGCCCAAACACCTCTGCCGCGCGCCGCTCCAGCAGATTGACCGTAGGGTCTTCGCCATAGACGTCGTCGCCCACCTCCGCCGCCGCCATCGCCGCCCGCATCTCCGGCGTCGGCTTTGTTACTGTATCCGAACGTAGATCGATGATTCCTGCCAATTGATTTTGCCCCCCTCAAGCGAGTGAGGAAGCTCGGTCTGAAGGTCAGTTGACCAAATACAAGAAATAGCCGATCAAACCAATACCGCAGAGATAATACAACGCGATTTCCCACCAAAACCACTTCGGCTCTTTGACGCGATAGACCCAACCATGAAAGCGGACCCACGTTTTGCCCGTGCGTGTAAATACCACTGCCGCTAAGATTGAGATGATGCCGAGTATCAAAAAGAGATACGGCGATCTTAGAAGCCCGAACGGATCAGACATGGATAACGCCCCTTTTCTTCCTGGTGGCGTGGGAGAGTTCACGGCCGTTACGACACCGCCGCTTCCCTGTTCTCTGCTTTCTTGTTCCTTCGGTCCCTCGTTCCCTGCCTCTACGGGATTTGCTTCATCGGCAGTTCCATCACTGGGGTCCGCTTCCCGTCCTTCTCCGCATAAGCCCACAGCCCATGGAGGTTCGCGCGAATCCCCGGTTGCGTCTTCAGGAATGCGCTCATTACGGCGGTCGCCTCGGTCCGCAGAGCCGCCGGGTCGGTCACGCCCGTCGACTCGTACACCACGCCAAGGTCGGGCTCATGAAGCGCGGGATCGAGGCCAACCGCCTCGATCTTCCACGTCCGGTCGCCGTCCGGAATCGACAACGGAAACGAGTTCTGCGGCGGCACAATGAGCGACTGCTCCTGGCGCAACTTCTCCAGGTTCGGCGAGGAAAGAAAGTCCACCGGCAGCAGAAGGTAGCGCGCAGCTTCATAGCTGAACCACGCGCTCCATGGGTCGACCTTGGCCATCTCCCTCCCGCGCACCCAATACCAGACGCCATCATGCCCGTCGAAGACTCCCGGCCGCACCGTCAACCCCGCCAGCTTCCACGCCGTGGCCGCCCCGTCCCAGGCCAGGATCAATCCCATCTGCCCGGCCAGCGGCGCGCCCGTCGCATCGGCCAATACAACGGCGTACCGCCCCGGTGGCAGCGTGTTCATCGTGATGGTGACGGTGAGCGATCCCGTCGAATTCGAGCAGAAGAACTGCGTGTCGGCCGGCGCGCTCAGCATGCTCGAGTCGAGCAGATACACGTTCCGCAATTGGAACTGCCCACCCTTGATCAGCGGCGCAGCCTGTTCCACCGCGGCGCGGATGTTGGCCCACTCCGACGCTTCCTGGGGCAACAAGTCGGCCTGGAGCGCCGCGAAATCCTGTGTCAGGACGGCATTCGCCATGCGCGTGGCGATCGTCGCCAGCGCGTCGCGGTCGAGCGGCCCCATCTCGGCCTGTGTTGTGCAAGTGGCGCCCCGGCTTGCCAGCGGCGCCAGCAGCAAGACCGCTGCCATCAATCCTCTCCAACCATTGCGCATTCCAGCCAACATCCTCTCTCCAGAGATCCCGTCCCGAGCGTCCGGCGGCCACTGCTAGTCTAGTACAGTAGAGGAGCAGCCGAGCGCGACGGCTGGGGATCGAAGACAATCGTTGCGCTCAGCCCGACGCGGAAAGGAGCCGGCCCCGATGCGCGCATGCGAAACCCGGCAGACGGGATTGCGGAGTTTCCCCTTACGCCGTCGCCAGTTGATCCTTCCCGCGCACAGTGCGATCGCGTTCCTTGCCTCGCTCCTGGTTCTGGCCGCGGCCCAATCGATTCTCGCCGCACAATCTCCTTCCCCGGCCGGCTCCTCCGCTGCCCGTGCGCATAAGCCGGTCCATTCGCATAAGAAACCCGCTCCCGCTGCACAGCCCCCAGCCCAGCCCGCTCCTGCTCCCGTTCCGGCCCAGCCCAAACCTCCCAACTGGCCGGCAAACGATCTTCCCGCTGAAGCATCTGTTGTGTTCGACAGCCGCGGTTTGCTGATCGTCGCCTCCAACTCCAGCCTGGCCCAGGTCTTGAAGGACGTTTCCGTCGCGACGGGCGCCAAGGTCGAAGGAATGGACGCGGATCAGAGAGTGTTCGGCACCTACGGTCCGGGGACCGTACGCGATGTGCTGGCTCGGATCCTCGATGGCTCTGGCTATAACGTCCTGATGATTGGCGACCGCGGCGAAGGCACGCCGCGCCGGATCGTGCTCAGCATCCGCACCGGAAGCGGCCTTCATCCCTCCGGCAATGCCGCCCCGAGCACACCGAACCCAGACGATTCTGACGCCGACCAGGAAGCAGAGGAGCCGCAGCCAGAGCAGCCGCAGCCGACTCCCAATCGTCCGACCCCAGGGGTTCCAACCCGCTCCGAGCAACAATTTCTCCAGCAGCGCCAACAGCAGATGGAGCGGATGCAAGCCGGCCAGCAACCTCCCCAGAACTGACCCCCCCAGACCACGGTCAGGCGCAATCCAACCGCAAGGTCGTCACATGGTGCTGAAGGCTGATAGCTGAGAGCTGTCTTACGAGAGTCGTAGCGCTTCGGTTTGCGGCTTCGCCGCAACGTTTCGCTGCTGCGGACGCAGGAAAATGAATCCCACGCGCAGGATTGCATAGGCCGTCAGAATGCCGAACGCCATTGCGCCCACCAAAGCGCAAATCAACATTGCCAGATTCCACAAATCCGACATTCCAACGCCCCTCGGTTCGCTGCGATCGCAAGGACGATCGCCTACGCAAGCCGGCAAGAAGAGCAATCCTCCCGCGGCGGCAATCGCCTTTGCGATTGTCGCAGAAGACGAGCAATCGGTGCGGTGCGTTGACCCTGATTTCTATTGCCAAATAGAATACCCCCAGGGCGTTGCTTTACCGTGAGGTGCACCCCGTAGCGCCTGAGAGTACCCGCCGAATTCGCATAGTCCATGCCCATCTCCCACATCTCGGTGCGTGGGGCGCGCCAGCATAATCTGCGCGACATCAGCGTGCGCATTCCCCGCAATGCCCTCACCGTCGTCACCGGCCTCTCCGGCTCGGGCAAGAGCTCGCTCGCCTTCGACACCATCTACGCCGAAGGCCAGCGCCGCTATGTCGAGACGCTATCGGCTTACGCCCGTCAGTTTCTCGACCAGATCGAACGCCCCGACGTGGACTCCATCGAGGGCCTCAGCCCGGCCATCTCCATCGAGCAGAAGACGACCAGCCGCAGCCCGCGTTCCACCGTCGGCACGATTACCGAGATCTACGATTATTTGCGCCTGCTCTATGCCTCGGTCGGCACGCCGCACTGCCCCAACTGCGGCCGACCCATCGCCCGCCAAACCGCTGAGCAGATCGTGCAGCGCATCTTCGATCTGGGCCAAGGCGAGCGCGTCACCGTCATGGCGCCCATCGTCCGGGGGCGCAAGGGCGAATTCAGGGATTTGCTCGATCAACTCGATCAGCAGGGCTTTCGCGCTCGCGTCGACGGCGAGATCCGCGACCTCTCCGAGTCCCTGCTCCTGGACAAACGCAAGAACCACACTATCGAAGCCATCGTCGACCGCGTCCTGCTCCGCACGGAAAATCCGGGTGCATCAGGTCCCCCGAATTTGGGGACCTGGGAGGGAAGCAAGGCCGGGTCCCAGTCGAATAAGCCCTCCGTCGAAAAACGCCTGGAGCAGGCCGTCGCCAAAGCTCTTCAACTCGCCAACGGCCTCGTCCTCGTCGCCTTCAGCGCCGGGCAAGAGCAGTTGTACTCCTCGTCCATGGCCTGCCCCGATTGCGGCCTCGACGTGCCCAAGCTCGAGCCGCGCAGCTTCTCCTTCAACTCCACGTTCGGCGCCTGCCCCAACTGCCACGGGCTCGGCTCGCTCTACGACTTCGATCCCGCCAAGGTCATCACCGACTGGTCAAAACCCCTGCTCGATGGCGGCCTCGGTCCCGGTTCCTCGTCGCAGTACCTTATCAAGCTCATCGAGCTCGCCGCCGGCCGCTACAAAATCGATCTCAAGACTCCCTTCGAGGACCTCCCTCCACGCCAACAGCACCTCCTCGTCTACGGCCCGCCCAAGGGTGAAGCGCCCCGCACAGGCTTCCACGGCATCCTCGCCTATCTGCGCGACAACGTCGAAGAGGCCCGCAGCGACAGCTATCGCGAGTACATGATGAGCTTCATGTCCGCCGCGCCTTGCCCGGTCTGCCGCGGCAAACGTCTGCGCCCCGAGTCGCTGGCCGTCAAAGTGGGCGGCCGCTCCATCGCGGACTTCACGGCGCTCCCCCTCAATCGCGCGCTCTCGGCGGCCATCAACCTCCAGTTCACCGAGCGCGAAGCCCTCATCGCCGAGCGTATCCGCCGCGAGATCGCGGAGCGTCTCGAATTCCTCTGCGCGGTCGGGCTCAGTTATCTCTCTCTCGACCGCAACGCCGCCACGCTCTCCGGCGGCGAGGGCCAGCGGATTCGCCTCGCCACGCAAATCGGCTCGCGCCTGCGCGGTGTCCTCTACGTTCTCGACGAGCCCTCCATCGGCCTCCACCAGCGCGACAACAATCGCTTGATTCAAGCCCTCGAGAAGCTGCGCGACCTCGGCAACACCGTCCTGGTCGTCGAACACGACGAGGAAACCATTCGTCACGCCGATTACGTGCTCGATCTCGGTCCCGGCGCCGGCCGCCTGGGCGGCAACGTCGTCGCCGAAGGCACTCCGGCCCAGATCATGGCGTCCCCCGATTCGCTTACCGGACGGTACCTCAGCGGTGCCGCCTCCATGCTTCAGCGCGAGAAGCCGCGGCCCCTCACCGGCAAGTGGCTCTCTGTCTCCGGCGCGCGCGAGCACAACCTGCAGGAACTCAATCTTCGCATTCCCCTCGGCGTCATGACCGTCGTCACCGGCGTCAGCGGCAGCGGCAAGAGCACCCTCATCAACGACATCCTCTACCGCTCGCTCGCCAAATCCATCTACGGTTCACGCGAGGAACCCGGCGCGCACGACGAGCTCACCGGCGCCGAGCAAATCGACAAAGTGATCCGCATCGATCAGTCGCCCATCGGCCGCACGCCACGTTCCAACCCGGCGACCTACACGCAGGTCTTCTCGCCCATCCGCGACCTCTTCGCCATGCTGCCTGAGGCGCGCGAGCGCGGCTACAAGCCCGGCCGCTTCAGCTTCAATGTCACCGGAGGCCGCTGCGAAGCCTGCCAGGGCGACGGCCAGCGCCGCATCGAAATGAACTTCATGCCCGACGTCTACGTGCAGTGCGACGTCTGTGGCGGACGCCGCTACAACCAGGAGACCCTTGCCGTGAAGTTCCACGGCCACTCCATCGCCGACGTGCTCGACCTCACCATCGAGGACGCCCTGCCTCTGCTCGCCGACGTGCCCTCGGTGCGCCAGAAGCTTCAGACCCTCGTCGACGTCGGCCTCGGCTACGTGCACCTCGGCCAGAGCGCCACCACGCTCTCCGGCGGCGAGGCCCAGCGGATGAAGCTCTCGCGCGAGCTTTCCAAGCGCCAAACCGGTAAGACCCTGTACCTCCTCGACGAACCCACCACCGGCCTGCACTTCGACGACGTTCGCAAGCTGCTTGAGGTTCTCCACCGCCTGGTCGATCTCGGCAACTCGGTCATCATCATCGAGCACAACCTTGACGTCATCCGCAACGCCGACTGGGTCATCGATCTCGGCCCTGAGGGCGGCGAAGACGGCGGACGCGTAGTTGGCGAAGGCCGCCCGGCAAAGATCGCCGCCACTCCCGGCTCTTACACCGGTCAGTTCCTCAAGCGCTACTACAAATCCGCCGATGGCCGCCTCGCGGCTGCCGCTGCCGAGGAAGAACTGCTCTCCGCTCCGTCCGGCAATTCCACTCCGGCCGACGACTCCGCTCCGCAGCCAGCGCTCACCCCGAAACAGAAGCGTCCGCAACGAAAGTCCAATACCGCATCGGCCAAACGCCGTGTAAGATAGACCGAACGTCCATGACCGACCTCTCCGAAGACGACCCGCGCGAACCCGCAATCCCGCCAGCCGGCCAGGACGCCGTCCCCGCCACAGCAGAAGAATCTCCTCTCGCCGGGGAGCAGCCTGTCGAGCTTCCTTCCGCTATGCCAACTCCGGTCGAGCCCGCAGCGGTTCAGCCAAGCCTTGTGCCTTCTGCACCGCCAGCGGCCGAGCCGCCGCTCTTCCAGTCCTTCGCACAGCCCGAACCCCGCCCACCCGCGCGCATCCCCCATCTTGGCCACCTTCTTCTTCTTTTCATGCTGGGATCCATCGGCTTCGTTTGTGC
This sequence comes from Occallatibacter sp., assembly GCA_049514795.1. GTDB lineage: Bacteria > Acidobacteriota > Terriglobia > Terriglobales > Acidobacteriaceae > Telmatobacter. The sequence continues at coordinate 7,384 of JBEKUS010000038.1, forward strand.
CGTCGTTCTTCTCTTCCTCGCCATGCGCTTCCATCTCTTTGGCTGGGACCTGTCGACCAAGTCCGCCATGGACATTCGTCTCGTCCTTTCGAGCGAGGGCATCCTCTATCTCGCGACCTTCGGCATCGGCCTCGCCGTCTTTCCGCAGATCTGGAACAAGGGATTCTTCGCCGGAATTCAATGGCGCGGCAGCGTCGCGCTTCGCCGCTTCTGGCCGCTGGCTGGAACCGCCGCGGGCTGCCTGGCGCTGGCCATCCTCGATGAGGCGGTCATGCCCGGCCCTTCCAGCTCCCCGATCGAAAAGATGATGCGTTCTCCGGGAGCCGCTTGGCTGATGTTTGGCTTCGGCATTACACTCGCGCCGTTCTTTGAGGAGATGTTCTTCCGCGGTTTCCTCCTTCCCTCGCTCTGCACGGCCGTCGATTGGGTCGTTGAGCGAACCGACAGAAGGCCTGCCCCGCCCCTCGATCCCAACGGCCACCCTCAGTGGTCCCTCTTGGCAATGGTCGTTGCTTCGCTTCTAACCAGCCTCCCCTTCGCCCTGCTCCACGTCGAGCAGCAGGGCCACTCCATCGGGCCGTTTCTCCTTCTCATAGTGGTCAGCCTGATCCTCTGCACGGTGCGTCTCGTCACCCGCTCCCTGGCCGCCAGCACACTTGTCCACTCGTGCTACAACTTCCTGATCTTCATGCTGGCCATGATCGGAACCGGCGGCTTCCGCCACTTCGACAAAATGTGAGAAAGGCAGGGATCAGGGAACAGGGTTTCTGTGGTAGGTTGGCCCAACAGCCGAATCACAATGAAGCTATTGGGGACGGCAAGGAGTTAGGAAATGGGCGATTCGTTCAAGGAGCTAGTGGTATGGCAGAGGGCGATTCAGTTGAGCTTGGCGATCTACAAACTCACTTCATCGTTCCCGGACTCGGAACGATTTGGGCTGACCAATCAACTGCGCCGCGCATCCGTCTCTGTCGCCAGCAACATAGCTGAAGGTTACGGCAGATCAAGCCGCGGAGAGTATCTTCTTTTTCTTGGCCACGCGCGGGGCTCAAATTTCGAGGTGCAAACGCAGCTCGTCATTGCAGATGGCCTCGGTTTTGGCAATGCGCCCGCATGCCGGCTAGCGGAAGACCTCTCTGAGGAAGTGAGCCGGATGCTGGTTGCGATCATGAACAAGCTGAAGAAACCAACATAGAGGGTCTTTCTGTTCCCTGTTCCCTGTTCCCTGTTCCCTTACAATCGCATTGATGCCCACACCGGCCTTCGCCCAGCAGCTTCTCTCGCTCCTCGCCCGCACGAGCTTCAAGCTCGGCCAGTTCAAGCTCTCTTCCGGCGGCACGAGCGACTACTACATCGACTGCCGCACGACGACGCTCCACCCCGAGGGCGGACGCCTCACCGGCCACGCCATCCTTGAATTGCTTGAGGCAAACAAGATCGACGCGGACGCCGTTGGCGGCATGACCATGGGCGCCGACCCCATCGTCTCCAACGTCGCCACGGCCAGCGCCTGGCGCGCGCAGCGGCATCCCGGCGCACCGCTGCTCCATGGCTTCCTGGTGCGCAAAGCCGAGAAAGCCCACGGCACCGGCCGCCGCATCGAGGGGTTCTGCCGCGCGGGCGCCCGCGTCGTGATCGTCGACGATGTCTGCACCACTGGCGCCTCCACCGTCGCCGCCATCGAAGCCGCACGCGACGCCGGCATGATCGTCGCCGCCGTGGTCTGCATCGTCGAGCGCGAAGAGGCCAACGGCCGCCCTGCCGTAGAGGCCGCCGCGAGCGCCGCTCCGTTCCTGCGCCTCTTCACCGCCAGCGAGGTTCGCGCCGAGCACTTGAAACATCTCGCCGCCAACAACGCCTGACCACCCGCCCTGAAAGTCCGTTCTTGAAAGGGCACGACGGGGCGCCGGGGTACCCTCTGGGTCCGGCCTCGTGCCGCAATGGCCCGGGAATCGCTTCGGCTTTAGCCGCTGAGGGATGGTTTTTCGGGAATCTCGACTTCCGCTATAGGCTGCGAACGTCGTCCCAAAAGCGAAGGGCAGACCCCGCACCAAGCAGGCCTGCCCTTCGCTCCTTCCACATTCGTCAGCTGCGCGAGAATCCCGCTTGCGTTCTCGCTATTCCGGAACCACCGTTGTCGGAGCCGGCCCCTTCGACGCGGTCGGCTGCCCCTGTGGCTCCGTATCGCCGCTCATATTCGACAGCAGTTGCACCTGCACGCGCCGGTTCGCCTTCCGCCCCTCGGCCGTGTCGTTCGACGCCACGTACTGGTCCTTGCCGATCCCGATCAGATAGAAGCGGTGCGGCGCCACGTTGTATTTCGCCGCCAGGTACTGCACCACCGCATCCGCGCGGCGCTGGCTCAGATCGTAGTTGTACAGCGCCGGCCCGGTCGAATCGGTCCCGCCCGTCACTTCCAGGATGTAGCTCTTCGCCCCCCCGAGCTGCTTGGCAAAGTCGTCCAACTGCGCCTTGTCGTCGTCGGTCAACACAGCCTTGTTGAATCCAAAGGTCACCGACGCCTTCGCAACTTGCCGGTAGTTGTCGAGCCCCTTCACCACGCTGTCCAGCGTATCGGCGCGATGCGCAACGTCGTTCGCAGCAGTCTCCGCCGAGTTCGCGGCCTGGCTGGCATTCTGCGCGCTCTGATTCGCCGTGTCGGCAGTGCCCTGTGCCTTGCTGATGCCCGCTTGCGCGTGCTCGTCCACGTCGTGGATCTGCCGGTTGTTCTCAGCTGTCCTCTGATCCAATTGGCCGGTGTGATCGATCAATGGCTGTGTCTGCGTGCGGACGTAGTTCTTCGTCGCGCAGCCTGCCACGCCAAACGCTGCCAACGCCACTGCCGTCAACGCAAATCCGAAACGATGCATTGTCATGTCTCCTCATCTCTCCGTCCCTCGCCGGCGCATCTCACACCGCTCCAACCGGGAAGGGCTCTTCTTCCACCTCAGGAGATAGCACGCCGCCATCCAAATCACAGGCTCCGTGTAACCCGATCCTCATCAATCCATTAAGTGACATCCTTAAAGCTCAGCCCCGAATGGCTCGCGTGTAATTTTTACTTTTCCCGGTAAGGTTTGCCTGGTTTCCTCCCTTCTCGGGGCCCAGTGCCGCCGGCGGCGCGCTTCCTCCAACGGCATCGCAGCGATTCCCGCTATCCTAGGAGTGGCTTGGCCTGCGCCTGCACCGTTCATGGATCTCTACGAGAAAATCCGCGCTCTCCCCACGCAGCCCGGCGTGTATCTCTACAAGAACGCCGAGGGCGACGTCATCTACGTGGGAAAAGCCAAGAATCTCCGCTCGCGCGTGCGCTCCTACCTGCTCGAAGCGTCACAGGCCAACGCCAAAACCGGCTTGCTCATGCGCGAGGCCGTCGATCTCGAAACCATCCTCGTCGCCAACGAGCACGAGGCCCTCGCCCTCGAGAACAACCTCATCAAGCAGCGCAAGCCGCGCTTCAACATCCTTCTCCGCGACGACAAGACCTATCCCTACGTCAAACTCACGCTCGCCGACCGCCATCCCAAGGTCTTCGTCACGCGCCGCCTGCGCAAGGACGGCTCGGCCTACTACGGCCCCTACTTCCCCGGCAATCTCGCCTACCGCGTCGTCGAGCTCATTCATCGCTGCTTCCTGCTGCCCAGTTGCAAGGTCGATCTCTCGCGCTATCACCCCCGCGCCTGCCTGCAGTACTACATTCATCGCTGTCTCGGCCCCTGCGTGGAGGGCTTCACGACTCCCGGCGCCTACAAGGACGCCGTGCGCGATGCGCAACTCTTCCTCGAAGGCCGTCATGCAGAGCTGGAGCGCACGCTCACCGCCCGCATGATGGCCGCTGCCGAAGCCGAGCAGTTCGAGGCCGCAGCGCGCCTCCGCGACCAGCTCGCCACCGTGCACCAACTCCAGGAAAAGCAGCGCATCGCCACCGCCGAGCTCGACGACGACGCCGATGTATTCGGCTATCACTTCGAAGACGGCTCGCTCGCCGTCAACCTCTTCCACATGCGCAACGGCAAGATCGTCGACCGCCGCGAGTTCTTCTGGGAAGACCTGCCGGGCCTGATGGAAGCCCTTGAGGGAGACGAACACTTGGGCGCCCCAGGTCCCGAGTCTGGGACCTGGGATAGCACGAAAACCGGCGCGCCCTCATTCCACGCTGGTCCCGTCTTTTCCTCTCTCCTCAAACAGCTCTACATCGATCGGCACTACGTCCCGCGCACGATCCTCGTCCCGGCCGGATTCGACGACCGCGAGACTCTCTCTGCGCTCCTCACCGACCGGGCAGGCCACAAGATCGAAATCGCGGTCCCCCAGCGAGGCGAAAAGAAATCCCTCGTCGACCTCGCCGGTCAGAACGCCCGCCAGTCCTACACGCAGCGCTTCCGCGTGCTCGAGCCTTCGCGCAAAGTCATTCAGGAGGCGCTCGCCGACGCGCTCATGCTCCCCGAGCTTCCCCGCCGCATCGAGTGCTTCGACATCTCGCACATCCAGGGCGCGGAAACCGTCGCCTCGCTCGTCGTCTGGGAAGACGGCAAGATGAACAAGCAGCTCTATCGCAAGTTCAAGGTGAAAACCGTCGCCGGCGTCGACGACTTCGCCTCCATGCGCGAGGTCGTCGAGCGCCGCTACCGCCGCCTGAAGGAAGAGGATCAGTCGATGCCGTCACTCGTGCTCATCGACGGCGGCCTCGGCCAGCTTCACGCCGCGGCCGAAGCTCTCGAGTCCCTCGGCTTCACTTCGCAGCCGCTCGCCTCCATCGCCAAGCGCGAGGAAGTCATCTACCTCCACGGCAACGAAGACGAGCCCATCGTTCTCGACCGCCGCTCGCCCGTGCTCCATCTCGTGCAACTTATTCGCGACGAAAGCCATCGCTTCGCCGTCGGCTATCATCGCCAGCGCCGCGCCATGCGCGACCGCGACTCCGAGCTCCTCAACATCCCCGGCGTCGGCCCGCAAACCCGCCAGCGCCTCCTCACTCACTTCGGTAGCCTGCGCGACATCCAGCAGGCCACGCCGGAATCCCTCGCCGCCGTCGTCCCGCGCAAAACCGCCGAGACCATCTGGCGGCATTTCCATGAGCGCCAGCCTGCGAACTGATTTCCACGAGCGATCTCCATTTGGGTTTGTATAATCTGCAGCCATGCCGGTCCAATTGAGATTCACTGTCACGTTCGACGACTACTTGAACGCTCAGCGGCTCCATGCCAGGAACAATTGGTGGCGCTGCTTGGATTACTTTGTGGGCCGCTTTGTATTGCCCGTTATCGGCGTTCTCCTCTTACTCCTTGGCCTGCTGATCCGCGGTAAAGGAGTGCCCTGGGCGTTTCCCGCTTTCAATATCGGCCTGGGCGTTTTCCTTGTCTTCTACCCGTTGTACTATCGTCTGCGTCTCAGGCGCTGCTACCTGCGCACGCGAACAGGAAATGGTGAAATCTCCGTCGAAATCGGTGAGGATGGAATCCTCATCGATGCGGAGAATGCACGCAGCGAGCTCAACTGGAACGCTGTGCGTTTTTGTCGTAAAGACAAGAACGTCATCATGCTCTACTTGGCGCCTGCGAAATTCATAACTCTGCCAAAGCGCGCCCTGAATCCGAAACAAGTGATCGAGCTGCGGGAGCTGCTTACGAGAAAAGTCCAGACGATCAACTAGAAGCGTCATTGGGACCGGTTCGAAGCCTACCCAGCGTGGCCTACTCCGCCCTCACCAGCTCGTGCTTCCGCACCACAATCCGCTTGCTGCACGCCGGGCACGAGAAGCGGTCGAAGATTCCAACTCCGCTGACCCACTCGCCGCACCAGGGGCATTTCCCCTTGAGCGCGTTCAAACCCATCATCGAACCGATCAGCGGCGCGCACACCCCGGCAATAATCATCGGAACGCCGAGAAACACACCGAGACCAGTCAGGCAAATCATCCCGCCATAGATGATCAGAACCGGCGCCGCCAGAAATCCCAGCATCAATCCGCCAAACGCGCTCTTCACGGGGGCCTTTTCATGCCCCGGATGCTCGTGCGTTGACTCCTGGATCTCTTTCCCGCTCGTGGCTCCGCAATGCGGACAAAACTTCCATGCCGCCTCAAGTTGCGCTGCACATTTCAGACAGGCTCTGCTCATATGCGATCGCTCCTTTCGAGTCATGGGCATCCGGCTCAGGGCTCAACGCGTTTGGGCCGGCTCTGCATCCGGACGTTCGCCGCGGCCCCTCTCGGCTTGCCACGGCAGACCAACCAGCGCTCACAGACCATCCGACGTCAATGCCCCGCTCCGCCCGCGATGCTGAAGTGTAGGCCCACTTCAACCGCCCTGCCCGTGATTCGCATCACTTTGGCGGCAGATCTTGAGGACCTCCCCGGCCCCGGATAGCCCGGACGATCGCGGCCGTCCCCAAGCCCTTATCCGTGTGCGAATTTCCGCGCCGTTCTTCTCCCTCGTATCCAGGCCCCAGCCGTTCTATCCTTGTTTCTGTCATGAGAACTCCGCCCAGAACCCTGATCCCACTCGCCGTTCTTTCTCTCGTTGCTTTCTTCTCCCCTCGCGGGTCCGCCCAGATGGTCTCTCCAACCATCGACCAGCCCGGCCAACCGTTTTCCTATTTTTCAAAGCCCACCGACGAGATCGGCCTGATGGGCGCGGAGGCGGCCACCGAGATCACGCCCGAGGGTTACCTGCGCACCGGCTTTGAAGAACTCATGTTCTTCGCCGGGCCGGATTACGTGCCCACCAACGTCCGGATCCGCACCCTCGAACAGGGCCGCCTGCCCATCGTCCACTACGAGTTCACGCGCGACGGCATCGTCTATCGCTTCACCATATTCGAAGCCAAGATCGACAAGAGCGACATCATCCGCTTCCGCCAGCAGGCCAAGTTTCCCTACCCTCCCGGCATCAACCCTGAAACCGATGTCGTCGAACCGCTGGTGAATTTCATTCGCGTCGAGATCGTCAACCAGTCCCGCGAGCCGAATCGTGCCGTGTTTGCCTCCGCGGTCCGCTACGACGGTCCCAACACCACCGGCGCCGCTCACGGCGACAACCGCTTTCGACGTCCCGTCGACGGCAAGAATCCCGGCGACTACCGGCAGATCGGCGAACAGTTCAATCCACACTGGCAGAACTCGTTCGACGATGCCAATTTCTATCGTTTCAACCGCGTTCTCTACGCATACCCAGCCGGCTATGCCGATCGCACGTTCACCCTCCGTCAGCACAGCCGCGAAAGCGGGACCATCGATCTCCTTCGCGCCACCGACCTCAACACGACTCTCACGACTCCTGTTGGAATCGTCACTTACTCCCGCGTGCTCAAGCCCGGCGAGACCTGGGCCCTCGACTTCAAGATGCCGCTCATTCCCACCGCCGATCCGTTTTCCGCTAGCGCCATTGACCAGGCCGGCTTCGACGACGCCAAGGCTCGGATCACGGCCTACTGGAACGGCATCCTCGCCTCCGGCATGCAGATCGCGCTGCCCGAATCCAAACCCGTCGACGCCTTCTACACCAACCTCATCTACGACCTCATCGCCATCGATCGCATTGGCGACGACACAATCCAAACCGTCAACAAGCTCCACTACCACGCCTTCTGGCTTCGCGACGGCGCCGACATTGTGCACAGCTACGATCTCACCGGCTATCCGCAGATCGCCCGCCAATGCCTCGACTTCTTCGCCAAAAAACAGTTGCCCGACGGCAACTTCCTGTCACAGCCGCAACAGTACGACGGCTGGGGGCAAGCGGTCTGGGCCTACGGCCAGCATTATCGGATCACCCACGACAAAGCGTTTGCCGAGTGGGCCCTTCCCCAGATTGCCCGCGCCGTCGATTGGCTCCATCAGGCGCGCGCCGCCGACTCGCTCCACATCGTTCCTGCCAGCGACGTGCGCGACAACGAGGATGTCCCCGGCCATCTCACCGGCTACAACTTCCTCGCCCTCGACGGCCTCAAGCTGGCAATTCAAATGGCCTCTGAAACCGGCCACAGCGATCTGGCGCAGAAGTGGCAAGCCGAATACGACGATCTCCACCAGGCGTTCTTCAAAGTGCTCGACGCACAGGCCGCCGCGCACAACGGGGTAATTCCACCCGTGCTTGACGGGGAAAAGGCCGGCTTCGACTGGGGCAATCTGCTTTCCGTTGTCCCCGAGCCTGTCCTCGATCCGCACGATCCGCGCGTAACGGCCACGCTCAAAGCCGCGCAAGCCAAATACGCCGAGGGCATCATGACCTACGCCGATGGCGAGTTCCTGCACCACTACCTCACCATCAAGAACACGCTCACCGAGACCGTCCGCGGCGACCAGGAACGGGCCATCAGGGAGTTCTACTCGATCCTGCTCCACACCAGCTCAACCAACGCCGGATTCGAGTACAACATCCGTCCCTGGGGCGACCGCGACCCGGGCCATAATCTCCCGCCGCACGGCTGGTTCGCGGCCGAGTACCGCACCCTTCTGCGCACGATGCTTGTCCGCGAAGAGGGCAACCAGCTCCACCTGCTCTCCGCTGTTTCCCCGGCGTGGATCGGCAAGGGCAAGACCATCGCCGTCCGCCAGGCGCCGACGAACTTCGGACCTCTCGCATTCACGCTCGAACAGCCGCAGGATGGCGTCGCCGTTCTCCGCCTGAACCCGGATTTCACCTCCAAGCCTGATGCGATCATCGTGCACGTGCCCTGGTTCGTCGATCTCAGGTCCGCAACGGCCGGCGGCAAAACCATTCAGCCCGCGAATAGCACGCTCATTGTTCCCGCCGGCACAAGTACGGTCGAGCTCCACTGGACCGTGAAGCCCAACACGCCGCATCTGAGCCACGAAGGCACGGTCGCCAGTTACAAGGCCGAGTACGCCAAGCGCTATCAGGAGTTCATGCACGGAACCGGCGAAGAGAAGAAATAGACTTTCGGGTGCCCCAGGTCCCCCTTAGGGACCTAGGATCGCTCAAACTCGGCTCTTCGATGTCCCGGCTCTCCGATCTCGAAAAGTGCGCGGCAAACACACCGCACGAGGAAGCAACCATGGACACCGTCCGCATCGACAAGTGGCTCTGGGCGGCGCGCTTCTTCAAAACCCGCGCCATGGCGTCGCGCGCCTGCGATCTGGGCAGGATTCAATGGAATGGATCGACGGCCAAGCCCGCGCACGACGTTCGCGTCGGCGACAAGCTGCACATCGAGAATGCGGCAGGCGCCTTCGACGTCGACGTCCTGTTGATCAGCGCGATGCGTGGCCCCGCCCCTGTTGCGCAAACCCTCTACCGTGAAACCGAGGCCAGCCGCCTGGCCCGCCTGCATCTGGCTGAGGAGCGCAAAGCCATGGAGCAGTACGTCTCTCTGCCTCCGCGCCGGCCCACCAAGCGCGACCGCCGCCGCATCATCCAATTCCGGCGCGGAATGTAGCGGCCCGCAGACGGCGAAGGCCTGGCGCTCAGCCAGGCCTTCCCTTCCGATGAACTCGGTCTTCCGTGTCTCTTACGCGATCAGCCGCTTGACCTTCTCCTCGATCACTTCCTGCGGAACATAGCCGACAACCTGGTCGGCCACCTTCCCGCCCTTGAAAAACAAAAGGGTCGGGATGCCGCGAATGCCGTAGCGGGACGGCGTCGCGCCATTCTGGTCCACGTTCACCTTGGCCACCTTCAGCTTGCCGGCATAGGCCGCGGCCACGCTATCGACGATCGGCCCAATGGCCTTGCACGGGCCGCACCAAACAGCCCAGAAATCCACCAGAACCGGCTGCTCGCTCTTGAGTACCTCCTGGTCAAAACTCGCGTCGCTCACTTCCAATACGCCCAATCCAGCCATGATCCTCCTTGCGGACCCGCACGCGAACATTGTACAGGAAACCGTATATCCATCGGATGCGCGAGTGGGACAGGAAGTCGCAGACTCCGGCACGCCCGATCGCCCACGCCGGCTTCGATTCCAGTTCGAGAAATGATTGGGGGAGACGAGTGCGCCTGCACTTCGGAAAAACGTCCATCGAGCGCCAAATCGTTTCAGCAGCGGTTCCATCGCGTGGCTGCAAAATGCCTCGCTGGTCCGCGCGGAGTTCTCAGCCTTTCGCTGTGACAACAAGTTCCCGCGCGCAAATAGAAGCGCCCGGATCCGACGAGGATCTCGGGCGCTAGAGCAGCCCTCCCCCAGAACTGCTCACGGTGCGACTTTAGGTGTTTAATCGATAAATAGCAAGCAATCTTAGGTAATTGGCCAGGTAATCAAGAAACAGGTGACTGCACACCTAGGCAATGACCGTAACTGACTGATAACGCAAGCACTTGATGGTTACTGCCCGCGCCGCCGATCGCAAAAGTCATTTCATTTCAATCAGTTGGCTGGCTCCGCTCTCCGAAAACCGGCACATTACGAGTTCCACGGACACATCGTTTTCGGCCGCTCTTTGCACTGCTTCCGATGCACCCGCCAGGCTCTCCTCCCGGTCGACAACCACGAGCACCGCCGGTCCCGCCCCGCTCAAAGCCACTCCTGCAATCCCGTTCTCGCCCACCAGCGGCGATAGAAGGGGCAACAGAGGACAGATGGGCGCACGGTACGGTTGGTGAATGCGATCTCTCATCGCCAAACGAAGCAGATCGGCCTCTCCCCGCGCAAAGGCCAGCCCGAGCGCGGCAACCGACTGCAGGTTCGCAACCACGTCGGCGATCTCATAACAGGTCGGCAACACCGCGCGCGCCTTGCTCGTCGGCAGCGGCTCGGCGGGCAACGCCAGAATCGCGCGCCACTCCGTTGGCGGGCTCACGCGCGCTACATGCACCTTCGATCCCTCGCACATGGCCGTGACGAATCCGCCCAGCCAACACGCCGCCACGTTGTCCGGATGGCCCTCCAGCTTGTACGCCTCTTCGAGAATCCGATCCCTGTCCCACTCGAGCTGCCCGAAGTGCGCCGCCAGCGCAATAGCCGCAAGTCGCGCGGCCGCCGATGACCCGCATCCCATTCCCAGCGGAATGCCATTGACCATCCGGATCGCCAACGGCACAACGGGCCGCCCGGCTTCGCTCAGGATCTGCTTGTAGGTTTCCAGAATGAGGTTCTTCTCGATCCGCGCGCACCGGTCGGCGTCGCGGCCTGTCGCCGAAATCGCGAAATCCTGCGCAGCCTCGGCCTCGATCTCAAGGAAAAAATCCAGCGCCACGGCGACAGCATCGAATCCCGGTCCGAGATTCGCTGAGGTTGCAGGCAGGCGCAGTCGAAAAACGGCGGACTTGCTTTCGTCGCTCATCCCACTTCGCCCTTCAGCGCTTCCAGCACGGCCGCCGGCGTGGCGTCCACGGTGATCGCATCTCGCCGCAGTGCGTCGATCGCCGCCTCCGATCCGGCCTTCTCCTCATCCGTCAGCAGCGTTCCCCGATGGAAATCGATCGTGTAGTCCGCGTCCTTCAGCGTGTGTCCGGTCAAGACGAGAACCACCGTGTCCCCCGAGCGGACCGCGCCCTGTGCGTGCAGCTTCTTCAGCCCGGCAAGGGTCACCGCCGAAGCCGGCTCGCAGCCCAATCCTTCCGCGCCGATCTCGGCCTTGGCGATCGCGATTTCCGCCTCGGTCACATCGAGGCACCATCCTCCGCTGTCCAGAATCGCTTTCGCCGACTTGCGCCACGACGCCGGATTCCCGATGCGGATCGCCGTCGCGCGCGTATGCGCCTCCACCGGCTCCAGCACCGCCCCGTGGTTGTCCCTTAGGCTCTTTACCAGAGGATTCGCTCCCTCCGCCTGAATCACGCTGATCTTCGGCAGCCGCGCCACCAGTCCCAACTCGCGCAGTTCCCGGAATCCCTTGCCCAGCGCCGAACTGTTGCCCAGGTTGCCCCCCGGAACGATCAGGTGGTCCGGCACGTTCCAGTCCAGCGTTTCCGCAATTTCGAAGGCCGGAGTCTTCTGCCCCTCCAGCCGGTACGGATTTACCGAATTCAAAAGGCAAATCGGCGCCTGCTTCACGATCTCGGTGAGCACACGCAGGCAGCCGTCGAAATCCGTCTTCACCTGGCAGGTCAGCGCGCCATAATCCATCGTCTGCGACAGCTTACCCCACGCAATCTTGCCTTCGGGAATCAGCACCAGGCTGCGCATCCCCGCGCGCGCGGCATAGGCCGCCATCGAGGCCGACGTGTTGCCAGTCGACGCGCACGCCACCCACTTGAATCCCCGCTCCCGCGCCACACTCAGTGCCGCGGTCATGCCCGTGTCCTTGAACGAACCCGACGGGTTCATGCCCTGGTGCTTGGCAAAAAGCTGATCGATCCCCAGCGCCTTGGCCGCGCGTGGCAGATGATAGAGCGGCGCGTTGCCCTCGCGGAGCGAGACCGCGTTGCCGAAATTATCCAGAATCGGCAGCAGCTCGCGGAACCGCCAGACACCCGACTGGTCCAGCGCCTCTCCGGAGCAGCGCCGCTCCCGCCAAAGCCACTTCAGCGCGCCCGGATTCGGTCGGTCGTGACCTCCGCGCTGGCTCCAGCCCGGATACGACACCTCAAACAGGTCCCCGCATACCGCGCAGCGAAAATCCGGCCGCGCTTCGGCGCCCGCAATCTGGCTTCCGCAGCCAAAACAGCGCAACTGGTGCAAGTTGTCGTTCATACCTGGTGTTAGCCTACCAGTGTACGGCGACTTTTGTTGTGGAACAGGAGGCCTTTTGCGGGCTTCGAAGCGACTCTTCCCCGCGCTGATGTTGCTTGTGCTCATCGCGCCGCTCCGCGCGCAGACCCCGCTCCGTGTCGCCGCCGCCGCCGATCTCGAGCCCGTCCTGCCGCCCATCCTCGACCAATTCCAGCGCGCCACAGGCCTCCGCTCCGAAGCCACCTACCAAGCTTCGGCGATGCTTGCGACAGAGATCGAAAACGGCGCTCCCTTCGATCTGTTCCTTTCCGCCGACCTCGGCTATCCCAAGCGCCTCATCGACTTGGGCCTCGCCGACGCCGCCGCGCTCCGCAGCCTCAATCTCTACGACGCTCTCAAGCCGCGCCTCGTCACCGCCGAAAACACCTCCCAGGCCGCTCAGTTCGTCGACTCCGCGAACGCCGACGCCGGCCTCATCTCGCTCACCTCGGCCCTCACTCCGCGCCTCACTGCCGACGGCTTGTACTTCGTCATCCCGCGCAACCTCTACCCGCCTATCGAGCAGGGCGCCGTGATCGTCGGCAGCACCAAACAGCGCGCCGCGGTTCACAAGCTGCTCGACTTCCTGCTCTCTGCTCCCGTGCAGGCCCAGCTTGCAAAAAGCGGCCTCACGCCGGTCAAATAAGCGCAATGGACTGGCAGGCATTCGCACTCTCGCTCCGTCTGGCAACCGTGACCACGGCGATTCTCGTCGCCATCGCGGTCCCTCTGGCGGCGATCCTCGTGCTCGGCCGCGGACGCTGGCTCGCCGTTCTCGAAGCCCTCGCCACGTTGCCCATGGTCCTGCCGCCCACTGTGCTCGGCTTCTTCCTTCTCGTCCTCCTCGGCCCCCGCACTGCGTTCGGCCGCGGCATCGCCGCCCTCCTCGGCCACCCTCTCGCCTTCTCCTTCGATGGCCTTGTGGTCGGCTCCGTCATCTACAGCCTGCCCTTTGCCGTCCAGCCGCTCGTCGCCGGTTTCGCCTCCGTCGATTCTTCCCTCGTCGATGCGGCGCGCCTGCTCGGCGCCGGTCCGGTGCGCCTTGTCTCCAGCATTCTCGTCCCGCTCGCTCGCCGCTCGCTTCTCGCCGCCATCGTCCTCAGCTTCCTTCACACCGTCGGCGAATTCGGCGTCGTGCTCATGCTCGGCGGCGACATCCCCGGCGCCACGCGCACGCTCTCCATCGTCCTTTACGATCAAGTCGAAAACTTCGATTACGCCGCCGCCAACCGCACCGCGGCGATTCTCCTCGGCCTGAGTGTTCTTTCGCTTGGACTGATCTATTCCAAGACGCTAAAGCGCGGGAGCGCCCGCGATGCTTGAGTTCACGCTCGGTGCGCGCCGCGGCAGCTTCCGCCTCCAGGTGGAATGCAGCTTCACCTCCGACTGGACGGTTATCTTCGGCCCCTCCGGCGCCGGCAAAAGCACTCTGCTCCGCTTGCTCGCCGGTCTCGATCGTCCCAACCACGGCCGCATCGCCCTCGACGGCCGCGCGCTCACCGACACGGCCTGCCGCCTGCGCATCCCGCCCGGCCGCCGCCAAACCTCGCTCGTCTCGCAGCAGCCCGCGCTCTTCCCTCACCTCAGCGTCGCGGCCAATGTGGCCTATGGACTGCACGGCCTCTCCCGCGACCGCCGCGCCCGCCGTGTCGAAGAGATGCTCGACCTTACCGGCGCAACCGATCTCGCTGGCCGCCGCCCACAGAACCTCTCCGGCGGCCAGGCGCAACGCGTGGCTCTGGCCCGCGCTCTCGCCCCAGGCCCGCGTCTGCTTCTTCTCGATGAGCCGTTCTCTGCGCTCGACGGTCCGGCTAGCGATGCTCTCCTCGAGCGTCTTCAGCAGTGGCTTCGCCACAACAACGTCCAGGCCGTCCTCGCCACCCACGACGCCACCGACGCCCTTGCCACCGCCGCCGAAGTCCTGCTCCTCCGCGAAGGCCGCCTCACTGCCCTCGGCCCCGCAACCGAAGTGCTCGCCTCGGAGCGCGATCGTCTGCTCGACCGACTGCAAGTCCCGCAGAGCTGACCTCCCTGCTCCTCACTTTGCCGCGATCACCACCAGCGTCGCATCGTCCTGAAACCGCGCCTCGCAGTATGTCGACACTTGATTGAGCAGCGCATCGCTCATTTCCACAGCCGCGTGCATGCACTCTGCCAGCGCGGCCTGAGCCAGTTTCTCCTCGCCGAACTCCTGCTCGTCCGCATTGCTCGCTTCGGTAATGCCGTCGGTCACAAGCAGCAGCCGATCGCCCGGCTTGAGCGCAATCGTCGCATTCTCATACTCCCAGATGGGAAAGACGCCCAGCGCCGCGCCTCCCGCTTCCACAGCTCGGGCGGCTCCTTGCGAGACGAGAATCGGGTAAAGGTGCCCGGCGTTGCAGTACTCGAGCATCCGCGTCTCGCTATCGAGCACGCCATAGATAAACGTCACGAATTTCCCCGTCGCCAGATTCTCGCAGAGCAGGCTGTTTACCTTGGCGCACAACTGTGCCGGGCTCTCGGCGCTGCTCGCAAACGCCCGCACCGCGGCCTGCACATTCGCCATCAGCAGCGCGGCCGACACGCCCTTTCCCACCACGTCCGCAATGCATACGCCAAGCTTGTGTTCGCCGAGCTTGAAGACGTCGTAGTAGTCTCCGCTCACCGTGCGCGCCGGTCGCCACGCTCCCGCCACCTCGAATCCCGCAAGCTGGGGAATCGTCTTCGGCAGCAGCGACTGTTGAATCTCTCCCGCGCGCTGCAGCTCTTCTTCCTGCCTTTCCAATTGCGCGGTCCCCTGCTTCACTGAGCGCTCGAGTTCCTTGTTGCGCTGCTCCAGGCGATCCTTCGTTGTGTGGTATAGAAATGAGACAAAACCAAAGACGAAGGTGACCAGAAATGGAAACTTCCAGCCGGTCAGAATGAGATGAGAAAGCGTCTGCCGAGCAGGTGGAGCGATGAACCACACAACCACAGTCGAAATCAGGTAAACCGGAACTGTGAGCAGGAGGAGGGTGGGCAGAAAAATCAGCCAGTTGAAAGGAAATGGCCTTTTTGAATAAAGGGGGTCGACCCAATTCATTGCGGGGCTGAGGAGATTCCCAATGCAGAGGGAATAAACCAAAACCGTGAGAGGATTGATCGGCTGGCCAATTGCCCAGAAAATGGCGCCGCTAATGGCAGCAACTCCGACATAAACGCTCAGCAGCCGAACGAAGCGAACCAGAGACGGGACCCTCATCATCACACCGCCGCAATATCAAAATCCTTCTTGAGGTAAAGATCATTCTATTGCTGCGAATCCATCACCCGCCGGGAAATCATGGGAACTCATTCCGCACGAGGCGATTCGCGTTCAAACCCCACCAGCAACGGCTCACGCTCCAGACGAATTCCAAACCGCGCGTCGACGGCCGCCACAATCTTCTCCGCCAGCGCCAGAATCTCCCCGGCTTCGGCCCCTCTGCGATTGATCGGCGCCAGCGTGTGCCGCGACGAAATCCCCGCCTCACCCATCTCGCCGCAACCCACTCAAAACACGCCGCAAATAATCTCTCGCCGCTTTGCAGATTATTCCCCGCTTCCGTCGCACAATAGATCCAGTAAAGGCTGAAGCGGCCTCCTGATCACTGACAACCGA
This sequence comes from Occallatibacter sp., assembly GCA_049514795.1. GTDB lineage: Bacteria > Acidobacteriota > Terriglobia > Terriglobales > Acidobacteriaceae > Telmatobacter. Next base: position 23,615 of record JBEKUS010000038.1, read on the forward strand.
CAACTGCCGTTAACTCTTTTGCTGAGACATATCTGCAGGCAAGTCCTGTGGAATCAAATATATCGGGGACCATACTTGCGCCAACCCTATGATTCCACGGCGCTTATTTGCACAGACCGCAGGGGGGAGGGGAGTTACTACTCAGTAAAACAAGGCCCAAAACACCCAGTCCCGCCCCCCAATCCCGCCATTTTCGGCCCTCATACGCCAGAAATGGTGCAATAGGAATTCACGAACTGCGCGCTCCAGCAGCAGCCGAAGCAGGCATTTCTTGGCTGAACTGAGCCTCACGGACGCTCTGCGCGCAGCCCGGTTCCCGTGTGGGGAGAGCTCCGGAAGTCCGCGGACCCGCCGTTCCCTGTGGCGCGGGATGCCCATGAACGCTCCAAAGCGCTCCCTCGACGTGAGGGAAATTGCCATGGTGGCGGCGATCCTTCTCCTCTTGGCGATTGCCACCAAGATCGCCAGTCAGGCGCCGCCGCTTCATCTGGACCATCTGCTTCACGGGCGCTACCGGTTGCGGAGCAGCGTCGCAAACCCACAATAGAGTGGGGTTTTCCACAAGCAGCGCACCGGTCACAGTACGGAAGAAACTCCCTAAAGTACCTATAACTTCCGGAAAATCCTTGAATGAACTGATGAAGTCGGATTAAAGTCTGAAGTACCGGTAAGTGTGCCGGAATTCTGTCTGATATCATCCCGCTTTTATCGGGAGGTATGGATGCGCAACGCTGCTGTCCGTTCGAACCTTCTGGTTCCTGAAGTCCGCGAGGTCATGGATATTCGCCAAGCCTCGGACTATCTTGGCATCTCGCCCGACACCCTCTACAAGTACGCTTCGGACGGCTTCGTGCCCGCCTTCAAGCTCGGCAACCGCTGGCGCTTCAAGCGCTCGCGCCTCGACGAGTGGATGGACCAGCAGAGCGACATGCAGTCCAGCAGCCAAGTCGACACGTCGAAGAAGAAGCCCGTCCAGCCCGCGGTGTAAAGGCAGCCTTCACGTGGTATATCTGAGCCGATGGACCACTTCCGCCGCATGGGCGCTCTGCGCCGCAAACTGACTCGCGCCGGGCTCCCCGGTTTCCTCGTCACGCACCTCCCCGACGTTCGTTACCTCTCCGGCTTCACCGGCTCCAGCGCCGCTCTGGCCGTGACGCGCCGCGCCGCGCGCCTCTTCACCGATGGCCGCTACACGGCGCAGGCCAACGAAGAGGTGCAGGCCGCGCAGGTTCAGATCGTCTCCGGTGCGCCCGCGGTAGCTGCGGCGCAGTGGCTCGCCGCGCAGCCGGGCGTTGCGCTCGCCGGCTTCGATCCCGCGCGAACGACGGTCGCCGAACTGGAACGCTGGAAATCCGAATTGCCTGCCCGTCTGCGGCGGTCATTCTTCCAGGCTGTGCCCGCGCCCTACGTCGAGATCCTGCGCTGCACCAAGGACGAAGACGAACTGGCGCTGATCGCCGAGGCCGCTCTGGCTGGCTGCAAGCTGTTCGATCGCATCCTCGGCTTTCTGCGTCCGGGCATTCCCGAGGTCGAAGTGGCTTCAGAACTCGAGCATCAAGCCCGGCGTATGGGCGCCGAGGGGATGTCGTTCGAGACCATCGTCGCCTCGGGTGTGCGCTCGGCGCTGCCGCACGGGCGGGCAACGGCCGCGCCGCTTCCGCGGCGGGGGTTTGTGACGCTCGACTTCGGTATAATCCTCAAAGGTTATTGTTCGGATATGACGCGGACCGTCTTCCTGGGCAAACCGAAGCCCGAGGAGCGGCACGCATACCAGGCGGTGCTGGAGGCCCAGGAGGCGGCGGTCAAAGCCGTTGCCTCGGGAGTAAGCTGCGCGGAGGTGGACGAGGCCGCGCGCAGCATCCTGCGCAGGGAAGGTTTAGGCGAGGCGTTTCTGCACTCCACCGGCCACGGCGTCGGCCTCGAGATCCACGAGCCGCCGCGCGTCGGCGCGGGGCAGACGGTGCGGTTGCTGCCGGGCATGGTCATCACCATCGAACCGGGCGTCTATTTGGCGGGCAACTTCGGCATTCGCATTGAGGACATGGTGGCTGTCACACGCACCGGGGGGCAAGTCCTCACTCCGGCGCCCAAGGCGCTGATTGAACTTTGAACGGCTCCGAAGCGGGCGGTCGGCCTGCGGCACGCGAGCGTTAAGGAACGAATGAAAAAACAAGACATCGATGATCTGCGCGAACTGATTGATTTCCTGAAGCAGCATGGAGTTGCCGAGTTCGATGTGGACCGGGGCGACTTGAAGCTCCGGCTCAAGTTCAATCCCCCGGAGAGTGGCTCGGCCTCATTGGGCGATCTTGCGCGGCTGCTGCGCACCGTGCCGGCCGTGGTTCCGCACGCGGTTGTGGCGCAACCGGGCTCGGGTGCTGCCGCGGAACCGGCCGCCGATTCGGACGCCGGTTTGCATCTGGTGAAATCGCCGATCGTGGGCACGTTCTATGGTTCCCCGTCGCCGGGCGCCTCACCGTTCGTTTCTCCCGGAGACCGCGTGGAGAAAGGCCAAGTGATCGCCATCGTCGAGGCCATGAAGCTGATGAACGAGATCGAAGCCGATGCGGAGGGCGAAGTCGTCCGCTGTCTGGTTTCGAACGGCCAAGCCATCGAATTCGGCCAGCCGCTGTTCACCATCCGCTCGGCGTGAAAAGAGCAGCAGTGTTAGCGGAGCTAGCGGCGTTAGCGGAGTTAGTTCGATCGCGAAGTGGGATATGGCAAGACCAAAGAGCTATCGGGATTTGATTGTCTGGCAAAAGGCAATGGCACTGGCGCGGCACGTGTACAAAGTGACGGAGAATCTGCCTCGGCGCGAGGCCTACGGCCTGACTGATCAAATCAGGCGTGCTGCCGTCTCGGTTGCGAGTAACGTCGCCGAGGGATACGGAAGACTAAGCGATTTGCAGTTCCGTCATTTCCTGGGAACTGCGCGGGGTTCACTTTTCGAGATGCAAACCCAAGTAGAGCTAGCAACAGACTTGGGCTATTTGAAAGATGACGATGGACGCGAGTTGATGGAACAAAGCTCCGAGGTGGGACGCATCTTGAACGGCCTGCTGGCATCATTGAAGTCCAGTAACTGCAATGCTAACTCCGCTAACCCCGCTAACTCCGCTAACCCCGCTTCCAAGGCCGTCCATGTTCCGTAAGGTCCTCATCGCCAATCGAGGCGAAATCGCGCTGCGCGTGCTGAACGCGTGTCGGGAGCTAGGCGTTCGCACGGTCGCCGTCTATAGCGAGGCGGACCGCAACTCGCTGCATGTGCGCTTTGCCGACGAGGCGATCTGTATCGGCCCCCCGCGGGCAGCGGATAGTTATCTGAATGTGCCGGCCGTGATTTCGGCCGCCGAAATCGCCGATGTGGACGCGATCCATCCCGGCTATGGGCTCCTGAGCGAGAACGCCAACTTCGCCGAGGTGTGCCGCGCTTCGAACATCAAGTTCATCGGCCCGCCGCCGGAGGTGACGCGTCTGATGGGCGAGAAGGAAAAGGCGCGGCAGGCGATGAAAAAAGCCAAAGTACCGATCCTGCCGGGATCGGATGGCGTTCTGATCACCGTCGACGAGGCACAGGCGTGCGCAAAGAAGGTCGGCTTCCCGATCATCTTGAAGGCCAAGGCCGGCGGCGGCGGGCGCGGCATGAGAATCGTCCGGAACGCCGACGAGCTGCCGAATCTGTTCCCTGCGGCGTATACCGAGGCGGCGAATGCCTTCGGCAACGGCGAGCTCTACATGGAGAAGTTCGTTGAGAACCCGCGCCACATCGAGTTCCAGATGCTGGCCGACGAGCACGGCAACGTGGCTTCGCTGTTCGAGCGTGAGTGCTCCATCCAGCGCCGGCACCAGAAGCTGATCGAGGAGGCGCCCAGCCTGCAGGTGACCCCGAAGTTGCGCGAAGAACTGGGCCGGACGCTGTGCCGGTGCCTGCGCGAGATCGGCTACCAGAACGCGGGGACGGTGGAATTCCTGATGGACGCGAACCACCAACTCTATTTCATCGAGATGAACACGCGCGTCCAGGTGGAGCACCCGGTCACTGAGGCGATCACCGGAGTGGACATCGTGAAGGCACAGTTGCGGATCGCATCGGGGGAACGGCTGGACGCGATTCTGCCTCCGAAGCTCGATATTCGCGGGCACGCAATCGAGTGCCGCATCAACGCCGAGCATCCGCGGAAGTTTACGCCGTCTGCAGGCAAGATCACGGCGTTCAATGTGCCGGGCGGCAACGGAATCCGCGTCGACACCGCGCAGTACGCCGAAGGAGTGGTCCCGCCCTACTACGATTCGCTGATCGCCAAGCTGATCGCGCATGGGGCCGACCGCGCAGAGGCCATGGCGAAGATGGAGCGGGCGCTGAGCCAGTTCATCGTGCAGGGAATCGACACCTCGATTCCGTTGCACCAGGCGATCTTTCAAGATGCGGGCTTCCGAGGCGGGGAGTTCGGCACCGGTTTCATGGAGCGGTTCCTGGCGGCGCGGGCCGAGGCGGAGACACCGCCCGCGTAGAACGCACCGAGTCGAGTTCCCTGCGCCTACGACAGTGGATTGACAGCGAGGCCCGCGGCTTGCGCGGTTCGATGCTGTTTCTGGTCGAACGTGAAAAGGCAACTGGCCCCGAGCTCCATGGCGGCCGAGACATGCAATAAATCCGCCGCGCGGACGCCGATGGCCAGCGTGAGCGTTTGGGCAAGAATCTTGGCGCGTGTAAAGGCGCTGTCGGGTATGGACAGCAGCCGATAGACCCCCCTGCGAATGTTCTGCTCCAAATCGGCGATTGAAGCCTGAACCTGCGTTTGGGAAATCTCCCGGCGAAATTGCCGGAGGCACAACGCGTTGACGAACTCAACTTCGCAGAGTTGCGTAAGCGCCAAAGGCTCATTTGCTGAACGGAGAAGCGCGACGGCAGCAACCGTGTGCACATCCCGGCCATGGACCGAGAATACGACGCTTGAATCCAGATAGATCATTGATTCAGATGCGGTCTTCCCGGTCCGCTGAAATGAGCTCGGCGCCACTCACCTCGAATACCCTGTCGCCGTAAATCTCTTTCAGCCGCCCCAGGTAATCCGGCAGCGGGGGCCTCTGGGATCGCTCGGGGGTGAGGCGCGCGATCACCTTGCGCCGCTTGGTGATCTGGATCTCGTCGCCTTGGCTGAGCAGGCGCTCGACCTTCTTGAAGTCGTAGCGAAGGTCGCGAACTGAAACGGTCTTCATGTGATACATTCTAGCATCACATAGCGCCGTTTGAGCTCTTCGACTGCCGTCTCGAAATATTATCGCTTTTTCTTCGCCTTCTCCCGGTGAAATCGGGTATGCTGTCTGGGCAACGAGGAGGTTGCACGAATGGACTTTCAAAAAGACTTGATTGCCGAATTTGACCACGAAACCGAAAAGACTCGCAAGATGCTCGAGGCCATTCCGGCCGATGCCGATTTCAACTTCAAACCCCATCCCAAATCGATGAGCCTGGGCCGTCTGGCGGGACACCTCACCGATTTTGCCGGCGAGTGGGCCATGGGCACACTGACCAAGGACAAGGTTGAGTTTGGGCCGGAAATGAAATGGGAGCCATATGTGCCCGCAAGTAAAACGCAGCTGCTCGCGAAGTTCGACAAGGATCTGGCCGAAACGCGCGCCGCGCTCGTGGCCACAACGGGCGATACGTGGGAGAGGAACTGGCAGTTTCTTTGGGCCGGGACGGCGTACATCGACGATGCGAAGCATAAGGTGTTCCGCGAGACGGTGCTGAACCACATGATTCATCACCGCGGACAATTGTCCGTGTATCTGCGGCTGCTGGGCGCGAAGGTGCCCGGCGTGTATGGGCCGTCGGCGGACGAGATGTAGAAAACAGAGAACAAGGGAACAGAGAAACAAGAGAACGAGAGGCCGGGGGCCGAGAACTGCGCGGGCGGAGCGCGGAACGCTGCGGGCGCTATTCTCGGGCCCCTGGCCTCATCTCTCTGTGCACTATTCTGGTGACATGTCTTATCCCTTTCCACGGATCTATCCAATCCTCGATGCATCTGCGATCCCGCAGGCCGGCCGTGAGGGTTTTTTGCATCGGCTGGGCAGCGCGTTGTCTGATGCCGGCGTCACGCTCCTCGAGTGCCGCAACAAGACGGGAAGCGATACCGAGCTTTTGGCCGATGCCCTCGTTCTGCGCCGCGCAATGCCTGCCGCAGCGGTCAAGCTGATCCTTGACGATCGCGCCGATCTTGTGGAGCCCGCCGGATTCGACGGAGTGCACGTAGACGCGGGCGACGTGACACCAGCCGAGGCGCGGCGGCTGCTCGGCCCGAATCGAATCGTGGGCGCCTATGGCGGGACCGAAACATTGATGCCGGGGATTCTGACTGAACCGGTCGATTACTTTTCCATCGGGCCGATCTTTCCAACGACAACAAAACAGACGGCGAAGCCGCCAATCGGCGCGGAGGGCGTGCGCAGGCTGCGCAAGGAGGCCGGTCCTGATAAGGTGCTTGTCGCCGTGGGCGGGGTTACGCTCGCAACCGCATCGGAGATTCTAGCGGCTGGAGCCAACGTCATCGGCGTTTCGGCGGCGATCTTCCGCGCGGAGAATCCTGCCGGCGAAGTCCGGCGGTGGATCGCGGCGCTGGGCTGAGTGCGAGTCGAGGCCGTGTCTCGATCTGGCACAATCCCTGTCGCGATGCGAGACACTTCTTGCCAGAATGTTGCGCGCGTTCTGTCTGGAATCGGAACATCGTCTGTCCGAAGACGATTCATTCGGCCACCAGGCAGACCGTTGATGGGGCGTGAGCGGAGGCCGGCATCCGGGAGGCCCGTGCGCGCCGTATCGTATGATTGCGTTACGAGTTCAGGCAGAAACGGCGAGACTCTGGTTCATTCGCCCGTTTGGGCCTTCTGCCGCGGTTCTGTGGCAGCTCCGTTTGAATCGTCCGCGAGGGGGGGAGTCGGTCATTGATATCCAAACTGCTGCGCATTAAACCCATGTCGATGCTCACGCGGGAAGCGGGCGAGCAAGGCGAGCACACGCTGAAGCGCTCGCTGGGGGCCGTGAACCTGGTGACGCTGGGCATCGGGGCCGTGATCGGCGCGGGAATTTTTGTGCTGACGGGCCAGGCCGCCGCGCTCTACGCCGGACCGGCCGTGGCGCTGAGCTTTGTGCTGGCTGGCATCACCTGCGCGTTCGCCGGGCTGTGCTATGCGGAGTTCGCTTCGATCATTCCGATTGCCGGGTCGGCGTATACCTACGGCTACGCGACGCTGGGCGAGTTCGTGGCCTGGATCATCGGCTGGGACCTGGTGCTGGAATACGCGTTCGGCGCGTCGACAGTGGCCTCTGGCTGGTCAGGGTATTTCAACAGTTTGCTGCAACAGTTTGGGATCATCATTCCGCCGCAATTGACGGCGTCGACGGGTACCCATTTGGTGTTCTATCAGCATGAATGGCTGCCGGCGACGTCGCTGCCGCCGGGGGTGAGCGACGCCGGACTGCCGCATGCAACTGCGGCCTTCAATCTGATCGCCATGGTGATTGTCTTGGTGATTACGGTCATCCTGGTGATCGGGATCAAGGAGTCGGCGAATTTCAACACCGCGATCGTGTTCATCAAGCTGAGCGTGGTGGCGATTTTTCTCGTGGTCGGCGGGTACTTTCTGATTCGCCATCCCGAATTGGCCAAGCATAACTGGCATCCTTTCGTTCCGCCGAAGGACGCAAATGGAAACTTCGGTTGGGGCGGCATCTCCAAAGGCGCTTCGCGGATCTTCTTCGCCTATATTGGATTCGACGCGGTATCGACGGCGGCACAGGAGGCCAAGAAGCCGCAGCGGGATATGCCGATCGGCATTCTCGGGTCGCTGGCCATCTGCACGGTTTTGTACATTCTGGTGTCGCTGGTGCTGACCGGACTGGTGAGCTACAAGACCCTGAATGTTGGCGCTCCGGTGGCGCTGGGGATCGACGCCACGGGCGTTAGCTGGGGCGCGCTGCTGGTGAAGGTCGGGGCGGTCTTCGGATTGGCCACGGTGATGCTGGTGATGCTGCTAGGACAGACGCGCGTGTTCTATTCGATGTCGAAGGACGGACTCCTGTGGAAGTGGGCCTCCGCGGTTCATCCGAAGTTCCGCACGCCATGGATCACGACGATTGTGTTTGGGATCTTCGCGGCGCTGTTTCCCGCATTCCTGCCCATCGGCCGGCTTGCCGATCTGGTCAACATCGGGACGCTGCTGGCGTTCACCATCGTGAGCGCCGGCGTCTGGGTGCTGCGCGTGCGGCATCCGGAGCTGCATCGGCCCTTCAAGACGCCGCTGGTGCCGCTGGTGCCGATTCTGGGAATCGGGTCGGCGATCTTCTTGATGTCGCGATTGGCGGCGATTACGTGGGAGGTGATGATCGGCTGGCTGATCTTCGGCCTCTTCATCTACTTCACCTACTCGGTCAGACACAGCAAGGTGCAGAAGCTGGCGAAGGCGCAATCCGCAGACTGAGAAACGGCGAATCCTGAGCTGAAACTGCGGCCTCCCTGCGCGGGAGGCCGTGGTATTCTGCCGCAAGGCAAGCGCTTGCCAGTTGAACGCAAGGTGGACTAAACTAATTAGACTTAGTCCACCAGGAGTGGCTATGCGCGCGATCAACATTCATCAAGCGAAGACCCAACTGTCGCGGCTCGTCGAGGAGGTTGCGGCCGGGGAGCCGTTCGTTATTGCAAAGGCGGGCAAACCCATGGCGCAGGTCGTGCCGATTTCCGCATCGAAAACGAAAAAGCGGATCGGGTTCATGAAAGGGATGTATCGCGTCCCCGACGATATTAAGACCCCATTTGCGGCGGAAATCGAAGAGATGTTCTACGGCAGCAAATGAGATACCTGCTCGATACTCAGCTTGTGGTGTGGATTCCTGTGTCCGCGCCGCGATTATCGCGAGTTGCGCGCGCGATTTTGAACGATCCGGGAAACAGTCTCCTTTTCAGCGTAGTGAGCCTGTGGGAGCTTGCCATCAAGCGCGGCATCGGGAAGCTTGATCCAAGAATCGATCCGAGAATTATTCGCCGCGAGATGATTGAAGCTGGATATGAGGAGTTGGCGGTGCTGGGCCAGCATGTTTTGAATGTCGAGAGTCTTCCGCTGATTCACAAGGATCCCTTCGATCGACTGCTCATTGCACAAGCCAACGCAGAGGGGATCACTTTGCTTACGGTCGATACGACGATCGCCCGTTATCCGGGACCGATTCGGAAAGTGTGACCCCTTACCGCATCCCTTCCACATGCTACGTCCCTGCGGTGTAGCCTTGAACCGAT
>JBEKUS010000039.1:0-32758 GCA_049514795.1 Occallatibacter sp.
CTAGGCGGCCGTTGGCGAGGCGGTAAATGGGCTCATACTGGAGGACAAACTGGCGCTGGTCGATGGCGGAGCGGAGTTCGCGCTCCCGCTCGAGCAGGCTGCTGGCGCAGGCCTCAAGATGCTTGTCGTAGAGTTCGAAGCGGCCGCCGCCGGCTTGTTTGGCGCGGTACATGGCGAAGTCCGCATCGCGGAGAAGGAGGTCGCAGTTGGTGTGGTCCGGCCCGGCGACGACGGCGCCGATGCTGGTGCTGACGTGGACCATGTGGCCGAAGATGTCGATGGGGCGCTCCATCTCCCGCGACACGCGGCTGGCGATGATCTCAAGGTCGTAGGGGGCGACGATGTTCTCCACGAGAGCGGCGAACTCGTCGCCGCCCAGGCGTGCAGCCGAGTCCTGGGGGCGAAGCGAGGCGCGAAGGCGGTTGGCGACGGCGGAGAGCAGAGCGTCGCCCGCGGCATGGCCGAGATTGTCGTTGACCTCCTTGAAGCGATCGAGGTCCACGTAGAGGACTCCGCAGCCATAGTCGGGATTGCGCAGGCGGCGGGTGAGGCTAAGGGTGACACGGTCGAGGAATAGCGCGCGGTTGGGCAACCCGGTAAGCACGTCGTGCATGGCGTCGTACTGCAGCCGTTCTTCGGTTTGCTTGTGCTCGCTGATATCGCGGAAGGTGAAGACATAACCGACCTTGGCGCTGTCGACGAGCAGGGGAGCGATTTGCATGCTGACGTCGACCAGTTCGCCCGCCTTGTTCATGCGCACCGTTTCCAGAGTGACGATGCCGGTGTCATCGACGGCGCGAAGCAGAGCGGCATTCTCGTTGAATCGCGTCTCGGGCACGATCAGTTCGCGCAGGCTGCCGCCGGCGGCTTCTTCGGCCGAGTAGCCGAACATACGCGTGAAGGTTGGATTGGTGTAAAGAACGTGGTTCTGGTGCTCGATAGCAACGGCCTCGGGAAGGCTGGCGAGCACATCCTCCATGAGGCGCGATTTGGGAGCGCGCTCGCGCTCGCTGGGATGGGCGACAACCACGGCCTCGCGGAGATCGTGGTTGAGAATGCTGTAGGTGCCCTCGACGGGCATCAGGCGGCCATCTTTGCAAGGGAGGGTGGCGTGGAAGGGGCTGCCGCGGCGCGTGCCGGTCAACTGCGTCTGCGGCTCCGCCGTGCCGGGGAAGAGGCCCCATAGCACGTCCTCGACCGGGCGGGGAAAGCCTTCTCCCTCGGTGAGACCGAGCATCTGGCGCGCTTCGGCGTTGGCAAAGACGATCTTTCCAGCCCGCTCCAGAAACACCAAAGCCGGCAGGCTATCGAGAACCTCACGCTGGCTCAAGGAATTCGCGATCTCATGAGGGTCGAAGCTCATGGTCTCCCCAGGAACCGCCGGAACTTGTGCTTGCCCTTGCTCGGTATGCGGCCTGCATCCAGCCCCTGATGGAGACTCCGTCATAGTCCGGATCGTAGGCGATTTGGGGGCGATTTCACCATCCCCAAAAAGCGGTCACCGGATGCTACCAAAGTCCCCAGCAGAGCGCTGTTGGTGCAAGGTTTCCACGCCAAATAGCCAACGCCTGTTTGGCCCGGAAAATGCAGGCGAAAACAGGCGCCGGGGCGAAGCGATGGCGCTCGCAGTCTAGGGAATCTCCACCAACTCCATTTGGCCGTCGCGGCGGCGATGGAGCACAAACAGGTCTCCGGCCGCGGTGCGGAAGATGAGCAGATCGCGGTCGCGGAACTCGGCGTCCTTCACGGCCTCCTCAATGGTCATCGGCTTGAGGGCGATGGCTTCGCCGCTCTCGACGATGTGCGGCTCGACGACCGTGGCTTTGGCGGGGAATGAATGGACAGCGATGGACGCCTTTGTCTTGCCTGCCATCCGCGAGGATTCGCTTTCTTCGCCCTCCGCAACGGGCTCGACGCGCGCCTTGGGCCGCGTGACAGGCGGAGCGGTGAGAACTCGATCGCCTTTGGGCAGGCGCTTGTTCACCAGGCGGCGGTCGCGGTAGCGGTAGGCTTGGTTCTCGGCGTGGTCGATGGCTTCGCGAAGCGCGGCGATCGGCGAGTCTCCCTTGCCAGTGGCCGCCAGTTTCTGTGTGCGGGCTTGAACCGTCAATTCAACGATGTGGACATGCCTTTGCGCGCTGAAGGTGATGCTGGCGCGCGCCGTCCGGCCCAGAATGCGGCCGATGCGTTCCAACCCCTCCTCGGCCTGCTCGCGCAGAACCTTGGAGATCCTTCCTTTCCGAGCGGTCATTGTCACATCCATGGTCGCCTCCGCGTTGCGTCGTTCTGCCGGATTCGAAATCCAGCGATTGTGGAGCACAGTATAGGACGAACGAGTTGCTAGCTTCTAGCCTCTAACTTCCAGCATGTTCTTTTCAATATCCGGCCGTGGATTCAGAGCACGAGCCGTTCCTTTAGCGGAAACTGTTTGAAGCCTCTTGCCGTGTCATCGAACATCAAGCTGCGAAGCGGCCGAGCCAAGGGCCAGGAGCCTGCTGCTGAAAGCTGTCTCTCAAATCTCCCAGCGCAGCAAGGCAGTGCCCACGCTAAATCCCGCGCCGACGGCCGCCAGCAGGACGAGATCGCCTTTCTTCAGCTTGCCCTCTTCGATGGCGGTCTCCATGGCCAGCGGGATGGTGCCGGCGGAGGTGTTGCCGTATTTCTCGATATTGATGATGACGCGGCTGGGGTCCATTCCCAGGCGATCGGCGGTGGCGGTGATGATGCGCTTGTTGGCTTGGTGAGGAATGAAGCAGCCGAGATCGGCGCCGGTGACGCCGTTGCGCTCGAGGAGCTTTCCTGTCGCTTCGGCCATCTTGCGGACGGCGAACTTGTATACCGCCTGGCCATCCTGGTAGATGTAATGCCATTTCTTGTCGACGGTTTCGTGACTCGATGGATTGAGGCTGCCGCCGCCTTTCAGGTTCAGGCTGACGCCGCCCGCGCCGTCGATCTCGCTGACGGAATCGATGAAGCCGATCTCGCCCTCTTCAGCGGGCTCGATCAGGACCGCACCGCTGCCATCGCCGAAGAGCACGCAGGTGGCGCGGTCGGTGTAGTCGGTCATGCGGGTGTTGGCGTCGGCGCCGCAAACGAGGACTTTGCTGTACGCGCCGCTCTGCACCAGGTTGATGCCGGCGAGCAGCGCGTAGACGAAGCCGGAACAGCCGCCGGAAACGTCGAATCCCCAAGTGTTGTGCGCCCCGATCTTGTGCTGCACCAGACAGGCCGTGGCGGGAAACATCATATCGGGAGTGACCGTGCCCACGATGATGACTTCGAGCTCGTCCGGCCCGATGCCGCGCGCGGCAAGGCACTTCTTGGCCGCCGCGGTGCACATGTCGCTGACGCCAAGCCCGGGCGCGAGCTTGTGACGCGTTTTAATCCCGGTCCGCTCCGTGATCCACTGGTCGCTGGTTTCCACCATCTTTTCAAGGTCTTGATTGGTGATGACATCGGGAGGGACGTAGGTACCAAGCGCCGTGATCTTGGCGCGGCGGCCCACGACGGGGCGAACGATCAAGCTCAATTCAAATCTCCTTGCAGCGCGCGCACCGGTTGGGGAGCCTGAAGCGCGGCGCGAACAACATCCGGAATCAAAAAAGCGCCAAAAAAGTACCGGGTGACCTACTGCGCCCGTACTAGCCCGTTACCGTTGCTTCCTTCCGGACCTGGCGGGGTTGGCGGGATTACGTCGCGTAGGACCCGGCACGTGTTGATTTTAGCACTCGGCCGCGGAGCGGAGTTCTATGTCGATTCTTCCCCTGCAGTTCTCGCGAACTTCGGCAGTCCCGGCCTGAATCGGCCCAACAGGTCGACTCTGGTTTGCCCTATCGCGCAAGCTTGAGCGTCGAGGACCTCCATCATGCGCATTCGATTCTGCTTCAACAGAGAGACCAGGAAATCGTCGGGAGACCAGACTTCAATTCCCAACGGCTCAACAGCGCTTTTGGGGAAATGTCGAAGATTGAACGTGACAACCACTGGCGCGCGCTCGCTTTGAGCCGCCAGGACGACATGTTCATCCTTCGGGTCAGGCAGCCCTGGAGAATCCCGCAAGAGGCGTGGCGAGATCTGCACGGCGGCTTCGGGGAATGCGTTTGTCATTGCGCGAACCCGGCGGTTCGCCTGCGTGCGGGAATAGCCGAATCTCCCAAGTGTCCTGCAAACCTCTTCAAGCGTTTCATTGCTCCATAGAGGACGGAACAATGCCGGTTCCTCAGCACAGCGGAGCAATGTGTCGCAGAGAGGCATTGGGGCGAGTACGCACGCGTCCAGGACGGCGGAAATCGCGCTACTTGGCTTGACAATCATTCAGCGGTACACGATCATACAGGCCCTCGCGCATCTCTGCACGGGCCAGGCGATCGAGCACCTTGCGCCGCGTTTTGTCGCGAGCGGCCTTGAAGGCGAGCACGTCGCGCGCATAGACGCGGCGGTGTGTTCCGACCATGTGGAAAGGAATCCGTCCGCCTTCGAGGAGGTTGACCAGGAACTGCCGGGAAACGGCCAGCAGCTTCGCCGCCTCCATCGTGGTGAGCTCAGAACTGCTTTCGAAGATGACGACGGGCTTGCCGGTTCTTAGCTGTTCCATCAGGCGCGCAAGAAACACGCTCGGGTCTGCCGGTAGCTTGCGCGGCGCTCCGCCGGCCCCCGCCATCTTCGTCTCCGCCGAGCGAATGCGAGTGTAAACTTCGAAAATCCCCTTCTGGGCCGGGCCTGGGATGGAGAGTTTGGGCTTAAGTGCCGAAGCTTTCATCGCGCGCCTCCAGCAAACGCTATATCCGCTACAAGTACTATATCCTATTTCTCATCGGCGCCGCTGCTCGAGATGCGCGGCGGCTTCTTCGCGGCCGGTTTGCAGTCAAAACGAAAGGCCCATCCAGTGTGCGGCTGGATGGGCCATGAGGGGTGCCGTGGAGGGGAAGCAACTCGTGGTTCAGCCGGCCACAAAGGGCCGGGTTTTCCCGGGATCACGCGAGATCGAAGCGATCCAGGTTCATCACCTTGGTCCAGGCAGAAACGAAGTCCTTGACGAAGGTCTTCTGCGCATCGCTGCTTGCGTAGACCTCGGCAAGAGCGCGGAGCTGGGAGTTTGAGCCGAAGACGAGGTCTACGACCGTGCCCGTCCACTTGAGCTCGCCGGTCTTCCGGTCGCGCCCTTCCAGGACGGCGTCGGACGCCGATGACTTCTGCCACTTCGTGCCCATGTCGAGCAGGTTCACGAAGAAGTCGTTGGTCAGCGCGCCGCGCCGCTTGGTGAAGACACCGTGCTGGGACTGGCCGAAGTTCGCGCCAAGAACCCGCAGGCCGCCGACGAGAACCGCCATCTCCGGAGCAGTGAGAGCGAGCAGTTGTGCCTTGTCGAGCAACAGCTCGGCAACGCATCCTTCAAGCCCCTTGCGGACGTAGTTGCGGAAGCCGTCCGCCATTGGCTCGAGCACTGCAAAGGAAGCCGCATCGGTCTGCGCCTGCGAAGCGTCGGTGCGGCCCGGCGTGAAGGGGACCTTCACGTTGTGGCCGGCCTTTTTGGCGGCAGCCTCGACGGCCGCCGAACCCGCGAGGACGATCAGGTCCGCCAGCGAAACTCTCTTGCCGCCCTTCTGCGCGGCGTTGAACTCCTTCTGGATGGCAGTGAGCTTCGACAGCACCTTTTTGAGCTCGGCCGGCTGGTTGACTTCCCAGTCCTTTTGCGGGGCAAGGCGAATGCGCGCGCCGTTTGCGCCGCCGCGCTTGTCGCTGCCGCGGAAGGTTGCGGCCGACGCCCACGCGGTGGCGACGAGCTGGGAGATGGACAAGCCGGACGCGAGAATTTTGGCCTTGAGGGCTTCGACGTCCTTGCTGTTGATGAGTTTGTGGTCGACGGCGGGAACCGGGTCCTGCCAGATGAGTTCTTCCCTGGGCACGAGCGGGCCAAGGTAGCGGGCGCGCGGACCCATGTCGCGGTGGGTGAGCTTGAACCAGGCGCGAGCAAAGGCGTCGGCGAACTCGTCCGGGTGGGCCATGAAGCGGCGCGAGATTTTCTCGTAGGCCGGGTCGAAGCGCAGAGAGAGATCCGTGGTGAGCATCGTGGGCGTGTGCCGCTTTGCCGGGTCGTGGGCGTCAGGAATTAAACCGGCGCCGGCCTTGCCTTTGGGCTTCCACTGATGAGCCCCGGCGGGGCTCTTGGTCAGCTCCCATTCAAAACCAAAGAGGTTCTCGAAGAAGTTGTTGCTCCACTTGGTCGGCGTTTTTGTCCAGATGACTTCCAGGCCGCTGCCGATGGCGTCGCCGCCTTTGCCGATGCCGAAGCTGCTCTTCCAGCCGAGTCCCTGCTCCTCGATGCCGGCTGCCTCAGGCACAGCACCAACGTGGCTAGCAGGGCCGGCGCCGTGGGTCTTGCCGAAGCTGTGGCCGCCGGCGATCAGCGCCACGGTCTCTTCGTCGTTCATCGCCATGCGGGCAAAGGTCTCGCGGATGTCGCGCGCCGCAGCGATCGGGTCCGGGTTGCCATTGGGGCCTTCCGGGTTGACGTAGATCAGGCCCATCTGAACGGCGCCGAGAGGATTCTCAAGCTCACGGTCACCCCTGTAGCGTTCGTCCCCAAGCCAGGTGGTTTCAGGGCCCCAATCGATATCCTGCTCCGGCTCCCAGATGTCCTCGCGGCCGCCGCCGAAGCCGAAGGTCTTGAAACCCATCGATTCGAGCGCGACGTTTCCGGCCAGGATCATGAGGTCGGCCCAGGAGATCTTGCGGCCGTACTTTTGCTTGATGGGCCAAAGCAGACGGCGTGCCTTGTCGAGGTTGACGTTGTCGGGCCAACTGTTGAGCGGCGCGAAGCGCTGCGTGCCATTGCCGGCGCCGCCGCGGCCATCGTGGATGCGGTAGGTGCCCGCGGAGTGCCATGCCATGCGGATGAAGAGCGGCCCGTAGTGGCCGAAGTCGGCCGGCCACCAGTCCTGAGAATCGGTCATCAGGGCATGGAGGTCCTTGACGACTGCATTCAGGTCAAGGCTCTTGAACTCCTCGGCGTAGGTGAACTCCTCGCCCATGGGATTGGACAGCGAGGAGTGCTGATGCAGGATGGACAGGTTCAGCTGGTTCGGCCACCAGTCCCGGTTGCCCTTGGCTCCTGTCGTTGTGCGATTGAGCATGCCGCCCGAGAATGGGCACTTGGATTCGTCAGACATGATTCCTCCTCTTGCTTTCGTCTGCAACTGTCCAGCCGGATCAGTATAGGTGCAGTGCGACGCTTCGAACGAATGAATATTTCGATGGCGTCAACAGTTTCCGGCAATGGAGACTCACCTCGTCCCGGGCCCGCGATGGGTTCCAGGGGATCCGAACCGGTTCGAGGCTCCAGAACCGGATGATTGCGATAAATGTGAGTTGCAAGACCAAGATCAGGCTCCAAACGGCGCGAACGATTCGACTGGCGAGCCGGCCGGGATTCCCGCGGCCGCAAGCGCTGCGGGCGCTGGAAAAGGTGATCCGGAAAGCGGTGGGAGCGGCGAAACCGCGCTGAGGCTAAGCGAAGATCGGCGCCAGACGCGCCAGCACCTCATCGAGGATGGCTGAGGGAACGGATTCCAGCAGACGTGCATGGCGCGCGGAGAGATCGATGGTGCGCGGCTGATCGCAGCGAATTACTCCCGTGGTTCGGGTGCCTGCGCCTTCCAGTGAAACGACGAAACCGCGCGTGCGTGCGAACTCTCCGCCGCTTGTAATCGGCACGACAACGGGCGCACCGGTCACAGCGTTGAAACCGTCGGGCGAAACGATCAGGACCGGGCGCGTGCCCCGCTGTTCGTGCCCCGCCGTTGGATCGAGAGAGACGAGATAGATTTCGCCGCGCTTCACAATAACTCGCGGCCCACGGGCGCAGAATCGAGCCACTTATGGTCCTCTGCGGGGATCGGCGCCTTTGTCTCGCACTGGGCGAGCAATTCCTCCAGTGTGTAGCGCGGCCTGGGCTCGGAATTGACGACGAGGCGGCCGCCCTCGACAGCCAGGGCAACCGTGGCGCCGGCGCGCAGCCGCAACATGTCGAGAACCGCGGGAGGAACTGCCAGCATGACCGAACCGCCGACTTTTCGGAGTGTTGTGGTGAGCATTCCAGGCCCTCGTTGATATTATACCAGAATATAATTCCCGGCTCGGATGTGGCGACTCCGGGCACGTTGGGCGCTCGACGGAATTCCGTCCTCTATATCCACATCGGCGCCGGTTATCAACGTTGACCCTGAGATTCAGCGTCCGTAAAGTCATTTAGGAAGCGGTCACAAATCCCGTGCGCGTGGAAGTGTCTCGGCGCGCGGCGGTGGCGTAGCTTCGTGTGCGGGCTCATCGACCCGGAGTGAACATGCTGAAACTGAAAAAGATTCACATCCTCGGATTCAAGAGCTTCTGCGACCGGACGGAAGTGACGGTGGCGGGCACGGGGATTGCCGCGGTGGTGGGGCCGAACGGGTGCGGGAAGTCGAACATCCTGGACGGGGTGACGTGGGTGCTGGGCGAGCAGAGCGCGAAGTCGTTGCGCGGCTCGCACATGCAGGACCTGATCTTTGCCGGAACGCGCGACCGCAAACCGCAGGGCATGGCGGAGGTCACGCTGACCATGGTCGACCCCGAGGTCTACGAGGGGCCGGTGCCGGTCGAGCCGGAGGTGACGGTCGATCATGATGCGTCCCCGGACTGGGACGAGGATGAGCTGCGGAGGCAGCGCGCGGCGGAGGCCGAGGAGATCATCGCCAACGAGCAGCCGGGGCAGGTGATCGATGAGGAGGCCGGAGAGAAGGGCGACGGAACGCCCGCCGAAGCGGCGGAGGCGGGAGCGAACGCGCCGCAGGGAGTGGTGCTCAAGATCCGCCGTCGCAAGTTCCATAGCACGCCGCGCAAGGGCGAGGTGGTGATCACGCGGCGGCTGTTCCGCACCGGCGACAGCGAGTATCTGCTGAACGGCAAGCTGTGCCGGCTGCGCGATATTCAGGACATCTTCATGGGCACGGGGCTGGGGCCGGAGAGCTACGCCATCATCGGGCAGGAGCGCATCGGGCAACTGCTCAGCTCGAAGCCCTACGAGCGCCGGGCAATCATCGAAGAGGCTGCGGGCATCACGCGTTTCAAGAACAGGAAGCGGCTCGCGGAGCTGCGCCTGGAGAGCGCGAAACAGAATCTCGCCCGCGTGGACGATATCTTCGAGGAAGTTACGCGGCAGATGAACAGCCTGAAGCGGCAGGCGGCTAAGGCGGAGCGATATGCGGCAGTGCGCGAAGAACTGCGCGGACGGCTGCGCGTGGTGCTGGCCAGCCGCATGGCCGCGATGGACGAGGATCAGGCGCGGCTGGAGCAGGAGATTGCGGCGCTCACTGAGCGCATCAACGGATCGGCCGAAGCGATTGCGCAACAGGAGGCCAGCCAGCACACGCTGACCGAGCGGGGATACGAGCTGGAAGCCGAGGGCGAGGCGGCGCGAACCAAGGCCAGCGAGGCGGCGGTCGAGTTGGTGCGGGCGACGGCTCGGGAGCGCGGCAATACGGAGCGCGTGAGCGAGCTGGACGGGCGCATCGCGGCATCGGCCACGGAGATGGGACAGCTTAAGACGCAGATGGCCGGGATCGAAGAGGAGCGTACGCAGCAGCGCAGCTTCCTCGAGACGGCGGCCGGCGAAGCGCAGGAGTTCCACGCGAAGGTGGAGGCGCGACAGCAGGAGGCGCGGACCGCGGCTGAGGAGGTTTACGCCGCCGAGCGGGATCTGGAAGCGGGACGTCGGCATACGATGCACCTGGTAACGCAGGCGGGAAACGCAAAGAACTTCATCGCCCAAGGTGAAGAGAGCCTGGCTGCGCTGGAGCGCGAGGCGGAGCGGCTTGGCGGCGAGATGGGCCAGGGGCGGAACGAGCAGGAGAACCTGGGCGTGCAAACGGCCGAGTCGCGGCTGCACTTTGAGGCGGCCGACGCGACCGTCAAGCGGCTGGAGGAAGAGATTGCGGCGCTGCGCGAGACCCTGCAGACGAAGCGCTCGGACGAAGGAGCAAAGCGCGCTCTTGCCAATCAATTGCGCGGCGAACAAGCGGCAGTGGAAGGACGGCGCGACTCGCTGAACGCGCTGATTCGCAATCACGGTTACGCCACCGACTCGGTGCGTCGGCTGCTCAAGCCCGGAGCGCTGGGGCCCGCGGTGGCGCCGGTGGGCACGCTGGCCGACTTCCTGGAGGTAAGCGGCGAGCATGAAGGAATCGTGGATGAGTTCCTGCGCGAGGAACTGAACTACGTGGTGGTGGAGAGCTGGGGCGCGGCGGAAGAGGGCGTGCGCGTGCTGAAAACCAGCGACGGCCGGGCGACGTTCCTGGTCCACTCCGACGCGCAGGGCGAGCTGTTCGAGACGGGCGAGACCCCGGTGAGGGAGCCGGGCTTGACGCCGCTGCGCGAAACCATCAAGGTGCTGAACGGATTCAGCGGATCGATCGAGGCGGTTCTGCCCAAGCTGCGCAATGGCTACTTGGCGGAGAGCGCCGTCGATGCGCAACGGCTGGCGCTGCGCTACGGACACGCGTACTTCCTCACCCCCGACGGGGAGTGCTTCCATGGCGCAACGGTAACGGGCGGCAAGCCCGCCAGCGAGGGGCCGCTGGCCCTGAAGCGTGAACTGCGTTTGACCGAAGGCCGGCTGGCAAAGCTCGAGGCGGAACTGGCGCTGGCGGAGAACGAAGCCGAGGCGCTGACGCGGGCGATCGAGGAGCTGACGGCGCAGACCGAGTCGCGCGGCGAAGAGCGGCGGCAGGCGGAGAGCGAGGCGGCCAACTTGGGCGCGGCGCTGAAGCAGATGGAGGCCGAGGCGCCGCGCATCGAGCGGCGCATGCAGGAGTGGGAGGCGCAGGCCGCGCGGAACCAGGACGCGCGCGAGGCCAAACGGCAGTCGATTGCCGGGAAGCGCGAGGAGGCTGCGCGGCTCGAGGCGGAACATGCGCAGGCGGAGAGCAGCCTCAGCGCGCAGCAGGCGCAGTTGGAGGTTCTGCGGCAGAAGCGCGAGAACCTGCAGCAGGAAGCGGCGCAGATGACCGCGGAGCTGGCCGGGCTGGAAGAGCGGCGGCGCGGCGCGGAGGCGGCGTTCCAGCGGATCGACCGGTTGCACGCGGACCTCGAGCGGCGCATGCAGGCGATCGAGCAGCAGCGCGCGGCGGCGGTTGCAGAGCGCGAGCAGCGCGTGAGCGAGAACGCGGAGCTGGTGAACCGGCAGGCAGAGTTAACCGCTGCGAAGGCGGAGGCGATCGAGCAGGCACAGACGCTGGCGGAGCAGGCGCAGGCGCTGCGGCTGCAACTGGCGGAGATGGAGACGCAACTGAAGAGCGGGCGCGCGGCGCTGGATCAGTCGCGCGAGGACCGCGCCGGACTGTCGAGCGAGCTGGCCAAGCTCAAGTCCGATCTGGAGCACCTTGAGGCGAGCTGCCTGGCCGAGGTGAACGTAGAGGCGCAGGTGCTGCGCGCCGACGGAGAGATCGGCCGGCTGACCGGCGAAGAGCTGGCGGCCGAGGAAGAGACCTGCCGAATGCTGCGCCAGAGGCTCGAGCAGATGGGGCCGGTGAACATGATGGCGCTCGACGAGTACAAGGAGACCGCCGAGCGGCACGGATTCCTGATGACGCAGCGCCAGGACCTGATCGAGTCGATCGAAAACACGCAGGAGACGATCAAGGAGATCGACCACATCTCGAAGACGAAGTTCGACGAGGCGTTCGCGCAGATCAACGAGAACTTCGGCAGGGTGTTCGTGCGGCTGTTCCAGGGCGGACAGGCCCTCCTGCGCATCACCGACGAAGAGAACCAGGCCGAGAGCGGGCTGGACATCGTGGTGTCTCCGCCGGGCAAGAAGCTGCAGAACGTGCTGCTGCTCTCGGGCGGCGAGAAGGCGCTGGCGGCGCTGGCGCTGCTGATCGGCATCTTCCAGTTCCGGCCCAGCCCCTTCTGCGTGCTGGATGAGGTGGACGCGGCGCTGGACGAGACGAACGTAGGCCGGTTCGCCGACCTGATGCACTCGTTGAGCCATGACACGCAGTTCCTGATCGTGACGCACTCCAAGCGCATGATGCAGGCGGCGGACATGATTTACGGCGTGACCATGCAGGAGCCGGGGGTGTCGAAGATCGTGAGCGTGCGGCTGGGGCATCGGGACCAGAAGAGGGCGACGGCGTAAGAAGCAGCCGGTAGCTTGTAGCCGCGGGCCACACTCCATTCGCTACCGGCCTCTGGCTACCGGCTACTGGCTTCTGGCTACCGGCTACTGGCTACCGGCTACTGGCTTCCAGCATCGCCGACGATTCGGATGACGGCTTGACTTGCCAGCGGCCGCACAGTTTCCGGAGACGAGCGTGCCAGGCAAACTGGAGATGATTGTCGGGCCGATGCGGAGCAACAAGACCGCGGAGTTGCTGCGCCGGATTGAGACACGGCGCGAATACGCCAAGCAAACCGTGATGCTGCTGAAGCCCAGCGCCGACACCAAAGCGGCGGCTGGGTTGGTGGAAAGCCGCAACCGTAACGGCTGCGGAAAGATGGAGGCGGTCGAGTTCCCTTCCCACGATCCGTGGTCGGTGCTGCCGATTCTTGAGGCGACAGAACAGCGGATCGGCAAGCGGATCGAGTGCATCGCGCTGGACGAGGGACAGTTCGTCGAGGACCTGTTCTCATTCGTCAAGCGGCTGCTCGACTCGGGCTACGACATGATGGTGTCGGGCCTGGAGCTGGACTTTCGCGGCATGCCATTCGGCGAGATGCTCGATCTTTCGTGGCTGGTGCGGACCTACGCGGGTAACGTCACCGAGCTGGTGGCCTACTGCAGTTGCGGAGCCAAGGCGCTGTACCCGCAGCGGCTGGTGGACGGCAAGCCGGCACACTACTCGAGCCCGATCATCATGGCCGGAGACAACTACGAGCCGCGGTGCGAGGAACACTTCGTGCTGCCGGGGAGGCCGCATTAGCGGGGGCGAAAGGCAACGCGTCAGCAAGTTGGCGGATCCGCCTGCAGGCGGCAAAGCCAGAAAATCCCAGACACGGAAAAGCCCGTCGTGCGAGACGGGCTTTTCGGCAAAGCAGTGAAAGGGGCAATAATGGACCAATTTAGTCCAGTTTTGGCCCAATGTCAATCAGAATCTTGACGGCGGCGGAACTGATTGAATGGAAAGGCGCAAGGCGGCCGCGGATCTGGAAAACGAGACGTTTGATGCAGGCTCCTGAGGAACCTGCAGGCGGAAGGCGGCCTCCCAAAGCGCGTCTAGTGGGCCGCAACGGATCGATGGCTCTGGAGCCAGCCGATAACGCGACGCTCGTACTCCTCGGGTTCGGCGCCGAGCGCTCCGGTATGGCCGGCATCGGGCGGTTCCCAGAGAGCGACATCGGGATTGCGGCCGCGGCTCACGGCCAGAATCTTCTCGTCGTTGTGGGGAGGGAGGGTGTCGTCGAGGAGGCCGTCGATAAGGAGAACGGGAACGCGGCTGGCGGCGACGGCCTGGGCGGGATCGTCGTGGGCCAAGTTGACGGAGTACTTCGAGAGGAGGTAGAGAAAGCCGAAGCCGATTGTGGGGCGCAGCAGGGTGCGGCCGAGCCAGGGTCCCGTGCCGAACCACTGCCCGATGCGATCGAAGGACGCATCGCGGAAGCTTGAGAAGGGCGACTCGGCGACGACCGCGCAATAGCCCGAGATGGTTCGGAGCGACTGGAGGACCTCAGCGGCGCCCATGGATTCGCCGAGACCGTCGATGCAGTGCGGGGCCTGGGTTTGCGCGAGCCAGTCGAACCAGCGCCGGATGTCATCGGCCTCCTTGATGCCGTAGGTGGCGATGTCGCCGTCGCTGACGCCCTGCCCGCGGGAGTCGGGCAGGAGAACGGAGTAGCCGTGGCGGAGGAGAAGCTCTGCAGGCGCGAGCACGCCGAGGCGATTGTCGCCCTTGCCGTGCAGGACGATGACGGCATCGCCGTTGCCTTGATTGGAGCGGAAGAGCCATGCGCGGAGGGCGGCGCCGTCGGCGGCGGTGATCGAAACCGGCTGAAGAGTCGCATGGTTGGCATTGGCCATGGCGGCGGCCTGCGCTTCGGCGGCCGGAGTGAGGGCGCGGCGGCCGGGGTGGAGAGCGCCTTCGGCGGACTGGATTCCTGCCACCGCGCAGGCGCCGAGCCACACGGCAGCGAGGGCCGCGACCGACCAGAGAGTTCTTATGAGGAGTTTCATCTGCGGTCCATTTTATCCGCGACGCGGGGCGAGGACGGGCTCTGGAGGTGGGACGGCGGTACCGGAATGTTCAACGGGCCCCTTGCGGGCAAAAGTTCGCCCCCGAAGGAACACGTCGCCTCGGAGGCGCTTGCAGTGCAACTTACACAAGATAAAGACGGGGACCAGTAGCCGGCACTGGAGGTCGGTAGCGCGCGGCTACTGGTGATCCCTGCACTAAACGAGACAAGCCGCGGCTTCCCCTTTCCACTGCTGCCTCGTGTCAACCGGCTCAAAGAGAGCTTTTCGTACACGCCCTCCGAACCCTGGTGACATTGGCAGTGTCTCTGATGCGGAGGGTGCATTCCGTGACCGCCATCACAGGGGTGTGTGTTACAGGGGGCTGCGGTGACCTCAAACGATTTAGCGCTCACAGAGGTCAGCGGAACTCGGACAACGGGCCGCAGATGCGGCCGGCGAGCGAAAGGACTTAAGCAGGCGCGAAAGATGATTGACAAAGCGGGTCGGCCGTCCGAGAATCGGAGGCTCAGTCCACTTCAAGGAATACTCCTCGTGCCTGCTCTGCTGACGACGAATCTGGGAAATGTACCTTTGCTCGGCAGGGGCAAAGTACGCGACCTGTACGCCGTGGACGGCGATCTGCTGTTGGTGGCGACGGACCGGATCTCGGCCTTCGACTATGTGCTGGCGACGGGAATTCCCGACAAGGGCAAGATCCTGACTCAGATTTCGCTGTTCTGGTTCGATCTGCTCAAGAAACTCGTTCCAAACCACTTGATCACGGCGGATGTAAACGAGCTCCCTGCTGCGCTCGAGCCCTATCGCGATCAGCTCGAGGGCCGGTCGATGCTGGTGAAGAAGGCGCAGATGTTCCCGGTGGAGTGCGTGGCGCGCGGCTACCTGACCGGATCGGGCTGGAAGGAGTACAAGGCCTCGGGGACAGTTTGCGGGATTGAGCTGCCGGCGGGTCTGCTGGATGGCTCGCGGCTGCCGGAGCCGGTGTTCACGCCGGCGACCAAGGCCCCGGACGGCAGCCACGACGAGAACATTTCGTTTGCGGCGGTGGCGAAGGTGGTGGGCGCCGACGTGGCCGAGAAGCTGAGGCGGCTGACGTTGGCGATCTATCAGAGAGCAGCGGAGCACGCCGAGTCGTGCGGCCTGATTCTGGCGGACACAAAATTCGAGTTTGGCATGGCGGAGGAAGGGATCATCCTTGCCGACGAGGTCCTGACCCCCGACTCGTCGCGGTTCTGGGACGGAAGAACATGGAAGCCCGGAGGCGCGCAGCCCTCGTTCGACAAGCAATTTGTGCGCGACTACCTGGAAGAAATCCGGTGGAACAAGCATGCGCCTGCGCCGGGCCTGCCCGAGGAAGTCGTGGAGCGCACGCGGGCCAAGTATCTCGAGGCCTTCCGGCGCCTGACCGGCCGGGAGATCGGATCATAGTTCTTTGTTGTTTTGTTTGCGAGCCTTGGAATCAAACCTGGAGCCGGACTATGACGTGGGTGGATTGGATCATCCTGGCGGTGGTGGCGGGCTCGACAATCGGCGGGCTGGCGCAGGGATTCTTCCGCGCGGCGTGTTCGCTGGCCGGGCTGGTGCTCGGTCTCGTGCTTGCGGCGTGGACCTACTCGTATCTGACGCCGATGTTCCAGCCGATCGTGAAGATCGAAGCGGTGGCCAACGCCATCGGTTTTCTGTTGATCGCGCTAGCCGTGATGGCGATTGCGAACCTGGTGGGAAACATCCTGGCGAAGATGATGCACCGCATGGGACTGGGATGCATCGATGCAATGGCCGGAGCGGCGTTCGGATTCGTTCAGGGCGCGTTGCTGGTGCTGGTGTGCCTCCTGGTGGTCTTGGCTTTCTTTCCTGGGCAGCACTGGATGGCAGAGGCTCGGCTGCCCAAACTGTTCTTGGGAGCGTGCCATGTGAGCACGCACCTGTCGCCCGGAGAGCTGGGCGACCGCGTCCGCAACGGGTTGTTGTTGCTGGAGCACGAATCTCCGGAGTGGATGCGTCCGAAGAGTGGATCGTGATGCGGTGTTTTTCGAAAAAATGATGTGTTGAAAAACGCGCGGACGGTTTAGACTGGTTTGGCCAAAAAAACAAGCAAGAGGACGCCGTGAAACGAGAATTGGAAAGCCTGGTGACGCAAATGCACTCCAGCGGCATCCGCTACGAGGAAGCGGTGCGGGAGTTCAAGAAACAGTATCTGCGCGAGGTGCTGGTCGCGCACCGGGGGAATCAGTGCAAGGCGGCGGATGAGCTGGGCATGCATCGCAACACGTTGAGCCGGGCCATGGCGGAACTTGGGTTGGAGCTGGCCGAAGTGAGAGCCGAGCTCAAGCGCCCGCCGCGCAGCGAACGTCCTTTCTTTAGCGTGTATCGGCAGGGCTATCGCCAGGGCTGATGACACGCAGCCCGAAGAATGCTGACAACCCAACAGAAGCCGGAACGACGAGTCGAAATCCAGCCGGGATTCGTGTGGGACGGGCAGGACGCCTATCTCTTCGACATCGACGGAACGCTTATGCGCAGCCGGGACCGTGTGCATTACGATTCGGTGGCGCGGAGTGTGAAGCGGGTGACGGGATTCGAGATCACGCTGGCCGGGGTCATGATCCACGGGAGCACTGACACGGCGATTCTGCGCGAGGCGTGCCGGCAGGCGGGGGTGCCCGACGGGGTGCTGGAAGGACACTATGACGCCATCTTGGACGCAATGCGGAACAGCGTGGCCGAGCGGCGCGAGGAACTGGACCCGGAGCTGATGCCGGGGGTGATGGCGACTCTACGGCACCTGGCGAAAAAGGGCGCGCTGCTGGGGGTGGCCTCAGGGAACCTGGAGGCCATCGGGTGGATCAAGATCGAGGCGGCGGGACTGCGCGAGTGGTTCCGCTTCGGCGGATTCAGCGATTGCTTTCCTGTGCGGCCTGAGCTGGTGGGCCATGCCGCGCAGAAGGCGCGGGAATTGGCTGGGGCTGGAGGGCTCGCCGGCGCGCGGATTTGCGTGGTGGGCGATACGCCGCGAGACATTGAGGCCGCGCAGGCCAATTCCCTTCCCGTGATTGCCGTGGCCACGGGAAGGTCCAGCTTCGACGAGTTGGCCAAGTTCCGGCCGGACGCCTGCGTGTCGTCCCTGGCCGATCTGATGGCCATGGGATTGAGCGCAGCATGAACGGACAGGCAAACAGAACGGACCGAGCGCCGCGCATCGGAGCGTGGAGGCGGGCGTCGGTGTGGATCGCCGGCCTGGCGCTGTCTTTGTTCCCGCTTGCTGTAACGGCACAGACGGCGAATCCGGCGGCGGGAGGCGGGCCAGGAGCGCAGGGGAGCCAGAGCGCGCCGGCGAACCCGACGGCGGGCGCACAGGCAGCTGCCGAGATTCCTGCGCCGACCAAGCCAAGCAACGAGCCGCGCGGCAGCGCCAGGCGGAAGGCGGCAAAGCTCTACCTCGGATCAAGCAAGCTGTTTCTGAATCGCCAGTTCGAAGATGCGATGCAGGGGTTTGAGCAGGCGGCGGCGCTCGATCCTTCGAATCCCAATTACGCGCTGGCGGCGAACGTGGCGCGCAGCCACGCGGTGACGGCTCTCATCCAGGCGGCGGCCAAGGACCGGATGCTGGGCAACGAGTCGGCGGCCCGCGGAGCGCTGATGCGCGCCCTCGCCCTCGATCCCAAGAACTTCGAGGCCAGCCAGCATCTGGACGAGCTGGGCCAGGACCAAACGCGGAAGCAACCGAAGTCCCTCTACGCAGAGACCGCAAGCAAGATCGCCGGTGTGGAGGAGCTTCTGACCGCGCCCGGACCGCAGAGTTTCCACCTGCGCGCCGACCAGAGGAGTGTGATCGGGCAAGTGTTCAAGGCCTACGGCGTGATGGCGATGCTCGACGACGGCGTGCCCCCGGTTCAGGTGCGGGTGGATCTGGACGACATCCGCTTTGCCGACGCGGCGCGGATTCTGAGCCTTGTAACCCATACCTTCTTCGTTCCTCTCGATGCGCATCACGTGCTGGTGGCCAACGATACGCGGGACAGCCGAGAGCGGTTTTTGCCCCAGGAGACGGAGACGGTGTACCTGCCCGGACTGAACGCGGACGACATGAACCAGGTCGTGAGCTTGGCCAAGGATGTGTTCCAGGCGCAACAGGCGCAGCTCGCCGCATCGCCGCAGGCGCTGACGATCCGCGCGCCGGCGGCGACGCTGGACGCGTTCAACGCGACCCTGCGGAGTCTGCTGGAGGGGCGCAGCCAGGTAGTGCTGGACGTGAACGTCATCCAGGTGGCGCACACCGGCGAACGCAATACCGGCGTGCAGATGCCGCAGAGCATCGCGGCCTTCAATGTCCTGGCGGAGGAGCAGACGCTGCTCAACGGGAACTCAACGCTGGTGCAGGAGATCATCTCCTCGGGATTGGCGTCGGCGGACAACCCGCTGGCGATTCTGGGGATTCTGATCGCGTCGGGGCAGGTTTCAAGCCCGCTGCTCACGAGCGGGTTCGCGCTGTTTGGCGGAGGGCTGACGGAGTCGGCGCTGGTGCCGGGGACGGCGAAGCTCAACCTGAATCTCAACACCTCGGACTCACGCGCATTGGACCAGATTCAGCTTCACCTCGAGGACGGCGAGGATGGAACGATCAAGGAGGGGGAGCGTTACCCGATCCAGACGTCCTCCTACTCCAGCCTTTCGGGCGCGACGTCGAAGATCGCGGGATTGACGTCGGCGGGAACGTCGAGCAGCCTGACCTCGCTGCTCTCTTCGCTCAGCTCGAGCGCCGCCAATATCCCAATGGTGCAGTACGAGGATCTGGGCCTGACGCTGAAGGTGAATCCCAGGGTGCTGCGCAACGGAGATGTCGCCCTGAGCATCGATCTGAAGCTCGACGCACTGGCGGGGACCTCGATCAACGGGAATCCGGTGCTGGCCAACCGGGCGTACTCCGGAGTGGTGACTCTGAGAGAGGGGGACGCTGCGGTGGTCGTGACCGAGATGGACAAGTCGCAGAGCTTGGCCATCAGCGGGACGCCGGGGATCAGTGAGATTCCGGGGTTGAACGATGTGACCGGCAGGGACATGCAGAAGAACTATGCAATGCTGGTGATCGTGATGACGCCCCATGTGGTGCGCGGGCCGCAGGCGATAGGACACACGGCGATGATGCACGTGGAACGGGGCTCGGAGACGCGGTAAAAGGGTTATCGTATGGCCCGAAATCGTTATTCCACTCCTGAATCCCGGGAGAGTAACCTGATTCCGCGGACCTGATTCCGCGGACTTACGCCGCGACGGTAATCTACGGGCTTCCGGAATTGGCATTCAGGATTAGAGTCCAATTTAACGATCTCGCCGCAATTGAAAGGGAATTGCCCCGTGAAAGACGCTGCCGCCGATTCGGGATGCGATCTCGAAACCGATCCGGGGATGGACCGTCGCATCAGCGAAGATGCCGGGCCTGAATCCCTGGATCTGTTGCTCCTGCACACCCCGAAGTTCAAGAACTTCTACCGGCCGATCGGGGAGTTCTCGTTTATCCTCTACCCACCCATCGGACTCCTCGGTCTGGCTCATTTCCTCACGCAGCGGGGACATCCCACGCGAACCGTCCATCTCGGCGTGGAGAAGTACCTGCGCGGATCGCTCGACTTCGACAGGATTCTCGACGAGAACCGCACTCCGCTGGTGGGAATCGATCTGCACTGGCACTTTCAGGCGTGGGACGCGATTGAGACCGCGCGAGAGATCAAGCGGAGGCGGCCCAACGTGGCAATCGTGCTGGGCGGCTTCACTGCCTCACTTTTCGCCGACGAGATCCTGCACGACTTTCCTTCGGTTGATTTCGTCATTCGCGGCGACGGCGAGATTCCCCTCCTCGATCTCATCCGCGCCCTGAAGGGCAACCAGGACTATCGCCCGGTAGCAAACCTTTCCTGGCGCGACGGCTCCGTCATTGTCCACAATCCGATGGATTACGCCGCTGACGACGCAATGCTGGAAGAGATCAGTTTCACCGATTTCAGCCTGATGAAAGATGCAAAATGCTTTATCGAGTCCTTCTCGCGCTTCGTCAGAACGGAGGGGCAGTCGGAACGCCTGCAGCGGCTGATGTTCGCCAAGTCTCGCGCCTATCCTGTCTTTGTCGGGCGTGGATGCCCGCATGAATGCAGCTATTGTGGCGGCTCGCGTGAAGCTCACGCCTTGATCTGCGGCCGCAAACGCGCCGCGGTCCGCTCGGCCCACGCCATTGTCTCATCCATCCGCGACCTGGACCGCCTGGGGTTCGACTGCGCCGGGCTCAATCACGATGTTTTTCCGCCCGCCACGGCGGACGAAACCTATGTGCGCGTCTTCGACAAGATCGCCGCGCTGAATCTCGCCATCAATCTCGAGGTGGAGAGATATTTCCTGCCAACGGAACGGTTCGTGGAGAGCTTCAGCCGGTTGCCGGGCAAGGATTCCTACATCACCCTCAGCCCCAACTCGCATAGCGAAGAGATCCGCAAATCAAACGGCCTTTATCGGTATTCGAACGCCGAGTTCGAAGAATGCCTCGAAATAACGGATCGGTACGGCGTCAATGTTCTTGTGTTCTACGCCTGCGGACTGCCCTTCGAGACGCGTAAGGACCTGGACGAGATGGCCGAATACCAGCGGCGCTTGCGGAAGAGATTCAAGAGGGTGCGGATCAGGACCGGGATGATCGAGATCGAACCCGGCAGCCCGATGAGCCGCCTGCCGGAGAAATACGGGATTGAACCGGAACGCAGAAGTTTCGCCGACTATTACCGCTACCATAGCGAGCCTGGGAACAGCCACTTTCTCGCGCTGGGCTATTCGCGCGAAGGCTGTCCCGAGTTCGGTCCGCTCAGTTCCTACTATTGCAGCCACTTCTGCGGACGATTCGGGGCCGGCTGGAGGGCGCCAGTCCTATGCAAGACCTTTGCTGCCCTGCGCGGCGCCGGAGCCCTCCGGATCGTCGACTGGGCCGTCAATCTGAGGAAGGCAGAGCGGGAATCCGCACCAGCGAAAACGTAGCGCGGGATTGTAAGTCCCGGCGCGGAATCTGGATTGCGCCTGTGCGATGCGAGGCTCCCATCCTTTCCGCACGGGAATCGGAAAGGATGGGGCCCCGGCAAGAGTCTTAATCGGCTACTGGCCGGCGACGCCGTCGGCCTTGATCTGGTAGTCGATGATCTTCTTCAGCACATCGTAGGACAGGTTGGCCTGAATCATGCGGCCGTTGATGGCGAGGGTTGGTACCTCGTTGACGCCCAGATCCTTTCCCAGTTGGATGGCGGCATCGACGCTGGCCTTGACTTCGGGCGTGGCGGCGCAGGCCGCGACTTTGGACGGATTGAGACCGGCCTTGACGACGGCGCTGTTCAGCGTGAGCGTGGCGCCATCGGCAGTGGCGAGACCATCCTGGCCGTCAAAGACCGACGCCACATACTGGAAGAAAGCAGAGCTGCCGCCGAGCTTGGCGACACAGACTCCGTATTCGGCGGCAATGACCGATTGCGGGTGAATGGACGGAATGGGAAGGACCTGGAAGACAATGCGGGCCTTGGGGTAGTCGGCGAGAAGCTTTTCCATGTTGGCCTGCGCCGCCTTGCAGTGCGGGCACTGGAAGTCGGCAAACTCGACCAGCTCGAGGTCCTTTGCGGCGGAGCCGCGATACGGGCCGTCGGCGCGCTGCTGCAGGATCTGGCGGTTCTCGGCAAACGGGTGATCGCCGAAGAGGACCACGTCTTCGCCGACAATGATGTGCTTGCCGTCAGGGAGACTGAAGAAGAGCAGGATCTGGGGCTTGGTTTTGCCGGTCTTGTCGCCGAAAAGAACGATGACTTTGCTGACGCCGTCGGCCGGGGTCTTCAGGATGGCCTGAACCTGCCACATGCGATCGCTGTCGTAGCCCCAATTGGCCTGGAGAAAAGCGTTGACGACGTCGGCTGTGGGAGTGGATGCGGTAAAGTAGGCCGGGTCGAGCTTGGGAAAGACGGGCGGGCCGGAGGGAGCCGGCGCCGAAGGCGGTGCGGATTGCTGGTCCTGCGGGGTGGGGGCGGCAGGCTGGTCCTGCGGGGACGGCGCGGACGGCTGTTGCGCGGACGGGGCGGCGGTGGAATCGGGCGCGGGCGGTACATGCTGCTGAGCGGCAGCGAGGACGGCGGCGGCGCTGAGGACAACAAGCGCTGCGGCGCTGAGAAGACGAGCGGACAAGCGGATCAAGCTTTTCTCCTTTGAAGGCGGGAATACTCCCAACCCCAATAGCTTAACTGTTTGTGCGACATGAGGGCCAGAGGCCTCGCGACCCCTGGACTGCCACCCCACAGACGGAAACCCGTCCGTGCGGCCCCGGGCCGGAATCGGGCGTTACACCTGGACCTTGACGGCAATGGGAAAACGGCGACCCATACCGAAGGACTTGGAGGTAACCTTGAGGACCGGGGCGGCCTGCTGGCGCTTGTACTCGGAGCGCTCGACAAGGCGCACCACCTGTTGGACGAGATCGAGGGGGAAACCGCACTCGCGGGCGATCCGTTCGGGCGTTTCGTAGCGCTCGACGTAGGCTTCGAGGATGGGATCGAGGACGTCGTAGGGGGGTAGGGAGTCGGTGTCCATTTGGCCGGGGCGCAGCTCGGCCGAGGGCGGTTTGGTGAGGACAGCCTCGGGGATCACTTCCCTTTCGCGATTGAGCCAGCGGCAGACGGCGTAGACACGGGTCTTGACGAGATCGCCGATCACGGCCAGGGCGCCGACCATGTCGCCGTAGAGCGTGCAGTATCCGACGGCCATCTCGGATTTGTTGCCGGTGGTCAGGACCAGGGCGCCGAACTTGTTCGAGAGCGCCATCAGGATGGCGCCGCGAATGCGCGGCTGGATGTTCTCTTCGGTGAGGTCGGCGGGCAGGCCGGCGAAGAGCGGCTCCAGCGAGCGGTTGAACTCGGCGAAAAGGGCGTTGATGCTGATGGTCTCGAAGCGGATGCCAAGGTTGGCGGCGAGCTGGCGGCTGTCATCGACGGAGCCGGCGGAGGAATAGGGGCTGGGCATGCCGACGCCGATGACGTTGTCGGCGCCAAGGGCATCGGCGGCAATGGCGGCGACCAGCGAGGAGTCGATGCCGCCGCTCAGGCCGACGATCGCTTTGCGGAAGCCGCATTTGCGGACGTAGTCGCGCGTGCCGAGAACCAGGGCATGGTAGGCGGCTTCGGTGGCGTCGTCATCGGGCACGGGGATGGGCGGTGCAGCGAAGGGATCGACGAGGACGAGGTCTTCCTGAAACGAGGCGGCCTGGGCGATGAGCTCGCCGCGCGCATTGAGAGCCAGCGAGGTGCCGTCGAAGATAAGGCTGTCGTTGCCGCCGGCCTGGTTACACATGAGCACGGGAATCGAGTCGCGGCGGGCGATGGCGGCGAGCATCTCGCGGCGGATGGTGCGCTTGCCGTGCCAGAAGGGAGACGACGAGATGTTGATGTGCAGGGCCGGATGCTCGCGCATCAGCTCTTCCATAGGATCGACGGCGTAGAGGCGGCGTGGCCAAAAGTTCTTGTCGTTCCAGGCATCCTCGCAGATGGTGACGGCGAGGCGAACGCCCTCGAATTCGATGACCTTCTGCGAGCCGGCCGCGGAGAAGTAGCGCTGCTCGTCAAAAACGTCGTAGAAGGGCAGCAGACGCTTGTACTGCTCGAGAAGCAATTGTCCGCGGTCGAGAAGGACCGCGGCGTTGAAAGCGTGCTTGCCATCGTCGCGGCCGGTGGGCAGCGCGACGCCGGCCAGGACGGCGGTGGGCAGGTCGCGGGTGGCGGTAGTGAGTTCGTCGACGGCGGAACGGCAGCGGGCCAGAAAGCTGGGCTTTTCGAGGAAGTCGGCGGGCGGATAGCCGCAGATTGCCAGCTCGGAAAAGACGGTAAGACGCGCGCCGAGGTCCGCGGCGCGGCGGCTGACGGCAACTATCTTCTCGAGGTTGCCAGTGAAATCTCCGACCGTTGGATCGATCTGGGCGAGAGCGATCTTCACACAATCAGTCTAAATGGAGCCCCGCGGCGGCAGGGGAAGAGGCACGCCAGGCTCGTCTTCCCACCTGGCGGAACACCCCAAAAGGGGGATTTCATACACAAAAGTAACTGCCTAGAATCGACTTAATTATGCCGATTTGACGTGACGAGAGCAGAGCTGCAAGGTCATTCGCCGAAGAACCCGTTCAAAGGCGGCGCGACCGTCGGGAGTGCAACATCGAACCGCAACAGAAATTCGCCGATCAGTTAATCCGCGCAAGGCTCGTCACGGAAAGAGATGTGGACGCAGCCATCGAGCGGATGATCACGCGCGGCGGCAGCCTCGGCGAACACCTTGTCGCCATCGGGGCGATCGAAGAACGTGTGCTCGACGCGTTCTTGTGCCGGGTTCCCGAGGAACCGGCCGACTTGGCGGCCACCGGCATCAGCGAAACCGACCTGCTGGCGCTGTTGATGAAGCACATCTTCTCGGGGCGACTGGAGAAGGTCGGACAGATTGCAGACGCGATCCGGCTACCCCAGCACCTGGTAATGGACCTGGCGCGGACGGCGATCGAGCGCCAGCTTCTGTACACTCTCGGCAGCCAGAACTCCGACAGCATGCTGGACATGCGCTACGCCCTGACTGAGGAGGGCAAGCGGTGGACCATCGATGCCCTGGAGCGGTCGGGATACATCGGGCCGGCGCCGGTGACGCTGGAAGAGTTTGTCGCGAGGGTGGAACGGCAGAAACCGACCCGGGAGCGCATCACAATGGATCGGGTCGTGGCGTCAACCAGCGACCTGACGATCGATGATAGCGTTCTGGACCAGTCGGGGCCGGCATTGAACTCGGGCCGGGCGATCCTCTTGTACGGTCCGCCGGGAAATGGCAAGACCTCGGTCGCGATGCGTTACGGCACCCTCTTCACCGATGTGATTCACGTACCTCACGCAATCATGGTGGAAGGGCAGATCATCCGTTTCTTCGACCCGCGCATCCACGTTCCGGCGGCGGCTGCGATGCAAGACGACCCGAACAGCGCGGCGGCGAGCTTCCGCCGCCAGACACACGACCGGCGCTGGGTGGCGTGCAAGCGGCCGTTTGTGGTGGCGGGCGGCGAACTGACGCTCGACATGCTCGATTTGCGCTACGACTCGACAGGCCATTACTACGAAGCCCCGCTGCACATGAAAGCGTTGTGCGGCATGTTTCTGATCGACGACTTCGGGCGGCAGTTCGTGAAGCCCAAGGATCTGTTGAACCGGTGGATCGTGCCCATGGAGAACCGGGTCGACTACCTGAAACTACGCAACGGCGCCAGTTTCACCATTCCGTTTGAAGAGATTGTGATCTTCGCGACCAACCTCGATCCGGAAGACCTGATGGATTCTGCATTCCTGCGCCGGATTCCGTACAAGATCGAAGTTCCACCGCCCGCCCCAAACCAGTTTCGCCGCATCCTCGACCGGGAATGCGAGAGGCACGGGATGGCTGTGAACCGTGAGACCGTCAATTACATCATGTACCTGATCACGAAGGAGAAGGGCCTCGGGCTGGCGGGATACCAGCCCGGCTTCATCGTGGAGCAGGTGGTGGCGACGTGCAGATTTCTGGAGAAACCGCCAGAGCTCAAATCGCCGTACATCGAGTACGCGATCAACAACCTGCGGGTCAAACGGAACGCGGAACCGCGAGCGGAACGGAACCGCAGGACCGGTTCCGCAGCCGGAATGGCGGAAGCGGGAGTGGCGGCGGACACCACCGGCGGGCGCGATGGCCTGGGAATTGAGGACGATACCGAAATCGGTTGAGGCGCCCCAGCCAATCCAGCAGAGTGACCTTTTTCGGCGAGCCGCGCCGTGCCCCGGCGATCGCGGAAGCGCGGCTATCTTGAGTTTCCACGCATTATTGGAAGAATTGGATCAGGCGCCGGTGCCGGCGAAGACGACAGCGATGGTGCGCATGATGATTTTGAAATCGAGCCAGATACTCCAGTTCTCGATGTAGGCGACGTCGAGCGAGACGTAGCTTGCGAACGAGGGGTCCTGGCGTCCCTGAACCTGCCATAAACCGGTAATACCGGGAGTGACGTCGAGACGCCGCAGGTGGCTGAGATCGTACTTGCGGACCTCGCCGGCCAACGGCGGCCGGGGACCAACGACACTCATATCGCCGCGCAATACGTTGAAGAACTGCGGCAGCTCGTCGAGCGAGTACCTGCGCAGAAAGCTGCCGATTCGGGTGATGCGCGGATCATTGATGATCTTGAAGAGCACGTCGTCGCGCTCGTTCATGTGCATGACTTCGGCGCGGTGCTTGTCGGCGTCGCGCACCATGGTGCGGAACTTGATGCAACGAAAGACGACGCCTTTCTTACCGATGCGCTCCGACGTGTAGAAGACCGGCCCGGGCGAATCCATCTTGATGGCAATGGCGGTCACCAGCAACAACGGCGAAAGCGCCAGAACCGCGAGTGCAGAAAACGCCATGTCAAAGACCCGCTTGAAAATCAGGCCGATCTCGGGCACCGCGCCGTGGTGCAGCGGGATGGTGGGAAACTGGCCGATGTATTCGATGGGGCTGTTCCAGGCCAGGCCGTCGTAGAGATCGGGAACAACGCGCAGATCCACGCCGTGAATGCGCGCCTGGCCGAGCACCTTGTGGACGATGCCGCTCTCGCAGGGAGTGGCGAAGAAGATCTCGTCGATGAACTGCTTGCGGGTCTGCAGGAAGAGCGTGTCGAGGTTGCCGACGATGTCGGCCGCATCAACCGACTCGTAGCAGGAGGTACCGGGCAGCTCGACGAAGCCTTTGAAAGTGTAACCGAGGTGGCGGATCTTCTCGAGGTGCTTGCGAAGAGCATACGCCTCAAGGCCGGTTCCGACGATGAGGACGTTGCGCGTGTCGAGGCCGCGATCGAAGCGCCAGTAGAGGAAGATGCGATATACAAGGCGCCGCAGGCCGAGAGCGATGGCCACCAGGACGATGGTGCCAAGCACGATGGCGCGAGGAATGTCTTCGGCCTGAACCATGTACAGCGTCCCGGTGAGCAGCAGGCCCGAGGTAAAGCAGGCCTGGGCGCTCATCCGCTGTTCATGGAGGAAGTTCGTCATGTGCGTCGGCGTGTAGAGATGCAGGCGGCGGTTGGTGATGATGAGCGCGACGATATAGCCGCAGAGCAGCGCCAGCAGAATGCCCGTGGAACGGCCGTGGATCAGCGTGCCTTGCCAGAAGCCTCTAACGCCTTCAATCGGAGTTCTACGCAGCTTGTAGAGCGTCGCCAACCCGGCGGATACGAAGACGGTGAGCGCGTCCAAGGCCATCCAGAATTTGACTTTGCCGCGCACACCGCGCGTCGTGCCCGCCGCGGCGCCCCTCTCCCATTCGGCCGGGGGAGCCAGGGAAGAGGACAGTTTCTGCCAAAAATCCGAACTCGCCATAGGAAACGCGCAGACCTCAAACTTCTTGAAGCATCGGGGACCCGGAGCTACCGGAAATCATTCGCAACGCGGGAGAAACAAGGCAAAGCAGAAACGCAGCGTTGAATTCGCGGTCGGCCGACTGAACTTCCGATCCCGCTCTATTCATGACGGACACGGCTGAACGCCCCGTGTTGCGCCGACCGAGCCGCCACGACCGGTTGCCGTCGGGAAGCGGCATTTCCATACCGTTTTTCCGGCCCGCCAGCCGGAATCTGCTTTCGTCAACTCCGCCGCGAAGTGGAACTTGCCGCGACGAGATCACGATAGGGTGCATTGGTTCGAGTTCGGTGCTCGAATCGCCCGAGTGTCCACCAATCAAAGAACTGGAACGGAAATCAAGGCAAAGTCTACGGGCTTCTCAAAACAGACCCGACCGGGGACTCGCGCGTTGAATTCCCCTCGATTTCGTCAAACTGTTAGACGCAACCCGATGCTTCGAGCTTCACACCGCAGGGAGTTTACCTGCAAGAGAAATCATACCTCCGCGGGTTACGTGGAATGCAATCGATGGTTACAGGAGGGTTGCCCGGGCGTGAAGGCTAGTCCCACGATCGAGAGATTACCGGTCGCTAAACTGCTTATTCTTAAGGCGTTACATAGGCATCGAGCGCGAGGAACTGGCGAATATCCGGATCCGCTGACGTCATGAACCCATCGAGGGGACCAAAGTACAGCGCCCTGCCCTGATGCAAGAAGAGCACGGCATCGGCGAGCGTCTGCGCAAAGCGCGTATCGTGAGTGACCACGATGCTCGTGAGACCGAGCTGATGCTGCAGACGTTGAATTATGCCGCCCAGGCGGCGGGCGATCAGGGGGTCGACCATGGTGGTCGGTTCGTCGTAGAGGACGATTTCGGGTTGCGCAGCCAAGGCGCGGGCGATGGCCACGGCCCGCTTGCGTCCGGTGGAGAGACTCGAGGGAAGGAAGTCGACTACGCCTTCGGCGCCAACCAGACCGATGAGCCGGTCGACGAGCTGATCCACCTGATCGTCGGCCAGACCGCCCTTCTCGCGCAGGGGAAAGGCGACATTCTCGCGCACACTGAGGGAATCAAAGAGCGCCCCGTTCTGGAACACCATGGTGATGTGCTTGCGAATGGCGCGCAGACCCTCCTCGTCAAGGCCGGTGATCTCCTGCCCGTCGACGCGGATCGATCCGGAATCGGGCTTGAGAAAGCCCATGAGCAAACGCAGCGCGACGGACTTCCCGACGCCGCTACGGCCGAGGATACAGAGGGTCTGGCCGCGGCCAACCGAGAAGCTGACATTCTCGAGCACCGGGCGTTCATCGAAGGCGATGGAGACATCGTCGAAGACGATGATGGGCTCTGAGGAATCGGCGGCGGGGGCGGGGACCTGTTCAGGCGCGCTGTCCTCGGCGTGTGCCAGGGCTTCGAGTTCCGCTTCGAGCGGCTCAAAGGGATCGGGATCCGCGGGGGATTCGAACTTCGCCATGGAAACAGATTACGCGATGCCGATGGGGAGGGAGTACGAGCCCGAAGACCCGCACGACAGCCGGCCAGGAGGCCGGCCGTACAAAGGCGACGTCTCAGCGTCGGTTCCCACCCTTTCGCCACATGAGTGGCGAAAGGACGGAGCACGGAGAGATCGATGCGGCGGGGGCCTGTCTAACCGCCCACTTCCTCCAGAAATCGGATGATCGACTGAATGCCCAGCTCGAAGTTCTTCAGGAGGAACTTCTCGTTGGGGGCGTGGATGTTGTCGTCGGGCAGGCCGAAGCCCATCATGACGCTGGGCTGGCCGAGGTAACGGTCGAAGTCGCCGACGATAGGAATGGAGCCCCCGGAGCGGATGAAGACCGTGTCCTTGCCCCAGACCTCGCGCAGAGCGCGCGTGGCGGCCTGGATGAAGCGATTGTTGACGGGAATTAGGCAGGCGTCGCCGGAGTGGATGAGGCGCACGTCGACATCGACGCCGGCAGGGACGATCTTCTCGACGTAGCTCTTGTAGAGTGCGAAGGCCTTGGCGGGGGTCATGTTGGGGACCAGGCGCATGGAGACCTTGGCGAGGGCTTTGGCGGGGATCACGGTCTTGGCGCCCGCGCCGATGAACCCGCCGGGCATGCCGTGCACTTCGAGCGTGGGGCGAGCCCAGGTGCGCTCCAGGACGCTGTAGCCGGCTTCGCCGACGAGCTGCTTTGAGCCGACCTCAGCCTTGCGGTACTCCTCCTCGTCGAAGGGCAGACTGCGCCAGGCGGCGAGCTCTTCGGGGCTCGGGGGAACAACATCGTCGTAGAAGCCGGGGATGAGGATGTGGCCGTTCTCGTCCTTGAGTTTGGCGATGATCTGCGCCAGCGCAACGAAGGGATTGGGCGCGGCGCCGCCGTACATGCCGGAATGAAGATCGGTCTTGGCGCCCCTCACATCGAGCTCGGTGTAGATCATGCCTCGCAGGCCGACGCAGAGAGTGGGCAGGCCAGGCGCAAAGAGCTCGGTGTCGGAGACCAGGGCGAAGTCAGACTTGAGATCGGCGGGCTT
Source organism: Occallatibacter sp. (assembly GCA_049514795.1). GTDB lineage: Bacteria > Acidobacteriota > Terriglobia > Terriglobales > Acidobacteriaceae > Telmatobacter. The sequence goes on from JBEKUS010000039.1 coordinate 30,179, forward strand.
GGAGGCGACGTAGTTCGCGATCACCTCCCCTCCCACTTCTTCGTCCCCTTCCAACAAGACCCGAACATTGAGCGGGAGCTTGCCATTGGCGGCAAGCAGCGATTCGAGGGCCTTGACCTGGGCCCACACCTGGCCCTTGTCGTCGGCCGATCCGCGGGCGTAGAGGTTGCCGTTGCGCTCGACCGGCTCGAAGGGCGGCGTGATCCACTCGTCGAGCGGATCGGGCGGCTGCACGTCGTAGTGACCGTAGATGAGCACGGTGGGCCTGCCGACGGCATGGAGCCAATCGGCATAGACCAGTGGATGGCCCTGGCCTTCGATCAGGCGGCCGTGCTCCAGGCCGATGCGCGTGAGTTCGGCGAGCAGCGTTTCGGCTGCCTTGCGGCAGTCGCCATCGTGCTCCGGCAGCGTGGAGACGGAGGGGATGCGCAGCAGGGACTTCAGTTCATCGAGAAAGCGGGGATGGTTCTTACTGGCATAGGCAACAGCAGCAGAAGACGACATGGAAAGACTCCCTTCGAAACACGGTTCTCTGGAATCCAATTCAGCCTAATTAGACTCCGTTGCATTGGTACAACCAATCTACTCTCTGCCCCTACAAGTTCGGAGGGGCCCCCGCGCTGCCGCTCCGCATCTGCCGGAGCGGCAACGCGGATCGGGTCAAGAAGAGGCCACCTGATCGACCCACTCAAGAGGCATGTGCGAGCCAAGCTTGAGCTGGATCTTCACCGGCTTTCCCTCCGGCAGGTGCAGGTCACAGTTGGCTGTGTCTTTCCTGAGCGGCGCGGCCAGCACGCCTGCGGATGCGGTGATCTCTTCGATGCCGTAGCGGGCAATCAATGTAACGTCCTGGTCGCGGAACGATGTCACGGTGACATCCACGGTTTTGGTGCGCATATCCCAGGCCAGACTGTTAATTCGTGCAAAAGTCTTGGCCAGCATTCCGTTGATGGAACCCTTTACCAAACCAGGCGGGAGCGCGGGAAGCACCTCGATCACTCCAGGATGCGAGTAGAGCAGCATCTCCATCATGATGGTGGGTATTCCGCCCTGCGCATCGGGCATGGGAAAGGCCCAGGGGTCGTGAGAACAGCGGAGCGTCGTGGCGACGTAGCCCTGCTCGATCAGTTGCCGCAGCTCGGTGTCGACCATGTAGCAGTCCTTGAGCCGCGCCCCAACCAGGGCGCGATGGCAACGGCCATGAGCGGCCAGCCTTTCCGGCACCCGCCTGCGGTCGGCCATCATCGCGGCCAGAGCCAGTTTCGGCGTGCGATCGGGATCGATCTCGTCGCCCGGCCAGGCCCCATACAGATGGGAGACATGGCGATGGCTGTAACGCTCTTCGAGCGTGGGCCATGCCCATTCCTTCAAGGTACCGTCGGGCTCCATCAAGTACGGCGGCATCTTGGCCAGCATGGCCTTCCATTTCGGCACGCTTTCGGCGTCGCTGCCCAGAAGCTCGCACGCATCGATCAAGTTGGTGAGCACCTCACGGCAGACTGTAATGTCCATGGTGGCATTGATCGCGATCATGGCGCCTGGGCCCGTGTTCGCGGGGTTGTTCTCCGGCGAAAAAGATGGGGCGAAGATGTAATTCCCATCTTTGTCTGTGACCGTGAGGAAATCCTCGTAAAAAATCGCCAGTTCTTTATATGCCGGCACGACGCGGTTGCGCAGGAAATCCACATCGCCGGTCGTCAGATAGTGATCCCAGAACGGGCGCACACACCAGCCTCCGGCAGAAAGCCAATAGGGATGAGGCCAGATCTCTCCGGTCGACTCGGCCCAGGAGTAATGGAACGAGACACCGACATTTTGTTGCGGGCAGAGGGAATAATGGGTTCCGCGCATCCCGAAGATATTCTTTGCGTTCACCCGGAAGTCCGGAGCCAGGCTCTCCATCCAATTGAAGTAGGCATCCATGCCTTCGCGCAAATCGGCCTGCACTCCGGGCGCAATCTGCAGGTTGATATTGGCGTTCGTCTCGGCCATCATGGAGGGATATTTGCCGCTGGTGTACATGAACCAGTAGCGCCCCATCGCAAAGATCTTCTCCAGGAGTGCCGACGAGTAGTCCGGCCGCGACCGCTGATCGGCCAGAAGTTCCTCCGAAGACATTCCATATTGAGAGGCGCCGCCGAAGTCCACAGTGACGCGGTTTATAGCTTCCGACTGGACTTTGCGGTGCCGCTCCAGGATTGCGTCATAGTCCGGGCTCAACTGCTCGACAGCCTGCCGCAGAGCTTCGACCTTGTCCTCGCTCGAGTCGGCGAACCATTCGATCCGCGTGAGAAGCATCACGGATGACGCGTTCTCGATGACCAGAGTGTCTCCATCCATCCGGGCCGAGCCGCCGTCGCGAACCACGCGCACCACACCGGCGTAGCCACTGTTATCCGCAGAGGGATCCAATCGGCACTTGTAAATGAGCCGCTCTTCGTTGAAGTCCTGCTGAACTTCGCTTTCCCCGATATTCCCCCCGAACAATCCGTTGGGCCGTCTTCCCCTGGAGTATTTCTGTACTGCGATTCGGGCATTCACCTGCTGCCCATTCGGAGCGGTCAGGTTTTGGACCACGAT
>JBEKUS010000040.1:0-31850 GCA_049514795.1 Occallatibacter sp.
CGACTTTATCAAGTTCACGGGCGAGAACCACGTCCCGGTCGACTTCGTGTCCACGCACGTCTACGCGGACGACACCGTGGAGAACCTGTTCGGAACGCACGAAGAGATCGCGATGGACGACCGCGTTTGCCGCGCGGTGGCCAAGGTGCACGACGAGATCAAGGCGTCGTCGTCGCCCGGACTTCCTTTTCTCCTGACGGAGTGGAACGTGCAGGGGGCGATGGGGGCGCGCGACACCATCTTTGTGGGTCCGGCGATCGCGAACACCGTGCGCGAGTGCGACGGGCTGGTCGATTCCATGTCGTTCTGGACCTTCTCAGACGTGTTCGAGGAGGGCGGACCCTTCCCCCGGCCGTTCCTGGATATGTTTGGCCTGCGCGGCAAGGGCGGCATCAACAAGCCGGCGTTCTATACGTTTGAGCTGCTGCACCAGCTTGGCGGCGAGCGGCTGGCCAGCGCGTCGAAGAATGCGATCGTGACCAAGACCGCGCAGGGCGGCCTGGCAATCGCCGCGTGGAACCTCGTCGATCCCGGGCAGCAGGGGCCGGAGAAGACGCTGCGCCTGGTCTTCCGGAACCTTCCTCCGAACGCGCGCGTCACTATTCAGCGCATGGACTCGGACCACGGGAACGTCCTGAAGGAGTATGCCGCGATGGGCCAGCCGGTCGATCCGACGCCGGAGCAGGTTGAGCGCTTGAATCGCGCCAGCGCCCTTCCCGCGCCGGAAGAGACGCATCTTGCCGGCGGGGCGATCGAACTGCACCTCGCGCCGAATACGCTTGCCGTGATCAAGGTCGAACGCTGATTGCGACCGCTGTAGCGTGAGCGGCCTCGGCGGCTGCGATCTCGTTGGTCCGCAGTGGACGGGGTCTACCTGCGGAAGCGCGAGATAAGGTACAGGATGGCCGAGAGGACCAAACTGATCAGGATCGACGTACCGAGCGGGAAGTAGAAGGAGACGTTCTTGCCCTTGTACGAGAAGTCGCCGGGCAGACGGCCGAGGGGCAGGCCGAAGCGCGAAGCGACGAGGACGAGAGCGCCGATGCCTGCGAGCAGCAGCCCGACACCGATCAGCATTTTGCCCAGATCCTGCATGACCCCTTCCTCTGCGCTCGATGTTCCGCCACGGCGCCGCGGCCGGCTGGCGGCTCACTTCGATTCGATCAGCCGGATGCGGGCAGTGACGGCCCGGCCCTGCGTCTCGCTGAAGGTTCCGAATTGGGGTGAATCCACGACGTTGTTCACGAAAAGGGGATTCCGGCTGTCCGTGGCGTTTTCGAGCACGCCGCGCAGGCCCCAATACTGGCCGCGAAAGTGGAATTTCCACTCGAAGCCGGGGCTGAAGTCGACGAACGTGGGAAAGCGCTGCGCCCCGGCAGCGCCGGCAACCTGGTCAGCGGCATTCACCGCCGTGAACGGGAAGCCGTTGTGGCTGTCGAACCGGTAGACGAGGTCCCAGTGGCTGCGGAGCTTGGCGATCGGCACGGGCAGCCAGCCCCAGGAGACGATGCGATTCGGCGTGTCCCACGGGAGCGGGCCGCTCTGCTGCGGGCCAAGCGGCGAGGGTGTGGGCCAGTAGTCGAGCGCCGCGCTTGTGCGCGTCGACGAATGCGTGTAGGACACGTAGACCGTGTAGCCGTTCGCGAAGAGGCGGCGCAGGTCGAACTCCTCGGATCGGTAGCGGTCCTCGCGCGCGTTGGTCAGCAGGTAGTTACCCGCGAGCGCCGACGGCCCGCTCTGGTTCGCGAAGGTGAAGACATTCGTGGTGCGCTTTTCTACGTAGTTCACGCCGGCGAAGATCGACCAAGGCAGTTTGCGCTCGACGCTGGCGCTCCAGTTGAGCGCGCGGGGCTCGTGAAGCAGGCTGTCGTTGGCGGTGAACGCGGTCTGCTGCGCCGGCCTGGTGGGAGTGAGTCCGTCGGCCGCGTAGTGAGTGTCAGAGCGAGCGCCCGTGAAGGTTTGGATCGGGTATTCGAGTTGCGTATGCTCGTAGTAGAGGCCGATGCCCGCGGAGATCTTCGTCTGGTTCCGGCCGGCGGGCGGCGAGTAAACGAGAGCCAGCCGCGGCGAGACGAGCGGGCGGCGCACGATTTCGTCCCAGTCGAAGCGCAGCCCCGGCTCGACGAGCCAGCCTTTAGCGGGCTGCCAGCGATCCTGGAGATAGGCGCCGATTTCGGCATTGTGCAATGTGAAGGCAGGCGCGGCGGCGAAGACGCTCTGGCGGAGCAGCGTGCCGTTCTCGCGCAGATAGCTGACCGGCGCGAGCGTCTGGTTCTGGTTGAATGCGATGCGATCTAGCTCGAGACCCACCTTCAGGTCGTGCCGCCCCGCCCATTGCCGCGGATGCAGATAGAGCGCGGCGGTTGCCTCGATGCGCTGCGAGCGGCCCATCGAATTCTCGAAGTAGCTGCCCTTCGATTGTTCGGGCGTGAACTGATACAGGTCCGAGCCCTGCGGCTCGTAGCCGTCGCGAATCCGCATGTAGCCCAGGCCCAGATCGAGCAGCGCGCCGCCGGCGAAGTTCTGCTGGTCGCGCAGCCAAGGAAACCAGGCGAGTGTGTTGTGCTTGACGGCGCTCTGGCGCGGCGTGAGCGGCGAGATGCCTTCGAAGGGTGAGTGGTAGTTGTTGTAGAGGAGCCCGGCGGTGAGGATGTCCGAGCGCGTCAGGTTGTCCTGGAGCTTGACGAGATTGCTGCCGCGCACGAGCAGGTTTGTGTTGGCGTTGGCCGGCAGCTCAGTGATGTAGATATTGTCGATTTCGGTTTCGACGGCGTCGTACCACCAGGCGCGGCCGCGCTTGAGCGGGCCGGAGAAGGTGAAGCGCGGGACGAACTGGTCGAAGCGGATTCCGTTCCGATCGCGAAACGACGGGATGAAGTTGGTGGCGTTGAAACGGAACTTGTCGTCGCCCATGCCGGTGTAGAGCGCGATGACGCCGCCGGTGGAGCGGCCGAACTCGGCGGGGACGCGCGTGGTCTGGGAGTCGATGGACCGCACCGCGTCGGCGCTGACGCGCAGGCTGAGCGAGCCGCCGGCGGGAGAGCGGATGTCGAAGCCGTCGAGGGTGTCGAGCGTCTCCCAGGTCTCCGATCCGGCTACGTGCACCTGACCGGTCGAGTCCTGCACCACGCCGGGATTGAAGGGCAGCAGGTTGCGGATGTCGCGCGACTCGGAGTAGGGGATGTTGACGATCTCAGGCGTGTTCAGCGTGCTCTGGTCGGAGACCTGCTCGACATCGATGCCCGGGCTCGACGCAGTGACGTTGACTTCTTCGCGCACGATCTGCACATGCGCCAGCGCCACTCTCACGCTGCTTTGGGCGGCATCGACGCCGCTTTCGTCGGCTTGGTAGAATCCCGGCTTTTCGACGTGGATGCGGTACGGCTGCTTCTGCCGGAGCACGGTGGCGCAGATTCCCGCGTAGTCCGTCCACTGGGTCGCCGGCTCGAGTCCCGGCTCGGCGATGGTCACTTGCGCGCCCTCGACCGCCTGGCCATTCTCGTCGACGACGGTTACGGTAACCTGAGCGCCGGGGCTGCGCGGCTGGGCCGCCGCGAGCGCGGCGCAGAGCGGAAGTAGAATGCCGGCAACGGCCAACCTCGCGCAATTGGAACCGAGCATCAAGGCCAATCGGAACCTCACAGAGGGGTTGCGTCTCGCCGCCAGTTTACCGCCGGTTTGGATTTCGCGAGTCATAAAGATAGACGCTCGGCTCAGCGAGATGCGTGCTTGACGAGCCGGATGTTCCAACCCTCCCAGTACTCGGGAATCACCATGACCGTTCCCGGCGGCGCCGCCTCGAAGGCTCTCGCGTATTGGGCAAAGTGGAAGTCCTGGAAGGCAGGGATTCTCCAATTCATCAACATGCCGAAAGCCATCAGGCAGACCAGCACGCTGGCGGCGGACTTCAGGATCACAGTCCCGCTTCGCACACACCAAAGCAGCGTCCACGCGAAGGCGAGCGAGGGGAAGAACCAGTAGCGGATCGCGACCGCTTTGACCATCAGCTGCCACATCGTCGAGCCGGGCGGCGGATAGGCGCTGGGATGCAGGAGCGACGCGGCAAAGATCAGGCAGGTGAACACGAGGAAGAGCTTCATTTCCAGGCGCGCCTTCAGGAAACACGCGACGACGATCGCGGTTCCGACCACCGCGACGCAAAGCAGGAACACGAACGCGCCGGTTCCCGGAAGCACCGCCAACCGGACGCGGCCTAGCACGGCTCCCGCGAACACGTTGCCGGCCAACATACGCGTGAAGATCGCAGCGTCGATGCCGATGGGGAAGTTGGCACGGCCTTTGGGATCGAGGATCAGAAGGCTGTAGAGCTGCGTCAATGCGCATACCGCCAGGACCGCGCACTGCACCCAGCGCCACCATTCTCTGCGTTTCCATGCGAGAAAAGCGGCGATGGGAAGAACGAGAATGCAGAACGGCCCGGAAAGGCCAGAAAGCAAAAAGAAAATGCAATCGAATGTCCGGCCGGGCCATCCGCGCGGCGCCGACGCGACGACCAGAAGAATCGTGCAAAGGACCAACTGCCATTGCGCCCAGGTGATGCCGAAGGTCATCTCGGCATTGTTGGGCAGCGCGATGTAGACTGCCGCCATCAAGGCACGGAAGCGCAGGCTGCCCCACGCCGAGGAGCGCGAACCGAGCAGCACGCTGACAGGCGCGGCCTGCACGAGGATGTGGAGGAGGTTCGTGACCAGGGGAGCCAGCGCCAGAGGCACGAGCAGTGCAAGGGCCGCGGCGAGGCGGGGGACGGTCTGGAAGTAGCCATCCTGCGCGCGGAAGAGCGCGTTCCACCAGCCGAGGTTATAGGCGTCGGCAAACCAGACGTGTCCGTCTTCGCAGCAGAACTGCGCGTGAAAGACCGCGTCCGGCCTGCGCGAGACGACCAGCAAGCATGCACACAAAAAGACCGCGACATGCTGCCAGCCATTGAGCTCGAACGGCGGCTTCTGCTGCTGTGTCATCGCATTCATTGTTGCTCCACCAACGCGTCTCAGCTATCGCGCAGCGCGCGGCATCACCGGATGGGCTTCTTGACGAGCTGCATCGTCCAGCCTTCGGGATTCTCCGGGATGACCATCACCGTGCCCGCGGGCGCGCCCTCAAAACTCCGGGCGTATTCCGCAAAATGTAAGTCTTTGAACGCCGGCAGCTCCCAGTTCCGGATTACGCCCAGGCACATCGCGCACAAGAAGACGATGGCGATGGCCTTGGCGACGGATTCTCGCTGCCGCATCATCCAAATCAATGACCAGGCAAAGGCGAGGGAGGGGAGGCACCAGTAGTGCCCGCCGCGAGTTTGGGCCAGCACCATCCACACTGTGTAGCCTTTGGGCGGATAGACGACCGGGGACAGGAGCGCAGCGGCAAAGAGCAGTCCCGAGAACACCAGGAAGAGCCTCATCTCAATGTCCGACCGGAGAAAACACGCCACGACGACGACAGACCCGGCGACGACAACACACAAGAGGAAGATGAAGACTCCCGTCCCCGGCGAGTAGCCCATCTGCGTGTAGCCAAGAATCGAGCCCAAGAGGACGTTCCCGCTGAGGATGCGCACGAAGAGCCCGGGGGTTGGGCCCAGCGGAAAATGCAGACGGCCGGAGCGATCGATGACCAGGAGGGACAAGGCCTGGATGAACGCGCATGCCGCCAATGCGCCGGCCAGCGACCATGGCCAGCGGCCCCGGCGCCTGTACGCAACAAAGGCGGCTATGGGCAGGAGAAAGATGCTGAAGGGTCCCGACAGGCCGGACAAAAGAATCAGCGCGAGGTCGAAGATCCGGCCTGCCCGGCCGCGCGGAGCGTCGCCCACCAGCAACAGGAACGCACTCAGCGCGAGCAGCCATTGCGACTCGGTGATGCCGAAGCCGACCTCCCCGGTATCGGGCAGCGCCAGATAGACGGCGGCTAGAATCGCCCGGAATCGCAACGGCCCCCAGCCCGCGGAGCGCGCCCTCATCAGCAGATTGACCGGCAGGGCCTGGATGGCGATGGCGATGAGATTCAGCACCAGAGGCGCCTGTGCAAACGGCGCCAGCAGGGCCAGCGCCCCGCCGAGCCGCGCAACCGTCTGGAAGTATCCGTCCTGCGCGCGAAAGAGCGCGTGCAACCAGCCGAGGTTGTATGCCTCGGCAAACCAGACGTGCCCGTCCTCAGCGTAGAACTGCGCGTGAAGGATGGCCTCCGGCCGCCGGCTGAACAGCACGGCGCAAGCGACGAGGAAGATCAGGACCCGATGCCAGGCTCGAAGTTCGAATTGCCCACCGGGCGTCTTACTCCTGGCGCACATACCGAACCTCACGACTGCGACTCGCCCTGCGAGTCGTATTGCGGGGTCAGTTTGCGGCCCCTGGCGCCGAAACGCGGCGAGCGGCGAATGCCGAGTTTGTGTAACAGAAAGCTCATCGTCGTGGCCAGAACGCCCAGCCCGTACCTCACGCTGCGCCGGAAGTTGATGGAGGAGGCTTCATGGAAGTACTTGGCAGGGCACGAGATCTCGCCGATGCGGAAGCCGAACATTACCGCCTGGGCGATCATCTGGTTGTCGAAGACGAAGTCGTCGGAGTTTTCGAGGATCGGCAGCGTCTCCAGCAACTCGCGCGAAAACGCACGGAAGCCAGTGTGGTATTCCGAGAGCTTCACGCCGAGGATGAGGTTCTGGAAGGCCGTCAGCACCCGGTTGGAGATGTATTTGTAGAGCGGCATGCCGCCCTTGAGGGCCCCAGCGCCGAGAATCCGCGATCCCAGCACCATGTCGTAGACGCCGCTGGCGACCATGCCGGCCATAGCCGGAACCAGCAAAGGCGTGTACTGATAGTCGGGATGCACCATGACCACGATGTCCGCGCCGGCCTTGAGCGCCTCGCGGTAGCAGGTCTGCTGGTTGCGCCCGTAGCCGTAGTTCGCGTCGTGGACGAAAGTCCGCACGCCGAGCTTGCGCGACAGCTCCGCGGTCTTGTCCTTGCTGGAGTCGTCGACCAGAATCTTGATGTCGACCACGTCGGAAAACTCGCGGACGGTCTGCTCCAGCGTCTTCTCGGCGTTGTACGCCGGCATTACCACGGCAATTCGTTTCCCGTTGATCATTCGCTGAATCCCTTGGCGGTTCCCGCACGGCCCAATCGCGGCGGCCTCCGACCTTCCGCATGAGCGCAGCCGCGAACCTGTTCCGGCTGGCTCATTTCCCGGCGGTCCGTTCGGTCACCGGGTAGGGTGAAAGGCGCGCCGGCATGGCGTCCGGCTCAACCAGCCAGACCTTCCTGTCCCCGTAATAATGGATCAACTCCAAATTATCCGCAGGGCCCATTTCCCTTGCCCATACGACTTTGGAATCATCGATATCGGCTTGGTTATAGACCCACTCGTCGAATGGATGGTGATCGGCGGCATATCGCACGATGACCAGTTGTTTGCCGGGCTGCTGCTCGAGCCAGGCTTCGATCCGGGCCCGCTCGGTTCCGAAATGCTGCGGGCCGAACCAGTTCAGGTTCCAGTTCCCAGGCGCCCACTCGGCAGGCCCGAGATGCAGGGGCTCGGCGAGCCCACGAACGCCGGCCATGACGACGCAAGCAGTGATCGTGAATCGCACCAAGGCGAGGCCCACGGGGCTTACCCCGGATTTCCATGCCCGCAAGTGGCGCATCATCTGCAGTCCGATCGCATAGAAGACCGCGGTGAAGGGGGCGACATAGTAGGGAAGGAGATAGATTTCGATCAGCACTCCGGCCGCCAGAACCAGAACGCACACGACCAGGAAGCGGAGCCGGCGATCGAGAAAGACGCGCCGGACCATGAAGAGCGGAGGGAGGAGGCAGAACCCGGTGAAGAAGAGCAGGTTGAATGCGACCTTCACGGCCGTCCAGGGCAGAAAGCCCGTGAGGGAGTGGACCCGGTAGTACAACGCCGGCTCTTCGACTTCGTAGAAATTGCGCAATACAGGATGCCGGTAGGCCGGCTCGGGCAGCGGATGCTGCCAGACGTAGTACGGAGCGATCGCGTAGGTTTGCCGGTCGATCGTATAGGGAAGCGTGAGCGGACTGCCGAACGCGCGGTAGTCGTAGTAGCCCAGCCACGCCACCGTAGCCAGGACAAGGAGCAATGGAGCGACGGCGCGGCGCGCGAGGATGCCGAGCGGCGGCCGGGTCTTGCCTTTGACGATCCAGCGGCCGAGAACGATTGCCACCGGCAAACACAAGAGGAATCCCTCATAGGGCCGGGTGAGAATGAGCAGCGCGATCCCGGCGCTCATCAACAAGCCGTAGCGGAACCGCCCGGTCTTCATCAGGCGCGGCAGGCTGCCCAGCACCAGCGCGCCGCCAAACGCGGCGGGCAGCGCCGCACTATGGTAGGTGTTGATCCAGAAACTGAAGAGGCCGAGACGCAACACCGCGATCATTCCGCCCAGGAGCGCCCACTTGCGCGGCAGCCACGCCTGCAACATCCAGGTCAGGCCCGCGCACATCAAGGCATCCATGAGCAGCTCGGCAAACCACGGCTGCCCGAACAGGATCTGACCCAGGGCCAGCAACAGCCCCTGTCCCGGGAAGTACATCGACTGGTAGGTGGGCTGCATGGTGATGTGGATGGTTTCGAAGTGCGACCACATCGCGGGGGTTGGGTTCGTCAGGCGCCCGTGAACGAACGTGTCTCCGGCCAGCAGAAAGCTGAAGTCGTCGGGCACGAACGGCAGGGGGACGGGAAAGAGCGGGAGGATGGCCAGGCGAAGCACGACCACGCCCAGCCCGACGTAAACGGGAGACCCGCTGCGGCGCGAGAGCCGCGCGAAGCTTCGCTCGATGCGCCTGAAGAAGCCGCCGCCAAGCCGCGGCCAGACGAACGCCGTCGCCACTGCGACCGCGGTCAGGCCGAATTCAGTCGCCAAGAGGAAATGACTTGGTCTTATGTCGGAAGGCAGCACCATAGGAATCCGCGGCTCAAGGCGCTGCGGGTTGACGCGATTATAGCCCCGCGCAACCTCGCGGCCGTTGACGAATTAGCGAACCTTTCCGCGCCGCGCGCGGCTTTCTTCTGCTGCCCGGAAGCCCGGTCAGTCAATCGCCTATTCGACCGCGCCAAGCGGACCGCTCGCCAGTGCGGATTCCCGATTCTCCCGGGCGGTGCGCCGGAAGTATACCCACAAATTGAAAGCGCCTGTCGCCAAAAGAACGAGCGGAGCAGGGTGCAACAGAAGGACGATGAGCAGTTTGCCCCAGATCCCGGCGGCGCCGATCTTCAGGCTGTTCATGATGACCAGGAGAATCGTCGCGGGGACGTCGGCTGTGCAGACTAGGGCGAGGGTGGTCAATAGGCCGGCGATCCACTTCAGGCGCCCGCCCTCGGCCCACAGCAAAGCGCATGCAGGAACGGTGAGGAGGAGCAGCTTGGCGTCGTAGGCCCGGTGGTAGACGGGCAGCATGGAGAGCGCCGCGACGGCGGCGAGCGCGATCCACGCGTTCTGTTTTGTGAAGCGCGACCGGAGCACCCGAACGGCGCCCGCGAGAAGGAGCCATCCGCAGATCAAGTAGCTGGCGAGGTTGTAGAAGCGCGGATCGTCAAGAAAAACGCTGAACGGCGCCTGCAGGCTGATCACGTAGTCGGCGGAATGAAAGGTGAGCGAATCGGGCCCGGGATCGTTAACGCTGCCGTGCGCGGAAAGCAGGAGCAGGTTGGAGCGCAATTCCTGCGGCCACTGCGGGGAGACGGATGAGACCCAGAGAACGGCGGGCAGCACAAGCACGGCGACCACCGCCAGAGTCTGCAGAGCCCGTCTGCGATGAACGCCTCCCGCCAGCAGGAAGTAAAACCACACCAGGCCCGCATCGTGCGGCTTGAGGGCGAGGCCGATTGCCAAGCAGAGGATGCCCGCGGGCACGAACCGGTCCTCAAGGAAGCACCAGACCGCGAGGATGCAGAGACTGACGACAAGACCGGCGAGGTTGCCGAGCGCAAGGACAAGCTCGGCGTTCGAGAGCAAGAGGCAGATCAGGATCGTCGAGGTCCTGAGAGAGCGCCTCCCGGCAACAATCCAGACCAGCAGGGCTGCGAACAAGAGACCGGCGGCGTTCAGCGCCATCCAGAGCAGGGAGGCAGTCTTCCACGGCAACAGCGCAAGCGGTGCGATCAGAAAGAGAGAAGTGGGAAGGTTGACGCAGACCAGCATGGCGCGGCGAAACAGGAGAGCGTCGGCGGGGTTCGGCGGGAATTTGCCGCCTTCCGACTCATAGAACTGCTGCAGAACGGCTGGGTTGTAGGGGTCGCTGTGTTGCATCAGGCAGCGCGCGCCGTAGTAGATCGCTTTGAAGGCCCCCCTGCCGGAGTAGGAGGTCATCGCGATAAACGAACCCCAGGCGATGAAGATGGCGCCGCTGAACAAGAGGCAAAGCAAAGCCTTCCGCTGCGCCGATGTCGCCGTCCATTTCACTCTTCAACTATTAGCACACCGGCGGACCAAACAAATGCGGGGCCGGTACTCCAGAGAGACCTGGACGCGCCGAACCCCGCAGTTTGCGAAGATGGAGGATCGGACAGGAGCGCCGGTCCAGGGTGTGACTGTGCGTCCTCCAAGAAAGCTAGGCGAGCGACGAACTAACGTTATTAAAGACCGTGCTCACAGCCGTGGCCACATGCTTCACGCCGGCAATGCAGGCGAGCGCGATCAGTGTGGCAAGCAGTGAATACTCGACCAGGTCCTGGCCGGCTTCACTGTCCTTCAGGTTCCGGAGCCATGCAACCGCGTTGAAGATCCTATTTCCTAAGAAGTTCATCTCACCTCATTATCAGTGAACAACGTCCAGAGGATTTCGAGATCGACCCGGATGAGCCTGAATCCGGCGCACGTAGCGTTCTCGCGCGGGATCCAGGGTCCTGATATAAAAAGAGGATCCGATAAAGCCGGCCCGAGATGCCGCTGGCTCGGGTCTCCCAATTGTCCGGCGCTCCTTGATCGGAGCTGTCGGTCCATGCGCGGACGGTTCGGTCCGGCCTTGAGCTGGATGCGTGTTCCGTTCGCGAGGGCGTTGCAGCCGTGGACGAATGCCGTAGCTGCCGTTTAGGCCAGCGAGTTGCTGATCTGATTGAACACGCTGTTGACGGCATTCGCGACATTGGTGACGCTGGACACGCAAACGAGTGCGATGAGCGCGACCAGCAGTGCGTACTCAACCAGGTCCTGGCCTTCCTCGCCGCTCCTCAGGTCCCGGAATTTCACGTACAGGTTCAGAAGTATGCTACGCATCTTTCGTTCCCCCTTCAGACCTTCCGGATTCACCCGGAGGATCGCAATAGCCTGCATTCTTGCGCGTTGCACGGAACGGAACTGGCGGTCACTTTCCGCGTTCCTGTCCGGCAACGAGTTGCCTTGCGTTCAGAGCGCGTGATCCGACGCCGGGAGGTGCGCCCCGACCCTTGGCCGAGAACGCATCCTCCCGCGCAGGAGCTGAGGATCTGGGTTTGTTGCGTCTCCGAAAACTACGCCAACGAAGCGCTGATGTTGTTGAACACGGTGGAAACCGCCGTGGCAACATTCTTCACGCCGGTGATGGCCGCCAGCGCGATGAGGCAAACCACCAGGGCATATTCGACCAAGTCCTGACCTTCCTCGCGGATCATCAGGCTCTGGAACTTCACATATATCTTCAGAAGTACGTCGTTCATCGATTCTCCTTCGGCTATATTCCAGCGCGCCGGGAAATAGGGATTCACGGTCTCTTGTGACCTACGCGAACGGGAGCAAGTACCCCATTTATCTGCCCCCGTCCCGTTGCCTGCGGTTCAACCTTCAGAACGGTTGCACTTCGACAGGAGGGCGCGTTTCGCCATTCGGCAAAGCTGCGTCCTCCCGCGCAAGAGCTGAGATTCTGGGTGCGTGGTGTCTCCAGAAGCTACGCCAGCGAGTTGCTGATGTTGTTAAAGACGGTCGAGACCGCCGTGGCAACGTTCTTCACGCCGGTGATGGCCGCCAGCGCAATCAGGCAAACCAGAAGGGCGTACTCCACCAGATCCTGACCTTCCTCGCGGCTCATCAGGTTCTGGAGTCTCACATAGAGGGCCAGAAGCATATTGTTCATGTAGTTCTCTCCGAGAGTTCAAAGTCCCAGCCTCAGCCGGGCACTTTCTACCTAGCACCTGACGTGCCACTCCCGGGCAAAATCTCCGTCGTTTTAGAATCAGTACCTTGCAAGCGCGGCGTTTTTGAGCGGCTTTGGCGACTGTCTACGCCGGTTTACAGACGTCAATTCATCGGCCCGCTGCGTATACATTGACTGCCCACATCGTGGTGCAAGTAAACGCTTTTCCGCACACCAGACCCGGCGGCGACCCTGCCCGTCTTACGCCGACCCACGATGCCCGCGCGTTGACGGAAGCAGGTCCATTGCGGCGGGCCACGGTCTGAGACCCCTGCATCTACCGTAGAATGGCCTTCATGGCCGGCAAGCTGGATGGGGAGCGGATCGACGTTGCCCAGGTAGCGATCGCGATCGTTGCGGGACTGGCACTCGCGCTGACCACGCTGCTGATCTTCGCCGTGCCGGTGGCCGGCAAATTGGCCGGCTCGCGCGACTTTGTCTCTTATTGGGCCACCGGGCAGCAACTCGTCCGCCATGGCGATCCCTACGACCAGGAAGCCGTCTCGGCTCTGGAGCACTCCGCCGGCCTGGACGTGCGGGCAGTTCTGATCATGCGCAACCCGCCCTGGGCGCTTCCTTTGGCCTATCCCCTTGGATTCATGGGGCTGCGGGTTGCGGCCATCTTGTGGACTCTCCTTCTGCTGGCCTGTTTCGCCGTCGCGGTCCGCATCGTTCGCGAGCTGCACGGCTCTCCGGCCAATCGCATCGACTGGCTCGGGCTGTCGTTCACGCCGGCCTTGATCTGTCTGACAATGGGACAGACGTCGCTGTTCTCTCTGCTGGGCCTGATCCTTTTTCTGCGCTGGCACGGCCGCCGCCCGTACGCCGCCGGCGCGGCGCTTTGGCTCTGCGCCCTCAAGCCGCATCTGTTCCTGCCTTTCGCCGCCGCGCTGACGGTCTGGATCGTGGTTTCCCGCGGCTACAAGATCCTGGCCGGAGCTGCCACGGCCATCGTTCTCAGCAGCGGGGCAGCATTTCTGATCGACCCGACGGCATGGGACGGCTACGTCCGCCTGATGCGTTCGCCCGCGGTCGAGAACGATTTCATTCCCTGCCTGGCCGGCGCCATGCGCCATTGGCTCCTGCCCGGGGCGGTGTGGCTGCAGTACCTGCCGGCCGCGCTCTGCTGTCTCTGGGCGGCCGCCTACTACTGGCGCCGCCGCGCATCGTGGGACTGGATCAATCACAACGGCGCGCTCATGCTGGTTTCTCTGGTGGCCGCGCCCTACTGCTGGTTCTACGATCAGTGCCTGGCGATCCCCGGCCTGCTGAACGCCGCCTACGCCACCCGCTCCCGGAAGCTGCTGGCGATTCTGGCGCTGATCATTCTTCTCGCCGATATCGAGATCTGCTTCGTCCCGGTCACCTCCCCGCTCTGGCTCTGGACCGCGCCCGTATGGCTCGCGTGGTATCTCCTCGCGCGCGCTTCGGCCGTCAAGGCTGCGGCTCTGCCCGCAGCCGAGTCCGCCTGATCCCGGCCCGGCCCCATCCACGGTTCATTGGCGATCTTGGCGCTCCCCGCAGATCACGCGCCGTTCAAGCGCAATAATCAATCCTGCATCGCCGATATAATTGCGATGATCGAGAATAGAAAGGCGCCTGCCCGGTGAAGAGAGACCGCGAAATCACAATGCTATCGATCGCGGTCGCCTGCGCGCTGGCGGCCGTCTACACCGTACTGTTTCTCAGCTACATGCCGTTCAATCGAGCTGTCGTGGCCCGGCGCGATTTTATTGTTTACTGGGCCACGGGCCAGCAACTTGCCCGTCACGGCAATCCATACGATCCGGACGCCTTGAACCGCATCGAGCGGGAGGCCGGTTTTCAGGGCGGAGGCTCCTTTTACATGCGGAACACTCCCTGGGCGCTCCCGTTGGCCGTACCGCTGGGCTACATCGGCCCCATGGCCTCGGCGCTCCCGTGGTCGCTGGCGATGCTCGGGCTTCTCGCCGCCTCGGTGCGGATTCTGTGGAAGCTTTTCGGAGGCCGAGGCGGCCACCTCGACTGGCTCGGCTACTGCTTTCCGCCCGCATTATGCTGCGTACTTCTCGGGCAAACCTCGAATCTGCTGTTGTTCGGGTTGGCTCTCTTCCTGCGCTACCACAAGACACGCCCGTTCGCGGCCGGCGCCGCGCTGTGGTTCTGCACGCTCAAGCCGCACCTGTTCCTACCATTTGCCCTCGTGATGCTGATCTGGATCGTCGTCTCGCGGAGCTATCGCATCCTGGCCGGCGGCGCAACGGCTTTCCTGGCCGGGGGCCTGCTGACGACCTGGGTAGATCCCTCGGCGTGGAGCCAATACGCGTACTACATGCGAACGTCGGTCATCACACGGGAGTTCACACCCTGCCTCGGCGCGGTGATTCGCGACTCGATTCATCCTGCATGGGAGTGGCTGGCATTCGTTCCGGCCATGATCGGCGGCGTCTGGGCCGTGGCATGGTTCTGGCCCCGGCGCCGCGAGTGGGATTGGATGGAGCACGGAAACCTGCTGGTGCTGGTTTCACTTTTCGTCGCCCCGTTCGGCTGGATCTTCGACCAGGCCATCGCGATCCCCGCGATCCTCTTCGCGGTCTGCCGCGGTACTTCGCAAACCATGCTGACGATTCTTGCGCTGCTCTGTATCGCCGTGGAGCTTCTGTTCATCTCGCGTTTCGGGCTTCACTCGACGGCGTATCTGTGGACGGCGCCGGCCTGGCTGGTGTGGTATCTGTTCGCGCGCGCCTCGTCCCGGCGAACCTCAGCCGCGGCCGCCGGTTGATTTCCAGGCACTGTTCTCCGCCGAGGGCGCGGGCACGATCTCAATCGTGTCGCCCCGCTCGGTTCGCGTCTCGCGGATGGTTCCGGCGGGCAGTTCCAAGATGCTGTGCGCGGACAGGCACGCCGACAAGCGCCAGGGACCCACTGCGTTGCGCACCTTCCGGATGCGGTTCTTGCGGTCGAGATAGACGAGGTCGATGGGGAATCGCATGAAGAAGGTATGCACGGATTCGCAGGGAACGATCCACAATCCTTCGCCGGGCAGGAGACGGTCGCGCCCCAGCAACCCTTTGCGGCGCGCGGCGCTCGAAGTCGCAGCTTCAAGGCGCGTGGCCAGGATGGCGCCGCGCGTCGCGTTCAGAACCTGGAGCGGTCCCTGAGGCGTTCCCGCGCCGTGCGGCGCAAAGAATTGCCGCAGAACCTTCGCCGTCCTTTGCAGCGGATTCATCCGTTTGCCTGAGACTGCCTGGAGATTGCCGGGCATCCGTGCGCCACGAAGCCTATGGCGAAGGCGTTCCCGCGCCGGCTGTCGTTGCGGCGCCTCCACCCTGGCTTATCATCCCGCCGCCATTGCCGAATCCGCCCTTCGCGCTCTCGATCACCAGCGGTTGTTCCGGCTTCATGCTTTCGATCAGCTTCTCCACCGGGATGGAAGCCGGAGGAGGCGGCAGCGCGGTCTCCGCCGTTCTCTCGTCCGGATGGTGCATGGGGACGTTCGAGTTGGGCGGCAGGAACTTCTGCGGATAGTGAAGATCCGGCAGCGCAGCATCGGCCGGAAGCGGCGCCACGATCTCGGGCGTGACAATCACGATCAATTCCGTATCGTTCCTGGTTCGCGACTCCGACTGGAAGAGTTTGCCCAGGATTGGAATATCGCCGATGAAAGGAATCTTCTGGAAGGTTTCGGTGACGCTCTTGTCGAGCAGGCCGCCGATGATGAAGCTCTGGCCGTCAGACAGCTCGACTTCGGTGTTGACGCGGCGCGTGGTGATTCCCGGCACCTCGAAGCCGGAGATCGACACTTCGTGGCTGTAGTCGAGAGCGCTGACTTCCGGGGCCACCTGGAGCCGGATGGTTCCACGCGGCGTGATGGTGGGAATAAAGTTCAGCCGGATGCCGTATTCCTTGAACTCGAGGCTGACCGCAGCGGTGCCGCCCGAGGTGCCCGACACGACCGGATAGGGAAACTCTCCGCCCGCCAGGAAGCTGGCCTCCTTGCCGTTGGTCGCCATCACGTTCGGCTCCGCCAGGACCTGCACGACGCCCTTGGTTTCCAGGGCGTGAATATCGGCGCCCGCGTTCAGGCCGGGGAGATAGGCAAACAGGTTTCCCTGCTGCGAGAAGACCGATTGGCCGGACGACCCCATGATCGATTCCGAGCCGGTCGCGCTGCCGCCGTTCGAGTAAGTCGGCGGAGTGAACTGGCCGGTCGACACACCGCCCAGGGCGTTCCCGATGCCCACGTCGAACAGGTTGACGCCGAGTTGTCTGGCCCGGCTGCGGTCCACGCTGGCGAATCGCACCTTGAGCAGGATCTGCGGATCCGACTTGGGCACATTTACGTCGAGAAGGTTCACGACCTTCCCGACCGACGAGGCGATCTGCACGGCGCGCGCCGAGCTGCCCAGATCGTTCACCGTCCCGCGCAGGAAGATGCTCTTGTTGCTGTAGGTGACGCGGATGGTCTGGCCGGGGAGCTCGGTCCTGAGCTCGCGCCGGACGGCATCGAGATTGTCGGCCGAGATCTCGGCCGGAGGATGCACTTTCACATTGAAGAACTGACGTCCGCCGCGAATGTCCCAGATGATCAGACTGGTCTCGCCTGCGGCTTTGCCGGCGATCATGATTTCGGTCGGGCTGATGGCCGTGGCTTCCGCGACCTCGCCCAGACCAACGGCGACACGATGAATCGGCTGCGCGCAATCCACCAGCACGGACTTCCCCACGGCGACCGACAGTTCGTTGGTCGAATCCTCGTAGGCATTCTCTGCTGCTGGCGGCATAGCCGCCGCGGCCTGCGCGGGCGCCGGCGCGGGTGCGCTCTGCGCCGGCAGGGCTGGCCCGGCGCTCATTGCCAACGACAGCGCGCTCAAGGATACGATGGTGAACCAAACCTTCGTTCTCAATGCTGTCCCTCGGGTGGTGCGAACTTCTCTTCCGTGACTTTGGAGCCGTTGATCACAATCATCGAAAAGGGCTTCGGGGCGGCCTTCTTCGCCTTGCGTGCCGCTTCTACGTTCCTGGCGGGAGCGGTTGGCTCGCCGAAGAGATTGCCCATCGCCGTGTCCGGGACCTTGGCGATCTGCGTGTCCAGCGGGTTGCGCAGCACCAACTGGACCTTCAGCGAGGTGCTGGCCAGACTGAGCGTCTCGGCCTGCTCGGGGGTCACCAGCAGGTTGACCACCTGCACCTGTTGCGGCTTGCCCTCGGCATCCCTCCGAATGTCGGTGCCGGCGGAGAGAACCTGAATGTTCTGCAAGATCGTTTTGGTCACCACGCCTTGCGTGGAGCTCGAAGGTCCCGGCGGGTTGCCCGAGACCAGCACGTCGACGCGCATGCCGGGAATCACGAACCCAGCAACACCGACCACGTCATCCACTCGCACGGCGCAGGCGCGCATGCCCTGGGGGATGGTGGGCGCCAGTCCGCCGCCGGAGCCAAAGCCCGCAAGGTTTTTGTCCAGAATCGGCTGACCCTGGAAAATCTCGCTCACGACGCCGCGGCCGATGGCGTCTTCCTGCTTTAGAATCGCGCCCTTGGGCGGCGTGCCTGTCATCTTCGATGTGGTCAGGTCGGCGGGAGTGATCACCGCTCCCAAGGGAATATCCTTGGCTGCCGCAATGACCTGCGTCGTCGCCTCGGGGGTTGACGCCGTCATTCTGCCGCTGACGATGCGATAGACCGCCCAGGCGCAGAGACTGGCGATCACGATTGCAACCAGGAGGATCGTGATGAGTCTTCGGTTCATCCCACTACCGCTGGAGCCGGCTCGCGCCAGCTCCGCCTTTCTCTGCCTGCCTCAACCGCAGCGACGGGCAAGTCCGCCTCGATCAGCTCCGTAAACTCCGCATCCCGCCGACGGGTCTCGTCGATCCTTTTTCCTCGGATCGGCGATCTCTTTTCCGTCGCGACTGCGCCAGCGCACCTTCTCGTTTTCAGAAGATGGTGCACACCGAGCGCGCTGCTAACTCCTTTCCCTGGAGCGCAAACGCGCAGTGCGGTTTCAGTGTAGTCCCGGGAATCAAGCCTATTCCTCCCAGAATCGTTCGCGTGCCCCAATGAGGAACCAAATGTGCTATGGGGGAAAACAACACAATGAGCGATTCTGGACATGGCAATCATGGACCCCCGGAACGGAAAATACCGGATTCATGCGGCGTTCGTTCATGGCGGGTCGAACTGCGATCAGTTTATCCCGCTTTCATTTGGCGGCTGGCAGCGGCGTCTGCATCTTCCGTGCTATAGCGGAACCAACAAATGCACGCCGGGAAATCGATTCTCTTTCGGGACATGCGCCGGGATTGCGCCGGAAAAATTGTTGACCGCCTGCAAAGCGCCTGTGAAGGAATGCAGCCCGCGATGATGTCTTTTCACACCATCACGCTCTTCACCGAGCAGACTGGTCCGGGACCACGGCCCACGTCGTTCGCGGCATCCATCTTCTTTCACGGTCTGGCGGCGGCCGTGACCTGGTTCAGCGTCGCGTACAAGCCGCCCGTCGCCAGAGTGTCGACGGAACACTTCGACGTCCGCCAGCTCGACTTGCACACTCCGGACCAGCAGAAGCGCGCGGCCGCAGCCCGTCTCGCTTACCCGCGCCCGAAATCCGGAGCTCGCGCTCCTGCTTCGAACGGCAAAGCGAAGCCGGCCGTGTCATCTTTGCGCCAGGTGGCGCAGACGAAGCGCGGCCCGCAGACGCTCATCCAGGCCGACCTGCCGAAGCCGATCACGCTCACCGAGCAGGTTCCCGTACCACAGGCGTTTATTTGGACGCCGAGCCGGCAGCCCGTGAAGAAGATCGTTCCGCCGCTGCCTCAAAATCCGACTGCCGCCAATGCGACGCCTTCGGCGGAACGTCCCAACGAAGAGAAATCTCTGGCCGACGTCAACATCTCATCCGGCCCGAAGCCTTCGCCGAAACCGCTCGTGGCGGCGAGCACCACTTCACCGATCGAGATCCACCTTCCGCAGCAGGCGCAAATCCCTCCCGTTGCGACTTCGCAGGCGGCGGCAGAACCAACTCCGGCTTCGGTTCTTTCTCTCTCCGACCTGCGCATGAGAGAAGGCAGCGCCGCTTTGCCGCCGGTGAGCGAGAGCGCGCCGTCAAATGCACAGGGAGTCCTGGCGCCGGGCCAGCCGCACGACCCCTCGCAGGGCGGCGCGGGCAATCCTTCCCCCAAGCCGGGAGACGATTCCGGCGCGAGTCAGGATCCCGCGGGCAAAGCGAACGACTCCGGTTACGCTTCCTCCGCCGGCAAGCCGGACGGTTCCGTGTCCGGAGCGCCCACAGGAACCAGATCCGCAGGCGCCGGAGGAAGCTCGGACTCGGCCACGGAAATCACTCTGCCCAAGGACGGCCGTTTCAGCGCCGTTGTGGTCGGAGCGTCGCTCGAGGACCAGTTTCCGGGGATGAGCGGTGTCTGGAACGGCAGGGTCGCCTACACCGTTTATCTGCACGTGGGGATGAAGCGGAGCTGGGTCCTGCAGTATTCGCTTCCGCTTGCGGACGATGCATCGGCGGGCGGCACCATCGCGCGTCTCGATGCGCCCTGGCCGTACAACATCGTGCGCCCCAATCTCGAGGCCGGCGCCATCGACGCCGACGCCCTCATGGTGCACGGCTTCGTGAATCAGGCGGGACGCTTCGAGGCGCTCAGCATCGTTTTCCCGCCGGCCTTTCCCCAGGCCCAGTTCGTGCTCGCCGCGCTGGAAAAATGGCAGTTCCGTCCGGCCATGCAGGATGGCCAGACCGCCAGAGTCGAGATTCTCTTGATTATTCCCGAGCAGCTTGAATGACGCGGCGAGCGCCGGATGGGCAGATGGTCCGTCCGGCGTTTTGCTATGGTCTCGTGCCCAGTTCCTTGTACTCGACTCCCGCTGAAATCGGCGTGACTACCGGCACGGCCGCACCGACAAACTCGGTCAGCGGGCCGCTGGTATTGTCGCTTGCCACCCATACGTTGCCCGAGCCGTCGATGGCGATACCATAGGGCTCGATCAGCCCGTTGCTGACATAGCCGTTGTCGCCCGAGACCGGCGTGCCGCTGGAAGTGAACACGCTGATACTGTTGCTATTGCCGCCGTTGTTCGCCGTCCAGACGGTGCCGGCGCCGTCAATCGCGATCCCGTAGGGCCCGTTCAGCCCGCCGCCGGTGAACGGCGATCCGGAAACCGGCGTGCCGCTCGATGTGAACTCGCTGATGCTGCCGTTGCCGCCACGGTTCGTCGCCCAGATGTTGCCCGAACCGTCGATGGCAACTCCGTAGGGCGAGTTGAGGCCGCCGCCGGTGAACAACGTGAATGCCGGCGGCTGGCCGGCCAACGAGCTGGGAACCGCTTTGGCCAGGCTCGATGTCGCAGCCGTGTAGTTGGCTGTCCAAATGTTGCCGGAGGTGTCCGACGCAATCCCGGCTGGGCCAACCAGGGTGTCGCCGCCGAAGCCGCTGCTGCCGGAAATCGCCAATCCATAGGATAGAGAAGAACTGAATTCACTCAGGCAGTTGCCGCCGAAGTCCGCGACCCACGCATGGCCGACATTGTCGATGGCGATGCCATAGGGCTTGTTCAGCCCGCCGCCGACCCATCCGGGAGGATTGGAGATCTTCTGCCCGCTGGAATTGAATTCGCTGACGTCGTCGCCGAGAAAGTTCGCCGCCCAGGCGTTTCCGTACATGTCGATGGCAATGCTGGTCGGCTGGTCCAGCCCGGCTCCGGAAAAGGGTGAGCCGGTCAATGGGGCACCAACGGGACTGAGCGCGGTGATCGTGCTGGAGGAATAGTTGGGCACCCACACGTTGCCCGAGCCGTCCACGGCGACGCCCTCGGGCGCAAATCCCGTGCCATCCAGTCCGCTGCCGGCATAGGTGATCGAAATGGTGAAGTCGTTGGGCGCCGAGGCCAACGTCGGCTGGAAGGCCAGATTCGAGGGCAGTAGACCGTAGAGGGTTGCGACGTTCGCTCCCGGGTGGTGCGCGATGTTGATCGCCGCCGTCGCCGTCTCCGAAGGCTGCGAGTTGCCGTTCTGGGCGTTGGCGAAAAGCGTGCTGCATGGAGTCGAAGACGGCCCGGCCGAGTTGACGCAGGCCCCTAGAATGTCGGCCAGAGTGTCAATCTCGGCCCGCGGAACGGTTCCATTGCCGGCTGGCGTCGTCGCCAGAGCGACTCCCTGGCTCAAGGACTCGAGGTCGGTCACGGTGGCGAATGCATTCGGCACATCGGTCGCCGTCGCCAGCGTGCTGCTCGAACTCGACACATGGGTCGCATCGGTCGCGAACCCGGCGGTCGCATACGCGGTGGCGATCGTCGAAACCTCGTTCACCACGACGTAAGTGGAGGACGTAAGGGAGCCGCAGGTTCCCAACGCCGCCATCAGTCCAATGGCCGCGTTCGTGCCTTGTCCCAGTCCCGGATCGCCGCCGACAGCGTAGAGGTACACCTGCGAGCCGGCGCTCGGACAACTGTAATCGCCTGTGATGCTAAAGGCACCGCCCGACGTTGTCGTCACGTAGTAGTTGCCGCTGCCGTCCTGAGTGGTGCCGCTGGTGCTGGCCAGCAACGAAACCGATGCGTTGCCGTACCCGGTCGTGTTAGCGGCGTAGAGGTAGACATGCGCGCCCACGAGCGGCTGCTGGCCGCCGTGCGCAATGCCCTTCAGGGCCACGCCTGGCACCGAGCCGGATTTGATTTCGGTTGGGCTTGTTCCCGGCATGCCCGAGCAGCCGGACAGAACAAGAACGCAGGCCCCCAACCCAATCGGCCAGAAAATACGCACGCGGGAGCTCCCTTCGTTCGGTCGCATTGCGCTCTTACCCGGTTTTCTCAGTCGTTGTTACCGGATTCCATGGGCAATGTCAACTCCACATACTATGTAGAGCTGTTGGGAATCAACCGCGGCGAACTCATGTTGTTGGCGATGGCGTGGAAGATCGCTGTGAGCTTGGTGATGGCCTGGTTCGATGGAGCCGTCGCCAAGCAGCCGCCGGCATCGTCGGAGTAGAAATTCACCTGCGCCGAAGCCATCGCCGCCAGCGCCTGGCATGCTTGATAGCCCGGAGCCCACGTGCCGCCTCCTGTCGTCACCGTCGTGCTGTAGGTCTTGTCCGAGTTACAGCTTCCCGAAGTCGGCGAACCGTACCCGATGGTGTAGACCATGGTTCCCGCGCTGGCCGCGTAATTCGCCGCAAGTACCGCCTGCCCGCACTCACCCAGCGCCGACGGGTAGTTGGGGTCTTTGTAGTGCGACGGATTGGTCGTGCTCGTTCCCGTCCCGTTCAGCGTACCCTCCGTCGCCACCAGGTTAGCCTTGGTGTTGCAGGCGCCGCCGGTGGTGTAGGCGTTGGAGGCGCAAGCGGTCGCGTCGCCGTCGCTGAGGAGGATGATTGCGTTCTTGGAGTTCGGATAGGACGCCTGCTGCGTCACCAGGGCCGCCTGCGCGGTGTAGATCACCTGCGCGTAGTAGGTGTTCATTCCGCCGGGCGTTTGCACGCCGGGGCAGTTATATACCCCTGAATCCCCGGCCGCGATCACCATCGGCGCGGCCTGGTTCAGCGAAGCTGCCGCATCGCTGGTCTTGTAGTTGATCGCAAATGGAAGGATCTGGTATTCGTCACCGCTGGGCAGCAGGAAATTAGAGGCCGGCGCGGTTCCGGCCGTATAGGGCGTCCTCACGTCGGGAAACGTGTATGCCACGATCGTCGGGTTGCTGGTGGGGCAGACGTAGTCCTTCGAGGCGGTCGTGGTGGTCACGGCAGGAAACACGAACAGGCTCACAGTGTCGATCGGGGTTGGAGCGGGGCTGGTCGTGGAGCATGTCTGGCCCAGCGCGCACGGGTAGAGGTCGTTAAGCAGCATCTGGAGCCCCCGCTGAGCGCAGGCTTCCCTTGTACCGGAGCATTGCGAGCCGTCGTAGCTACCCATCGACCCTGTCGTGTCGAGAATGACCGCGATGTTCCAGGGGGAGGCTTGTCCGCCGCGCATGGCCGCCGTCGCCGTCGCCGCCACGTTCATTTGCTTCATGCCGATGAGCCCGCCGAACCAAAGAGGGATGGTTGCGGTCTGCGTCACTTTCAACGCGTTGTATCCGCCGGTGGCGCCCGTCGACGTCTGGCAGGCCACGTTCAGACTGCTCGAGACGGAGCTTAGGCAGACGAACGTCGGCGTGGCCGTGACGTTCTTGAGCATCGGGTTGGCGTTGAGGCCACTCGTCTGAGCGCTGTAGGTGGTCACGAGCGTCGCGGCCTGCGTCGTATTCGGCATGGCCTGCGCCCCAGCCAGCGCTGCCGCATTCGTCGACGCGACAAGTTGCTGATACGCGTAGTAGATATGCCCCGCCTCCACCGAGGCCGCCGAGAGGGCGATCATCGTGGCTCCGGTCATCACCACGACCAATGCCGATTGTCCCCGTTCACTCCTCAATAACCGGCGCACAAACCTGCGCACAAGCGGAAATCCCGATCGGTTCATGGAACGGATTCCTCCTTTCGCGCAATCCTGGGGCTGAGGCCGAAGGCGCGCGGCAGCTCGACTGGATCTGCCGGAGAGGCACCATCGTCTCGTGGGGAGCTGGACGAGGGAGAGCTCGCGGCACATCTCAAGGCAAGCGCCTTGAACGCGGAAACGCCGATGTGATTGTCCCGATGCGATGCCATCGTTTTCCCTCGCGGACACCCCTGCGACCCCTTGGGAAGACAGAACACTACCCAATGATGGTGCCTAACTTGGTTACCTACTATTACACTTTCGTGCTAGGGGAATGTGACTCAGGTAATCGATCCGCCGGAAACTGGAGGGAGTCGGCTGGTTCGGACGCGATGCAAAGCCGATCCAGCCCAAAGAGGCCCGGGGAGCCCCTTCTCCTACATCTGGATGGCCGCCTGCGTCGACGTCAGGTTCCCCGAGGGTACAAACGTGAACCCCGGGAGCCAGGAGAAGTGCGGGACCGGCAGCCAGGAGTACGCATAGGTTACGGTAAGCGTAACGGGGTAGTTTGCCTCCATCGACGGCGCCGACGTGCAGGTGAACGAACTGCCGGTTCCGCTGTAGGTATCGGTGTTGAGGCTGGTGTCTGTAATGGTCAGCGTCAGCGTCAGCTTCGAGGGCGAAATATTCGGCAATGCGCTGGTGACAAACGATTTGGCTGCCGCACAGGGGTCGCCATTGGGAAACAGGTTCGCTTCGCCTCCCACCGACATCACCGCCGAGGAGGTGGCATTTCCAACTTGTTGCAGGTAGTACAAGGCCAGCGAGATCGATGCCGATCCGGCCAGGACGATCATCAGCAACGGCATGGTCACGGCAAACTCGACCAAAGCCGATCCCTTCTCGCCCCGGCGACCCACGCCGCGAGTTACCCGGCGGGCAAGGAATACGCCTGCCTTTCTCAGACCATCTCGGACCGTCATTGTTCCACCTCCGCGGGTGGCCTGCCATGGCGCCTCGATTCCGGCTCGACCGTTGGCAGGGAATCTCCCAGGCGCCCTATCGTTCGGGTCCTTGATTCTTGTTCAGCTGATCCAGGAAAAGGTCAATCTCTTTTCTGCCTACCGGATCGGTGGGGTCCTTTCCTTGGCGCGATTCCTTCTCATCCGCCAAGACAAACTGCAGCCCCACGCCGTCCGGTCCCCAGCGAACCGCCCGTGTTTGCACCGCCACGGTGCGCTCCGCGTATTCATCCCCCTGGCTGGTTCTCTGCAGGGTCATCAGGACCAGGGTTCCCGGATACCATCTCTCTTCAGTGACGACATAGAGCCCCGACGAACTGATATCGCGGATTCCGTGTGCCGCGGGCGTGGACCCGTTCCAGTAGTAGGCGGCCAATCCCGGCTCCTTGACCCGCGGAGCCTTTCGCGGATCGGGCGACCACCACCGCTTGAACCAATTGCGCTGTTGTTTGACGGGTTTGACGTTGGGAAACGCCAGATCCATGTTGTGAGTCTGCAGTTCGGCGGGTTTGTCCTGCGTGTTGCGGTACTCCAGCTCGAGCAGCCCGGGGCCGCCGCTCCAAAGAGGCTTTTCGCGGAGTAAGGCTGCGCCGGTAATTACGGGCGCTACCGGCGCCTCCTCGCGCACGCTGGTCAGCCTCTCCAACTGCCGTTCCATCTCTTCGGCCACGCACAGCACGAGTTGATCCCCGGATTGCGTCTGGGAGGAATAGATCGAATGCGCCGGCAAGGCCAGCACGCTCTGCGGCTGAGGGCTCGAAGGACTCACCTGGAATGTCGGGAAAGACTCGACCATCTCGATGACCCGGAAGTCCTGGTCCAGATAGATTAGGTCCAGCGGCGCCGGCATTCCCGCCACTGGAAGCCCGCGGAAGGGATTCATCCACAGCCCTTCGCCCGACTTCAGCGGCTCTTCGACCATCAATTCCGCTGCGTCGTGCGCGGAAAGATCGCCGGCTCTCACTTTCAAGCCGAGAAAGCACTCCCGCGTCTGGTTATAGGCGCACAACGTCCGCGCTTCCATCAGCCCACTCACCTTCGACGCCTGACCTGCGGCTCCCAGCTTGATTGGCGTCGTTCCTGCCAGTTCGTATCTGTCCAGCAGTTCCATGTCAGAACCGGCCTTTCTCTCCGTCCGGCGGGAGTGTTTACAGGGGACACCCCACCTCGGTCCCTTGCCCGAGCTACCCGCCGCGGCATCGATCTTGCACCGCATCTGGTCCCGGCAAAGGACCCGTCGGAATTTTTGCGTGGCGCCACCCGTCTGGAATCACGCCACTCTCTCTGGCGCCCGCCTACTTGACTCTCGTCCGGCGGCGCTGAATCAGGACTACCAGAATGACGACGGCCAACACTGCCGCCACAATCCGGATGATGTTGGTGTTCTTGTCGGCGTCGCCTTCCAGCAGGAACATGCACAAGCTGAAGGCAACATTGTTCAACAACGCGATAAAACCCATTCCAACTCCCTTTCCTGACCTAGTGTTTGGTCAGCTGACTGAACGACTCAACCATGACGATCACGGCTGGTCCCAGTGTAACGAGAAACAAGGCGGGAAAAATGAACAGCACCAGAGGAAACACTAGCTTGACCGAGGTTTTTCCCGCCATTTCCTCGATCATTTGAACCCGCTGCACGCGCAACGAATCGGCGTGAACGCGGAGCATCTTGGCGATGCTGGTTCCGAACTGTTCGGTCTGCACCAGCATCGACACCAGGTTACGCAGGGACTCGACGTCGGTCCGATCGGCCATGTTCTTCCAGGCCTCCGACCGCACCCGGCCAGCGCGCTGCTCGAGCACCACGATTCCCAGCTCGTCGCACAGATCCGGCTGCGAGTGCCGCAACTCCTGGGTGGTCCGGGTGGTCGCCTGATCGAGGCTGAGCCCGGCTTCCATGCAGATGACCAGAAGATCGAGGACGTCGGGCAGACCCTTCTGAATCCGCTTTTGCCGCTTGTCGATGCGCTTGCCCAGCCAGAAGTCCGGGGCCAGGAATCCGCCGCCCAGGGCGATGAGATACACGAAGAAGGGACCCAGGCGGGCCAGCCCGCTTACCGCGGCCACCGCGGCCAACGCGAGGGGGAGGATGACCTTGCATCCGTAGAAGATCTTGACCGCGTTCTCGTTGCGATAGCCCGCCCGGGCCAGCCGCTGGAGGACGACCGAGACCTCCTTCTTGCTTTTGGGCATCAGGTTCTCGAAGCGCTTGACCACATTGCCGATAGAGAATCCGGTCTGCTGAATGGTTCCCATCAGGCTTCTCTGCTGCTTGGGACGCGGGTCGATCACCTCGCTCATGCGCTTGATCGCCATTTCGCGGTAGAACAACAGCACCCCGATGCTTGCGATCAGCACGAAGGCGGCCAGGAATGCCAGAACTGCGTATCCCATATCGTTCCTCTACACGTCGATGTTGACGATCTTGTTGATAACGAATGCGCCCAGGACGATCAGTCCCGCCGCAGCCCACATCAGCTTTATGCCGATATCCCGGTGCCACAGAATGCTGATCATCGAGGGGTCCACAAAGTAGATTCCCAGCCCCAGGACCAGCGGCAGGCAGGTCAAAATCCAGCCCGTCATCCGCCCCTGTGCCGTGTGCACCATGATTTGCCGTTTCAACCGGAACCGTTCCCGGATCACATACGCGGTCTTGTCCAGCACTTCGGCCAGATTGCCTCCGCTCTCCTTTTGAATCATGATCGCGGTGGCCGTGATCTTCAGGTCCTGGAGCGGAACGCGGGCCAGCAGGTTCTCCAGCGCAGTGTTCATCTCCAGGCCGTAGTTCTGCTCCTCGAAGCAGATCTTGAACTCGCCGCCCACCGGATCGGGGCACTCCCGGGCCACCAGCGCCATGGCCGCCAGCAGGCTGTGCCCGGCGCGAAGTCCGCTCACCATCAGGTCCAGAGACTCGGGCAGTCCCTTCTCGAATGCGCTGAACCGCCGGCGGCGCTTGAACATCACGAAGGCAAACGGCAGGGAGCCCATTACGGCCCCCGCCACCAGCGAAATCAGGAAGGAATTAACGGTGATGGAAAGCACGTACGCGGGAATCACGGCGCCCGCCGCGCTCAGGACCAGCAACCGCCCCGTGCTCCAATTCAGGTTGGCCTGGCTGAGCATCCGGCGCAGATAAGGCGTCAGTTCGAACTTCAGCAGTCTTTCGTTCAGCCAGGGAATGCTCGAGAGTATCTCGCTCTTGCGCACGTTCTGCAGTTCCTTGCGCTCGACCGGCCGGTCCATCTTGATCGCCGAATCCAGCGTGGCCAGCGCCTGCTTGGAGGTGCTGGAGGGACCCATGGCCGCCAAGGGCAGTGCGATCAACGCGAATACCCCGACAAAGACCAATGCAACGATCAAACCCATGTCCGCTCCCTCCTTTCCTTTCAGTTCACCGGCGTTTCCCGCTCGAACAGGCTGGGCGGCAGAATGATTCCCGACACCCGTAGCCGTTCCAGGAACCGCGGACGGATGCGCGTGGGCCGGAAGACCCCGATCACGCGGCCGTCCTGCCCGATGCCTTTCTTCTCGAAGGTGAAGATCTCCTGCATGCTGATCACGTTTTCTTCCATGCCCGTGATCTCGGAAATATTGGTGATCTTGCGCGTTCCGTCGCTCATGCGCGTGGCCTGAACGACGATCGAGATCGCCGAGGCCATCTGCTGTCGCACCGATCGCTCGGGCAGGTTCATGTTGGTCATGGCCACCATCGACTCCAACCGGGTCAGCGCATCGCGCGGCGTGTTGGCGTGAACGGTGGTCATCGAGCCTTCGTGGCCGGTGTTCATGGCCTGAAGCATGTCGAATGCTTCCTCGCCGCGCACCTCACCGATGATGATGCGATCGGGACGCATACGGAGGGCGTTGATGAGCAGTTGCCTCTGGCGGATGGCGCCCTGTCCTTCGATGTTCGGCGGCCGCGTCTCCAGGCGCACGATGTTTTCCTGCGCCAGCCGGAGTTCGGCCGCGTCCTCGATGGTGACCAGCCGCTCGTTGTTGGGAATGTACTGCGACAGAATGTTGAGAAACGTAGTTTTGCCGGCGCCGGTGCCCCCGGAAACCAGGATGCTGATGCGCGCGCGCACCGCCGATGAAAGCACCTCCATCATCTCCGCCGAGATGCTCTTCAACTGCACCAGTTGGTTGGCGGCCAGCGGTCCGGTGCCGAAACGCCGGATGGAAAGCGACGGTCCGTCCAGGGCCAGCGGCGGAATGATGGCGTTGACGCGCGAGCCGTCGGGCAGGCGCGCATCGACCATGGGCGACGACTCATCCACCCGGCGGCCCACCCGTGACACGATGCGGTCGATGATCTGCATCAGATGGCGGTCGTCGCGGAACGAGGCATCCACCTTCTGCAGCAGCCCGCCCTTTTCCACGAAGACGTGGTCCTTGTCGTTGACCAGGATGTCGGAGATCTTGGGATCGCGCAGCAGCGGCTCCAGCGGCCCCAGCCCGAAGACCTCGTCCAGCAGGTCGGAGTGGATCTTCTCCTGCTCGTCGAAGTTCAGCGGCACCCGCTGATCCGACATGATCTCCTTGACCAGACTGGAAACGGCCTGCCGCGCCTGCGCCGAATTGACGCGTGACAGCTTCTCCAGATCGAGCTTGGAGATCAGTGTTCGGTGAATCTCCGCTTTGTAGGTCTCCAGATTCAGCAGTTCCACGGTATCCCTTCCATCTGCCTACGGATTCGGCGCCGATCGTCCTTATCCGAAAAAGTTGAAACTGAATGCCTTCTTCTTCTTGGCCGGGGCAGCGGCGCTCTTGCCCGACGCCGAGCCAACCATCTCCATAATCCGCCGCGAAATCGAAGAATCGGAAAGCACCAGCGGCGTGGCGCTGATCTGCTTGTTCTGCACCGTCTGATAGTCGTTGGGGATCTTCCACTGCGCCGGCCGAGTGAGCGCCTTGGTGATGTGCTCCTCGGTCACGCCCAGCATGCGCGGCTCGTAGCGGTTGATCACGATCTCCAGCTTGGGCACGGGGCCGGAGAAGAACTGAGTGACGATCCGGTTCGAGTTGCGCAGTTCCGGAATGCTGGCCTGGGTCACCAGATAGATTGTGGACGCATCCTTGTAGGCCGTGGTGCCGATCAGCTCCAGCTTCGATCCCAGATCCACGACCACGTTGTCGAACTCCTGCCGCGCCACGAGCAACAGCCGGTCGATCGCCTCGTAGTCCGCCTTGTAGGGGACCAGCATGCCCGGAGCGGCCAGCACCGACAGGCCGGTGTTGTGTTTCACCACGAGCTGTCCCAGAAAGCGCGCATCCAGCCGTTCCACCTCGCGCAGCGCGTCGATGGCCGAGAACTCGGGATTGATGCCCAGGTTCAGCGCGGCATCTCCCAGCGGCAGATCGAGATCGATCAGGAGCGTGCTTTCGTCGGCGTCCTTTGCCAGGCCCACGGCAAAATTGCAGGCGATGGTGGTCGTTCCGGCGCCGCCCTTGGAACCCATGAACGTGTAGAGCTTCCCCGACGGCCGCCGGACGATCCGCATCTCCGGGCGCCGCGCCATGGCGCGCGCCAGCGTCTCGCCCATCACTTCGGCGGTGAAGGGAAGGGTCAAGAACCCGCGCGCACCCGCCTGCATGCAGCTCACCAGGAGCTCCGGATCGGCGTTCTCCGAGTACACGACCACGGTTATGCCGATGACGCCCACGCTCCGCAGCAGTTCCAGTGCGTATCCGGGATTGCTATCTAACTCGATGATGACGGCGGCGTACTTGCCCTCCAGCAGCTCGCGGACTTTGCCGAGGTCCGGCGGATAATTCGTGAATTCGGTGATGTCGCTGCCCGCGCATCCTTCCAGCGCCGCAACTGCCGCCGCGCGGCGCTGCTCGCTCGGGCTGATCACCGCAAAGGAGAGCGACTTGGACCTGCCGGGCTCCGGAGGTGCTTCAAACGGGAATGTGGAAGTTTGTGCAGCCACGTTGTCGCGACTCCTTTGTCCCTCGTACCCTGAACCGGCGAACAGTTGCGGCCCCAGCGACTCAGAAGACTCGGACAAAACTGGTTGCAGGCTGGACATTTTCTTGTTCTGCCCCTTCCTCAACGTGCAAAAAACGACATTAACGTTCCGATCGCGATCGCCGGCGCGTAAGGCATCCTGTGCCGCCGCGGGTTGCTCAGAACCGCCTCCCCGCGTTGTTTGGCGCCGAAGACGAGATCTCCGGTGTGCTGAAACAACTCCTTCAAAAACCCGCCCCAGGCGGCCATGGCAAGCGCGATCACACCCCCCGCCAGGCCGGTCATCACCAGGGCCAGAAACAACTGGTACGGGCCAATCCAGGCTCCGATCGCCGCGCAAAGCTTCACGTCGCCGGCGCCCATTCCGCCCATCCAGAAGAGAACCCCGTAGATCAGCAGCCCCAGACCTGCGCCCTCCAGGCTCTGCTGGGTCCCATGCCAGCCATGGAGCCACGACGAACCGGCCATCCCGAGCCCCAGAAAAGGCAGCACGAGCCAGTTCGGAATCCGCCGGCTGCGAAGATCCGTGAAGGTGGCGACTCCCAAAACGATCACGGTAGGCCACCAGGCAAACGAATGCATCAACCCTGCTCCTCATCCCAAGAGGCTTCGCGGGATTCGCCCTGTATGGAGCAATTTCCCGGCCAAACCTCAGCGGCCGAAAACCTTCTTGTATTCAAGCAGATGAGTGTCCATTAACCCCGGAGGTGTACACAGCAGTTTACGGCCCGCCCCGCTGCCTGGTGTGCGCCGTATACACTCCGGGCGGCTTCGGGAGTCCCCATCATGCCCGATACAACTTGTTGTTAAATAAGGATATTACGGATGCAGGGACGAAATCGCGTCCCACCCACTGAGTCCCTCTTCGCCGGCCCCGTCAGGGCTCGCAGGGGCGGCCATCGGCCGGAACGTCCCAATTTGGCACCCCTGGATTCCCAAGATGAAAACCGCGCCGATCCGTAGCACAAAAGGGGCATGTCATCGAAGGCACCCATTGCCGATGATGAACATATATCGCCATGCCTCTGTTTGCGGAGCTATGCCGCCGGCGAGCTGATAGAGCGCCCGAGAATGACCAGAATCGGCTTGTACTCGGAAGACCGGACGTTACACCCCCTGCTTTCTTCTGCCCTTGGTAAGGACTTCGAAGTCCTGCTGCAGACGGATGGAGACGCAATGCGGAGTCTTGTCTCCGCCGGGGGTTGCGATGCCTTGATTCTCGATCTCTATTCCTCCCAGGACTCGCTTCAGACGCGAGTCGAAGCGGCGCGGCGCCTCATCGACACCAACATCCCGGCGATACTGATGGCGGAC
>JBEKUS010000041.1:0-31657 GCA_049514795.1 Occallatibacter sp.
CGCGGCGAAAGACCTCGACCCCGATCGAATACTCCTTGATCTGGTTGGCCTCGCCGGCAAAGAGCCTTTCGCAGAGATAGTTCAGGAGGCTGGCCAAGGTGGGAGCGCGGGCGAAGCCCCGCGACTCGAGCACGCGCTTCAACTCCGCGCGCCGGCCGGCGAGGTCGATCGTCCCGGGGCTTTCCACGGCCATCATCTGCCGCCTCCCGACGGTGATTGGATCGTCGGATCGATTGTAATGTTAGCGCCGCTTTTGCGGTACGGCGCGCTTTAACGGTGTAGGAAACGGCGGCGGCGGAACGTGTAACGGCCGGTAACCCCGCTGGTCTTGCGCGGCGGACCCCGGCTATGCAGAATTTCACGTGGCACTTAAGCCGCGGCACTGCAGCCGGTTTAACGGAGCGCGCCCGCAAGTAGCTTTGCCGCCACGGGAAGGTAGCAGGTATAGCGTTGCGGGGCGCGGTCATTCGGGTCTTTACTCAAATCGATCCCGGGAGCAGAACGCCGGGGGTGAGCAAGCCAGCCGCCCCGGACGCAAGCCCGGATCGAGAAAGAGGTGCTCCATGAAAAGAATTGTGACTATCATCATCGCCGCGATGAGCCTGGGCTCCTGCGCCGCCGCGTACGGTTGGAGGAGTCCATTCCGGGATCTGCCTCAGGGGATCAACCTTGAGACCGCAGCCGCCGCCGAGCAGAAAGGCGACATTGCCCGCGCCCGCGACGACTATGCGCAGGCTGTCGCCAACTACCAGAAGGCCGCTCGCCTGGGCACTCCGAGCTCCGCACTCTACACCAAGCTGGGCATCGTACAGTTCAAACTTGGCAACCGGGGTGCGGCGCGGAAGAGCTTCCAGCAGGCCGTCAAGATCGACCCGCGGAACGCAGACGCCCTGAACAACATCGGCGCGCTGTATTGCGTCGACAAGAAGTACAAGCCTGCCCTTCATTATCTGAAGGCGGCGCTGGAGATCAACGAGCTGAGCGCACCCTATCACGTGAACCTCGGCGGGGCGTGGGAGGGGCTGGAGGAGATCGACCGCGCCATGACCGAGTACGCCCGGGCGCTGGAGCTCGACCCCGACGTCTTTACGACGAGCGGATCCGGCGTGGTGGCGCAACTGAGGACGCCGGAGCAGCAAGCGCGCGTCGACTACCTGATCGCCAAGGCGTACGCCAAGAGAGGGAACCTGGAAGGCGCGCTCGATTTCCTGCGCCGCGCCAGCGATGGCCGTTATCCCCAGATGTCGGACGTATATGTCGACAAGGAATTCGCCGCGCTGTGGCAGGATCCGCGGCTGAAGAAGATCGTGAAGCCGTAAGGACGGCCGCGATTCTCAGGACGCGCTCGATTGGAAGTTGCGGCGGGCGATTGCGGAGATGCGCAGTCGCCCGCCGTTGTCTGATACGAAGTTGATGGGCCTCATGCGGACGGCAGTCAGAGAGCCAAAGCCGATTCCCGCCGACGCGATCGCCGGAATGGCCGACCGTGGGAAGGATGTATCGCGCTTTTTCACCAATGACGGCAAGATGATGCAGCCCCTCCAGCGGGTTAACGTGGACTTCGCAGTTCCGATGTTGAAAGAGCTCGATGAAGAAGCGCGCGCCTTGAACATCAGCCGGCAGGCAGTCATCAAATCCCTGCTGCGCCAGGCTCTCGATTGGCAACGTCTCGCCCGCCAGACACGGTGATGCGCCCGCCCCGCTCCATCGAAAACGGAATCCGGGCCGGGCATTCGGTCTGGCGTGAGCCCTCAGGCGCCGCCGGCAGTCAGGGAGAAGCGGGGCGCGGACTGCGGGGCGTCTCCGCCATCGGGCGATAACGGCTCGGACGCGTAGACGTGAAACTGATTCTTGCCCTTCTCTTTCGCCGCGTACATGGCCTCGTCGGCACAGCGCATCAGGGTATCCGGGTCGGGGCACGGGCCGGGGTAGGTGACCACACCCACGCTGACGGTGACGACCGCGTGCGCCTGATCGATCTGATAGGGACTGGAGGCGGCGGAGACGATTTTCCCGGCGATGAACTCGGCCTCGGAAGGAACGCGGAGGTCGGGCAGGAGGATGACGAACTCATCGCCGCCGATACGGGCGACGGTGTCGGTGGAGCGAACGCAATCGGTCAACCGCCTGGCCAACTCGCACAACATCCCGTCGCCGGACTGATGGCCGAGGGTATCGTTGATTTCCTTGAACTCGTCGAGGTCCACCAGGAGCAAACCGAGGCAGGTGTGGAATCGCTCCGCGCGCTTGAGCGAGGTCTTCAAGCGGTCGTTGAGCAAGATGCGATTGGGAAGGGCGGTGAGGGCATCGTGCTCGGAGAGGTGGCGCAGACGCTCTTCGCTGGCGCGAAGGGCCCGAGTCTTCAGCTTCACCTGGTGGCGAAGGACGATAATCCAGGCCAGAGCGGCGAGAACCACGATGCAAGTGGAGGAAAGAGTCTCGGCGATCTGCTGCGGGTTCCACACGGGCTCATGGATGACCGTGATGTCGCCGGCGGAGCTTAGCAGTAGACGCAACGATTGGGGCCGCACCGCGCCTTCTCCCGTGTTCGTACTCAAGGGGTCGACTTGCACGTCGTACACCCCGGTGACTCTGAGGGTGCTTCCGTCCTTCAACGGGCGAGCGGCGCCAAGGGCCGTGTCGGGGGGAAGAATGACGGGCACGATGGTGCGGCCGGCGCGCAGCAGGAGTGTGGGCTGGGGGGCGGCGAGGTCCATGCCGATCAGATCGGCGTCCAGGCGCACAAGCTGGCCGTCGAGATCGTTCTGAATGGCCTGACCGCCGGTTACGACCACCGGTTGCACCGGCGAGGGACTGCCGCTTGCAGAGCGGAAGGCAGCGTCTTCCAGCGTGGGCTTGAATCGATCGATGGCCGGGAAACCGACGACGTCGACCGGCGACCCCGGCGCCGCCGCGGTTGACTGCGTGGTCTGAAGGCAAAGACCGTCTGTGCCGTCCTGAACGCAGAGCAAGCGCCCCGGCCAGTTGAGGGTGACCTTGCCCTGCACATGGACGCGGTGAAGGAGTTCCGGGTCGGGCGAATAGCGGAAGAGGTCGGCGATGGGAGTGGCCGGCACCGCGAAGGGATCGCGCGGAGCGGGCTGGACGACCTTCACTTGGTCGAGGGCCGGGAAGAACAAATGGACGCCGACCATCTGGTGGCGCTGGTTGAAGACGGGAGCGGCGACGCCCTGGATGCGGACGAGCGAATCGACCAAAGAATCGTAATTCGCGCCGGCCTGGCGGACGGAGACAGCGGAAAGGGAGCCTCCTTTGAGAGCGAGGCCGAGGACCGCATTGCCGGTTGAGAGATTCACGAACCGGACTCTGCCTTCGACCTCGACCCAAGCGCAATCCAAAGCGCCGGTAAGGAGTTCGGAAAGGCTCGCCCTGGTGGGATTCGCGGGCAGATGCGATTGTCCGACGACTCGCGCCTGGCGTCCCTGCACAACGGAGGCATAATCACCCGGCCCCGAGACGCCATCGATCTCGACGAGGTCGCCGGCCTTGAGCGGAACGGCGGGCCGCGCCTCCCAAGAGACAAAAACAGAGCCGGTGGCGTCTTGGACGAAGAGCGCGGCGTGACCTCTGTCGAGACTGGGATCGTAGAAGGTGACGGCCGCGCGCAACCGAACGGGGTAGAGGCGGGCAGCCTCCTGGGGAGAAAGACGATGCACCTGGCGTGCTGAATTCAGGGTTGGGAGCGGTTGCCGCGACTGGGCGCGCCCCGGAACTGCGGCTGACAGACACGCAACGGCAAGCGTGAACGCCAACACAGAGCGGCGCTGGATCGGCATCCGGTCCCCCCTTTCATCCCGCTGGAATCAACCTGGCACACCCCAAGTGCCGGTCGACCGCTGAATCGAGCACCCCGAAACCAAGTCCAAGTATCTCATCGAAAAACGACAATCCAACCCGCCGAAGTGACTTTGGTAATCCCGCGGGAGTAACGAAAGTTGGGTCGGAAACAGGGGCGGCAGGCGGACAGCTTGTAGAGAACAGAACCGGTCTTGAAGAGGGGTCCGGGCCTGGAGAAGTGGCTCTACTTCGCCGTCAGCGCCTCGACGGGCACCAGCATGTCTTCCTTACGCATCACCAGATTGGTGGCGTTGAGCGCGGCCAGCTCGAAGCCGTGACCGTGAGTGATAGCGTCGGTGGGGCAGGCCTCGACGCAGTAGCCGCAGAAGATGCAGCGGTTGTAGTCGATGTTGTATACCTTGGCGTAGCGCTCCGACGAGGAGATGCGGTTCTCAGCGGTGTTCTCGGCGGCCTCGATATAGATACAGTTGGCCGGGCAGGCCGCGGCACAGAGGAAGCAGGCCACGCATTTCTCCAGGCCGTTCTCGTCGCGCTCGAGGACGTGCGCGCCGCGGTATCGCGGTTCAAGAACCGCTCCGCGCGTGGGACCGGGACCGTCAGGGTAGTTCTCGACCTCCGTGGGCGCGAATGTCTCGCGGAAGGTGATGCTCATGCCCTTGGCGATGCCGGCGATGTTGCGCATGATCGACATGCGACCAGTATACGATGGAGTCTGGGAGGACTTCATGCAGCGTTCGCGCGTGCTTTTCGCTATCTTTCTCTGTTTGCTGTGGGTTGCGGCCCTGCCGGCCCAGACGCAGAATCAGCAGCCCTCCGGCGGCTCGATGGACGGGATGGATATGAGCAAACCGGCCGGCACGGCCCCGGCGGCGGGTTCGGCCAAACCGATGGACATGAGCCACTGCATGATGGACATGAGTTCGAGCGGCGGGAAGCAGATGGACATGGGCAGCGGCTCCGACTCGAAGTCCATGAACATGGGCGGCTGCATGGGGATGATGCACGGCGCGATGAAACCCGCGAACGCGGCTCCGATCCCTCCCGGCGTGCTGCGTGTCATGTTCGGAGAGAAGTCGACGGACTGGACGCCAGCCAAGCTGGCCCCGCTGGCGCACGTCAACGTGACGGTGCACAACGGGCACACCAAGGCCGACGAGGTCTACTCGGGTGTGCCGGTGATAGCGCTACTGACGCCGCTGGGAGTGAGCGACAAGCCGCACGGCGGCAACCTGCGCTTTTACGTGGTCGCAATGGGATCGGACGGATACGAAGCGGTGTATTCGATCGGCGAGGTGATGCCCGACCTGAGCTCAGGCACGGTGATCGTGGCCGACCTGGAGAACGGCAAGCCGCTGGCCGGCGACGGCCCGCTGAAGATTGTCGGCACCGGCGACAAAGGGGCGGCGCGCCGGGTGCGGAATCTGGTGGCGATCAAGGTTTTGGCAGCGGAGTAATGACACTCGAGACCGCGTGGGCCGCGCCACACTGAAGCGGCCCGCGAACGGGTGAGCGGAGCCGGCGCCTCAGGTGCTTGATGGCCTGAGGCGCGCGAGTCTGCGCGATGGTTGCCGGTGCGAGCGGCACAGCCTTAGCGATGATGCCCTTGCTGCCCGCCCTGCTGCGCACCATTGTTCTGCCCACCCTGTTGCCCGCCGCGACTCTGATTCGACGTCGCGGGCCTTGCGTTGCGGTCTGCCGGAAGCGGCCGGCTGATGGCCGGAGTGGGAGGCTGCCCGTGATTCTGGGCCGCGGATTGACCGCGAACCCCGCCGTAGGTCTGCTCGTGCTGCACCTGCGTGTTCATGCGCGGAGCAGACCGCTCGCGTGTCGCCGCCGCTTCCGGCGGCTGAGGCCGGTATTGCACGCCCCCTTCGCCACGAAAGCTCGGGCGAGGATTGTTGTTGCGGTTGTTGTTGTAGTTGTTGTTTGGGCGACTGGAGGATCCGCGATTGTCAAAGCCGCGATTGTTCGCGCGATAGCTGTACACGTTGCGGACCACGCGCTCGTTGATGCGGTTGTACTCGCGGTTGTAGAAGAAATGGCCGGCATTCCAGTAGCCGCCCTCGTAGCCGAAGCCGATGTAGCCAAAGCCGTAGTTGATGCCGCCGTAGAAGCCGATGTGCTGGCCCCAGTGGCCGGGATAAAACAGGTAGCGGCCGCCGTAAAAGCCCCAATAGCCCGGCGTCCAGAGAGCGCCCATGTAGGGTGGCTCGACCCATGCGCCCGGCACCCAGTAATAGCCGCCCGGGCTCCAGGCCCAGTAGCCCGGAGTCCAGATGTAGCCGTCGCCGGGAGCCGGGGGCTGATCGTAGTCAGGGAGCGGCGGGGGAGGCTCCGATGCCTGTTCTGTGGGCAGCCCGGCGTAAGTTGATTCATCGGGAGGTTGGCCCGGCGCGGCCGACTGGTCGGGAGGCGGCGCAGTCTGTGTTGTGTAAGACGGACCAGAGGGCGCCAAATTGACGGCAGCCGGGTCGGGCCCTTGATCCGGCGGGTACTGGTCCTGCGCGGCGGCGACTGCGGCGGCGACGGTGGGAATGGTGGGGACGAGCCCGTGGCGGCTGAAGGAGAAGCAAAGAACAGCTGCAACGGCAATCGACATCCCAATTGCAAATCGAGGAATTCGGTTCATCTTGCCCTCCAACGGATCGGATCTTTCCCGAGGTCCCTAAGTCTACTGCAGTGAGGTAACAGACTGCTAACCGGTGGGCAGGAGCCAGCGCCGTCAATGCCGCACGGCAGGCGGCGCGGACCGGCCGCGATTGTTGGCGGGCGGCGTGGTGACGGGCTTGCGCTGCGGCTGCGCGGCGAGCAGTTGCTCGCAGAGCGCGGAATCCTGGCCGCGCGCGAGGCCCTGCACGATGTCCTGGCCGCGGCAGATGCGCAGCTCCACCTCTTCGGCATCGTCCCTGGTCAGGTCGGTGGTTCGCTCCTGCCCGGTCTGCGGATCGACATCGTAGCGGAAGACGGTGTTGCTGGGAGGCTTGATCTTGCCGTACTCGAAGTGGTTCCACGTCGCGAGGAATGCGCGGCCATCGGCGCCGCCCATGACGGCGTAAAGCTGCGTCCACGCGATGCCGCTCGACGGGCTGGGCCCGGTGGCGTTCCACACCAGGACGCCCTGCCCGCCGCGCAGCCAGCGCGCCGCCCACATGTGGTGCGCGACGTCGTAATGGAACGACGTGAAGTAGGTGCTGGCCGAGCAGTCGCGGCAGTTGTCGTAGAGAATGGTCGGCTCGTCCGGCGAGTCGTCGGAGAAATGCTCGCGGTCAAACCAGCGCAGGTTGACGCCGGTGATGAGCGGGGCGACGACGTGGCTGGTGAGCGAGACGTTCCAGACGGTGAAGGTGTCGGCGTTGGGCGGCGCCTGCGGGCCGGAGCGGTTGTTGGTGACGACAAGCGCCGCATCGTAGACGACGCCGATCTCGCGGATTGCCGTCCAATTCTCGACCTGGAGGGAGCGCGTAACCCAGGCGACGATGTTCTGATCTTTCGCGTCGTGGAAGTCGATCCAGCGAAAGGAGCCGGAGGTTTGCTGGGCGCAAAGAGGAGCGGAAAAGGTCAGCGCTGCGATGACAGCGATGAAGCGTCTGGAGAGGTCAACCCGCATGGGACTAGATATACCAGAGCGGGTTCGTGCGCAGCTCACTGTCTGAGATCAACGCCGGGCGGCGAACCACGAGAACCGCGCAGGATACAAGGCCGGTCACTTCTGCGGGGGCGCAGTCGCGGCGGGCGCGGGCTTGATCTGCCTGGCGAAGTTCGCGGGCGGAGCTTGATGCGATGCTGCGGCTGCAACGAGCGCGTCCCATCCATCGCCGGCGCCGTGGTAGCTCACATACTTTTTCATGCAATAAGCCGTCATGCAGCTCACGTCCTGCGGGATGGCCGCGCTCTGAGCGAGATCGATCGCGCGGGCGCAGTACCAGAAGCCGTTCGCGTCGAGGGGAGCGGATTCGAGATCGGCGATGGCGAGCTGATCCATGTCCTGCACGTTCGCGGGGTCGATCTGAAGCGCGCGCGCGAGCCAGTCTTTGGCCTGCGAGTAGTTCTTCTGCTCGACCGCGCAAAAGCCTTCCGCGCCGACGAATATGCTGTTCATGAGCTTGCTCAGAGCGGCAAAGTCGGCGTCGGTCATGTTGGACGGTTTGCGCCACAGGGGCACGGCGAGCATTCCCCCGGAGGCATCGACGCACATCTCGTTGAGCGCGTCCGTGTCGCCCTGCATGGCGCTGACGCGGTCCAGCGCCACGACAATGCCCAGCACGCGCACGTTGTCGGGATCGGCGGCGAGCAGACGCTTGGCGACCTTCTTCACCTTCACCGAATCGCCGGCCGCCTGCCAGGCAACCATCTCCTGCTCGAGCGCGTCCTTGAAGACCACACTTTGCGGGTACTGCTGCGCGAAGGCCTCGAGCGCTTCGGCGCGGGAGGTGGGGTCCTGCGTGTCCAACGCGTCCATGTAGGCTTTGCCCTCGGCCTGATCCCGGATAACCATTGGCCTTGCAGGCGCCTGCTGCGCGGCGGTGGTGGCGCAGGCGGCCAGCAGAACTAGCAGGACGAACCAGAGGCAATGCGCCTGAAACTGCCTTCGAGATGATGAGAAGCTGCGAACCATGCTTCTGCCCT
The DNA here is from genome assembly GCA_049514795.1 of Occallatibacter sp. Classification (GTDB taxonomy): domain Bacteria; phylum Acidobacteriota; class Terriglobia; order Terriglobales; family Acidobacteriaceae; genus Telmatobacter. The sequence continues at coordinate 8,446 of JBEKUS010000041.1, forward strand.
TTCGTGAAGTCTCCACCTGCTTTGTCTCCGCGTCAAATCGCCGAGGGCCTCTCCTGATTCTTGGCTACGATTCGCTGCTCCAGTTCGCGCACGATGCGCTCGAACTCGCCGACGAGGCGGCTGCGCAGGCGCGGCCTGAAGACCGCAAGCAGCTCGTTGAAATACCAGAGCTGCTTTTCCGGGCCGCGCTTGAACCGGTCAAAGATCCTGGGGCCGATCTCCTTGAAGTCGTCGAGGATGGCCTTGGCGTTGTAGAGCTTGTCGGCGGCGGAGATGAGAAGCGCGTCTTCGGGTTCGTGGCGCAGGCGTTCAAGGTAGGCTGTCTTGCGCGCTTCCCAGCCCTCTTTCTTGTCGTGATCCTCGGCGAGCGTGTCGGAGAGGCCTTCGACTATGCGCGCGACGTTGGCGCCGAATTCCTTCCGGACATCGTCGAGCCGCGGCTGTCCGCCATGGTCTTCGACGGTGTCGTGAAGGATGGCCGCGATGACCATGTCTTCGGTGACGGGAACCGGACCGCCGGCTTCACCCATGACCAGCGCGGCGACGCCAATCAAATGCGACATGTAGGGGATCTCGGTTCCCTTGCGGGTCTCGGTGTGGAGCACGCGCGCGTAGTCGACGGCGCGAGTGAATCGGTCGGTCAAGATCAACGGTCGCTTCGACTGCTCCATTTGCTCTTCCCTCACCCGGCGATCGCGGCGCAAGCGCTGCAACGGCGTCACAGGCCAAGCTTGGCCCACATTGCGTCGACCTTGGCCTTCGTCGCGCGGTCCATTTCGATCATTGCGGGCCACGGGCGCGTGAAGCCTTCGGCCTTCCACTTGCGCGTGGCATCGATGCCCATCTTCGATCCGTAATTCGGCAGGCGGCTGGCGTGGTCGAGCGAGTCGACGGGGCCGAGCGTGAACTGAATGTCGCGCTCGGGGTCAATGTTGTTGGCCACGCGCAGCACGACTTCTGCGATGTTCTGCACGTCGCAGTCCTCGTCGACGACGACGATGCACTTGGTGAACATGGCCTGGCCGAGCGACCAGATGGCGTTCATCACCTTGCGCGCGTGGCCGGGATAGCTCTTGCGGATCGACACGATCATCAGATTGTGGAACACGGCCTCGACGGGTAGATGAATGTCGACCAACTCGGGGATCGTCATCTTCATCGCGGGCAGGAAGATGCGCTCGACGGCCTTGCCCATCCACGCGTCCTCCATGGGCGGCTTGCCGACGATCGTCGCGGCGTAGATTGGGTCCTTGCGATGCGTGACGCAGGTGAGGTGAAAGACCGGGTAGTCGTCGGGCAACGTGTAGAAGCCGGTGTGGTCGCCGAAGGGTCCTTCGGAGCGCAGCTCGCCGAGCTCGACGTAGCCCTCGAGGATGATCTCGGCGTGGGCCGGGACTTCGAGATCGACGGTCTCGCATGGGACGATCTCGACGGGCTTGCCGCGCAGGAAGCCGGCGATGAGGAATTCCTCAACTTCCGGCGGCGCGGGAACGATGGCGGCGAAGGTCGTTGCGGGATCGGCGCCGATGGCAACAGCGACTTCGAGACGCGAGCCCTTCAGCTTGCCGAGCGAGATTTGCGGCGTGCCGGCGAGAGGACCGTCGGGAATGGTGACCGCGCCGCCGGCCGATTCGGCCATGATGGCCACGCGCGCACCCTTCGGGTCGTATTGGTCTTGGTTGAGTGGATCGGTAGAAACCGCGTTGCGCAGAGCCTCGCGGTAGTGTTCGGCGGCGACCTTCTGGCGCTGCCAGTGCATGCCGGTGGTCTGGCCGTCGTAAACCTGCATGCGATACATGCCGATGTTGCGTTTGCCGGTGCGCGGATCACGTGTGTGCACGCAAGGCAATGTGATGAAGCGGCCGCCATCCTGCGGCCAGCACTTGAGGATCGGGAAGTAGTTGATGTTGAACTTCTCGCGCCGGATCATTTCTTTGCACGGCGCGTCTTTCGCGGCGACGGTTTTGGGGAAGGCGCTGGTCAGCGCACCGAGTTGCGGCAGCATCTTGAGCTTTTCGAGAAGGCCTTCGGGGGCCTTCACGTTCATCAGGTCGTGGATGCGTGCGGCGATTTCGTCGAGCCGCTCGACGCCGAGCGCGAGGGCCATCCGCCGCTCCGAGCCGAACTGGTTGATGAGGACCTTGTGACCGGGGTGGCCCTTGACGTTCTCGAAGAGCAGCGCGGGACCGCCGGGGTCGTAGGTTTCTTTCGTGGCGCTCCGCGGCGCGCCGGCGCGCGAGCCGATCTTCGACACGCGGTCGGCGATCTCTGTGATTTCGAGTTCTGGCGAAACTTCCTCGCCGATGCGCCGAAGTTCGCCGTGTTTTTCGAGCGCATGAATCCAGTCGCGCAGATCGTCGTAGGCCAAAGAAGCGCTCCAGGCAGGGTTTGCCTACCGTTCCTCATAGTAAACCGGCAAGTTGCCGCTTGCGCACGGCTATGACGGCCCGCCGTTGGTGTGGCGGCTGTCCCACTCGCCGCGGGCGCGGAGCGTCGCGATTTCCTCGAGAGCGAGTTCGCGGGCGCGTTGAACGTCCGGCTTGGCGACGCGGTTCAGAGGCATCTTTCCGGGCTCGAGCAGGACCCAATGGCGCGGGCGCATGTAAGGCGGCAGCGAACGCGCGTGGCGATCGAGCTCCCGCGGGCCGATCTCCACTCCCGGCCGCTTTTCGACGACGGCAACCACGCCTTCGCCGACCACGTGATGCGCGACGCCGACAACGACGCAGTTCGCGACCTTCTCGGCAAGGCCGGCGATGTGCGCTTCCACGTCGCCGGGAAAGATCTGATAGCCGTGCGACTTGATGACCCACTTGGCGCGGCCGGAAAGATGGATGCCGGCGGCGCTGCGGTAGCCGAGGTCGCCGGTGTAGAGGAAGCCGTCGCGCGAGATGGCCTTGGCGGTGGCGGCGGGGTCATTAAGATAGCCGGCGAAGGTTTGCGGCCCGCGAAAGCAGATGTGGCCGATCTCGCCCTCGGGCAGCTCGTCGCCGGCGAAACCGTCATCGCGCATGGGCTGGCGAATGGTGCATGGGTAGACGGGCATGTCGTAGCCGAGGCCGTCGAGAATCTTCTCGCGCTCGGCTGCGTCGACGCCGATGAAGGTGCAGAAGCCCGCGGACTCGGTGAGGCCCAGGCCCGTGCCGACGACCGGCGCCATTGTGGCGAGCTTGTCGACGAAAGGCCGCGAGACGGCGTTGCCGCCATAGGCGGCGAACTTCAGGCTCGTGAGGTCGTACTTGTCGTAGTCCTTCAGCATCCACTCCAGATTGAACATGACCGGAATCTGGCCGAGAAGCTGGACGCCGTGGTTGGCAATGGCGCGGAGCGAGCGCGCGGCGTCGAAGGTCTCGAGCAGCACGGCCGTGCCGCCGCCGAAGAGGGTGGACATGAGGATTTCGGTCTGGCCGCCGACGTGAGAAGCGGGCAGATTGACGAGCGAGCGGGTGCCGCGGTCGCCGCCGAAGAATGCGCCGCAGAGGCACATGTTCTGCGAGGTGATGTTGCGGTGCGAAAGCAGAGCGGCTTTCGGAGAGCCGGTTGAGCCGGTGGTGAAGATGACGAGTGCGCCATCGTTCTCATCGATCGGCGGGGCGCTTGCGGCGAGGAACGCGGCTGCGGCATCCGGCGCGTTCGCGGTGGCGCGCGAGGCTGCTTCGGCAAGCGGCGCGAAGGCGCGGACGCCGGGAATCGCTTCGGCCGAGTTGAGGACGAAGGAGTGCTCGAGCCATGGGCAGCTCGCATGGACGACGCGAATCAACTCGCGGAAGTCGAGCGGGCCGGTGGCGCCCAGGCAGAGGAAGCCGCGCGGGCGAAGCATCTCGAGAGCGCGAATGACCTCGGCGGGAGGAAGACGAAGGTCGAGGGGAACGACGACGCCGCCGATTTTGAAGAGGCTGTACTCGACGAGAACGTGATCCACCGACATGGGCAGGATGGTGACGAAGAAGTCGCCTTTGGCGAAGCCCAGGCGGAGCCATTCCGCGGCCAACGCGGTGGTGAAGCGGTCGAATTCCTGCCAGGTGACCGTGCGGCCATCTTCGGCGCTGAGAAGGGCGGGAGCTTCGGCCTTGAGCCTGGCCCAATGGGCCACGACGCCGTGGAGCAGATGGCGATCGGCAAATCGAGTGTTGTAGTCGTGCAGGGTGAATTGAGGCAGATTCATGCGCGATGTTCGGTCCTGGATCAGTCGAACACTTGCGCGGGGACGCGTCAAGCGGCGCGGAGATTATCGGCGCTGAGCGTCACGTTGCCGGCTGCACGGCTACGAGCGGGGGTTGAACCGGTGGAATCGCGTCGAGCGGGAAGCCGAGGCGCTTCCACTCGTCGAAGCCGCCGCGCAGCGGGCGCACACGATAGATACCCAGCTTGTGCAGAGCGATGGCGGTCTTGGCCGCGGTAGCCTCGCTGGGACAGGTGCAGTAGAGGACCACGTCGCGGTCGCGGGGAATCTCATGGTGCCGTGTCGTGAGAGCGTCGGGAGAGAAGTGGAGCGCGCCAGGCAGAGTGAACGGGTCGGGCAGGAGTTCGAGCGGATGGCGCAGGTCCACGATGAAGACCTCTTCGCCGGCGTCGAGGCGCTGCTTGAGTTCCTCGGGCTCGAGGCGTGAGGCGGCGAGCCGCTTGAGCTCGATGCGGCGGCGCACGAGGCGCGCCACGAAGAAGCCCACGATGCCCAGGAGCAGCAGCGCGCCGGAGAAGCGGCCGACCCAGTTGAGCAGGCCAGGATCGCGGCGGATCATGTCGCCGAAGAATCGGCCCACGGCGAGCAACCCGGCAACCCAGAGCGCGGAGCCAAGGCCGTCGTAGAGCAGGAATGACGCGAAGGTCATGCCGTTCTGGCCGGCCACGGGCGGCGCGAGTGTGGAGAGGCCGGGCACGAACTTTGCGAAGAGGAGCATCGTGCCGCGGCGGTGGCCAAATGAATCCTGGGTGCGGCGGACGCAGGTGGTCGGCTCCAAAGACATCTTGCAGAGAAGGTTCAGGACACGGTGACCGTGCATGCGGCCGACAAGGAACCACACGCTATCGGCAATGAGTGCGGCGGCAACGCCGACGGCGAGCGCCAGGGGAAAGCTGATCTGCCGCTGGGCCGAGAGCGCCCCGGCGGCCAGCAGAACCGGTATGGCCGGAAGGGGAAGGCCGAGCTGCTCGATCAGGACCCAGGCGAAGAGAACCAGGTAGCCGTACGTGAGAAGGATGTCGGTGGGCAGCGCCATGGGAGGTTCTTTCGCCTATCGGGTGAACAGTCAGACCGCCCGGCTCCGCGGGCTTTGTCGCGGAAGGGGAAGCGGCCTCACCTATGAGATGATCTTCGGCGGAATTCGTCGCAAGGGCGCCGCGAAATTCGTCGAAGGCCGGGCGGGTAAGCGCCCAGCGGGGAGGAATCCCGTGCGGCTCGCCCTGAGTGGCGGGAATCTCGTGCCTGCGCGCGACATTGCCAATGCCGACGGCGACCCAATTAACGGTACTCGTCTGGGAAAAGACCGCCTCCTGCGCAGGCACGTCGAGAACGGCCGGATAATCCGATATCCCCCGAGCACGATAATCCTTGACATCAAATACCTCTGTTGCGAAAGGGAATTTGCGCCGACTGGATCAGAAGTTTATTCGAAGAATGGCTCAAAGGCGGGGACGACCGTATCCCTGACGAACTCGAGAATCTTTTCCAATGTCAGTTCGACCCGGAGCTCTTCTAGATCCTCAGCGGCCGGGTCGTCGAACGCGACAAAAAGGGAGCACTTCCCATGCATCTGCATCTTAGGAAGTCTCCCATTGATGGAGGCGAATTCGGGAGGCAAATCAAAGGGCACGCCGATGTTTCCGAATGCTGCGCCGTCCCTCAGTTCCTCGTTGCCCAGGAACAGTCCGAAATAGGGCTCATCCCCGTAACGCGCGATAATCTCAGAATTGTCTGCGACCACGGTAACCACATTGAGCATTCGATGTTTGTCGATGTTGTGGAGATGGTTGAGCAATCTAAGCGGGCTACCCTCGGTCTGATACGGCTGCAGGCCGTCAATCAACTTCATGGCTTCGGGAGATACGCCACGAAGCTGCCGTCGGCGAATAGCCTCAGCAAAATCCTTGGCACTCGTGGTGATTGGGAACTGGTTACTGCTGGTGGGGTTGTGCGAAGTGTTCGTGAGTACGAGCTGCCAGACGATGTGGTCAAGCGCGGAGCGAATGGCAAACAACGCCTCCCCAGCAATTGCGCTGATCTTCGGATCTGCTTTGGGCAGGAGGTTCACTCTGAGAACGGTCACACGATGTTCGAAGTCCTTCTCGGGAACGATCACACATTCGCCATGAGCGTGCTGCTCTACGAGAGCCTTTACCTCGTCCAAATGCTCCTGTGCTCTAGCAAGTTTGAGCCGAACGCCTTCAAGCGCAGAAGGAACCATGTGCGCAATAATACCAACCTGCTCACGATCAGGAGACGGTCGCTTTCGGAAGGATAAGTGAACTGTGAAGAGCCGGACCCCGAATTGGCCGCCCTATGCGTTTGTGCGGCAAAAAGCCGCCCACAGGCGGCTTAATGCAATCGAATTTCAGGTGAGCGCCTACTGCTCGGAATCGGCCGATTGGGCCGGAGCCGGCGGCGGATAAACGGTCACGGGCGGAGGCGCCGGGGACGCGGTTGTCGCTTCCTGGTTCTTCATTCCGAAGTAGTCGCGGTCCCAGAGATTCTGATAGAACTCGCCGGTCAGCTCGGCGGCGCGCGGGCCGAAGGTGGGCCGGCCGCCTTCGAGGAAAAAGACGGTGACCAGGCCGCCCTGCGGGGAGACGGAATAGGAAGCAAACCAGCCGAAGCGCGTGCCATTGTCGGAGCAGGTTCCGGTCTTGCCGAAGACCGGCAGCTCGCGGAAGTTGGCGCGCAGGCGGCGCGCGGTACCGTATTCGACCGCGCCGGCCATGCCGTCCTCGAGGTCGGGAACGTACTGAGCAATCTGGAGCGTGCGCTTGACCCTGGGCTGGAGGGCGGCGACCTCTTCCGGCGTGGCGGGATGCTGCAGGTAGTAGAGGGTTCCGCCGTTGGCGACGGCGGCCACGAAGGCGCCGAGCTGCAGCGGCGTGAGCGATACGCCCTGGCCGAAGCTGCACATGCGGCCCACGCCGCCCTGTGTGTCGGGGATCGGCTCGTCGGGGTAGGCACCCAACTGCTCGCCGGAAATGTTGTAGCCGGCCAGTTCGCCGAGGCCGAACTCGTTGGCGTAGTGGTGGACGCGCTCGAATCCCAGCTCGCGGCCCAGCTCCTCGAAGTAGAGGTTGTTGCTCTTGGCCAGCGCCTGGGTCATGTTCATGTGGAAGCCGGGCAACTGCACCGGCGTATCGCGCGTGACAAGGCCCTCGGAGAGCGCGGCCAGAGCCACCGTGAGCTTGATGGTCGAACACGGCTCGGCGCCGGGCGAGAGCGCGAGCTTCTGGTTCACCATGGCCAGGATGCGGCCGTTCGAGGGATCGATGACCACCGCGGTGCCGTTCATGTCGCCCAGGGCGTCGATGGCCGCCTGGCGCACAATGGGATCCTCGCCGGCAACAAGGTCGCCTTCGCCAACTTCGCCATGGATGAACGAAGAGGCGGTAAAGCGCTCGTAGTAACGATGGCGGCGGCGATAGGAGGTCCGGCGGACCGGCGTGCCCGATTTGGCGGAGGCGGCCCGCGCCGCGGGCGTTCTTGCGGCGCCGTGAACGGCAGAAGCGGAACGGGATGTGGTGGTGCGATGCGCCGCGGATGAGCGCGATGCGGACTTCTGGGAAGCGCCCGAGCGAGCGGAGGAATGCGCCGTGCTGCGATGCGCGCCGGAGGCGTGCGACTCGGATCTGGCTTTGGAGTGATGGAGCCTGTTCTGGGGAGCATCCGGGGCCGCCGCGTAGACGGAGCCGACCGCAAACAGGAACAAAGCCGAATTTATGAGCCCAGCGCGGAACACCCTCATGCCGCCAATTTCCTCTCTAGTATCTATGTACTGCGCGCCGGCCTTGGGGCCCCGCACCTCGTGCCCTCAACCTGCCGCGTCCGGGTCCGATTGCTTCCGCGGGCCCATCAACTTCTTCTTCCGGCCATGCCTTTGTATGACAACCCGATTATGCGAACGAGAGTTGCGCCGCCTGCCGGGCGTTTCCATTACTCCAACAACCCGGCTGGTTCAAGTCTCTCCCTATCGCCGGTCACAAAAAATGCAACTTTCGGGGGCGTTCTGTTACTATACGCCCATTTTCTCCGTTTTGAAACGCTTTCCGGCCCCCCGGTGACGCCGATGCGGCCGGCGCCTAGAACTTAATCCGGCGCATGAACGTCGGGACATCCAGATCGCGGTCGGGCAGCGAGTCAGGCTCGGCGAACGTCGACGAATCGGGCTGCCCGGCAGGTCCCGGCGGCGGCGCCGTAGGGTGCTGAAGCGCGGCAATCTCGGCCGCAAAGTCGCGCGGAGGCGCCTGCTGCGGTTCCGGGGCCATGGTCCGGGGCTGGGGCTCCGCCGGGGCCGCCGCGCGCTGGCGTTCCACTCCGAATTCCTTGGCGTAATCCGCGTCGGTTTTGGTCGCCTCATCGGCTACGGAGACCGCGGTCGCCACTCCCGAAGCGGCGGAGGCGAAGAAGAAGCTGTCGTCCGCACCGGCAGCCAGGATCTCTTCCTCTTCGCTCATGAAGCGCGGGGGCGCGGGAGCGGGGGCAGGCTCGGGCGCCTTCTCCGGCATCCAGTTTTCGGGCGCCACCACCGGTACCGAAACCACCGCCGCCTCTTCTACGTTCAACATGCGGGCGCGGCGCTCGGGCATCTGGTCGCGGAAGCCGGTGGCGATGACAGTGATCTTGACTTCCTCGCCCATCTTCTCGTTGAGCACGGCGCCAAAGATGACGTTGGCGTCCTCGTGCGCGGCCGATTGAATCAGCGACGAGGCTTCATTCACCTCGGAGAGCTTGAGCGAACTCGACCCGGTGATGTTGATGAGGATGCCGCGGGCGCCGTCGATGGCGCCGGCTTCGAGCAGCGGCGACGCCATGGCGGCCTGTGCTGCCTCGACGGCGCGACTGGCGCCGGAGCGGACCGCCGTACCCATCACCGCGTGGCCCATGCCGGCCATGGTCATCTTCACGTCGGCGAAGTCGCGGTTGATGATGCCGGGGATGGTGATGATGTCGGAGATTCCCTGCACGCCCTGGCGCAGCACATCGTCGGCGATGCGGAAACTCTCGAAGAAGCCCGCGTCCTTGGCCACGGCGAGCAGCTTCTCATTGGGAATGACGATCATGGTGTCGACGCTGTCGACCAGCTCCTTCAGGCCGCGCTCGGCCTGCATCATGCGCCGCTTGCCTTCGAAGGCGAAGGGCTTGGTGATCACGGCGACGGTAAGAATGCCCATCTCGCTGGCCAGCGAAGCGATGACCGGGGCCGCGCCGGTGCCGGTGCCGCCGCCGAGGCCGGCGGTGACGAAAACCATGTCGGCGCCCTCGAGCGCTTCGATGATTTTTTCGGAGTCTTCAAGAGCGGCGCGGCGGCCGATGTCGGGATTGGAGCCTGCGCCGAGCCCGGAGGTGAGCCGCACGCCCAGTTGCAGCTTAACCGATGCCTGCGAGAGCTTGAGGGCCTGCACATCGGTATTGGCGGCGACGAACTCGACGCCCGCCAGGTGGGCCTGGATCATGCGGTTGACGGCGTTGCCGCCGCCGCCGCCCACGCCGACCACCTTGATCTTCGCGCCGCGCACCATCTCGTCGTGAAACTGGATGCGCATCTCTCCGGCTTCGTTGATTGGCTGGTCCATCGGTCTCCGCTCCCCTATGACTAGACTCTGCCCTTCAAGATACGTCCTATTCTCGCAGTTTCCGCTCTTCGGACCGGTTCACGAATTCGTTGCACTCCCCACTCATGTTGCCGAGCCCGCGTTCTTGCTTTCTTCTTCCCTCGTTCCCTTGCTCCCTCGGTCCCTGCTCTTTCAAAAACTCGCCGCGAACATGGCGCGCAGCTTGTTGCGCAGGCTGCTGTCGCTGCTTTCGGCCGCGCGGGTCATGCGGGTCCGGTGCGCGTAAAGAACCATGCCGATGCCCACGGCCCAGGCCGGGTGGTTCAACTCCGAAGGCATGTGCGACAGACGCACGGGCAGACCCGTCCGGGCCGGCGCGCGCAACTGGCTCTCGGTGACGTCCAACATGCCGGGCAGCATGGCGCCGCCGCCGGTGAGCACGCACCCCGCGCCCAACGCCTCAAGCACGCCGCCAACGCGCAGACTCTCGCGAACGTAGTGCAGAAGCTCGCGCGCGCGCGGCTCAAGAATTTCGGCCATGGTGCGCAGCGAAAGCGCGGCCGGCGCGCCCTGCGGCGTAGTGATCTCGATTTCGGCCAGTTGCGGCACCGCGGTGACGACGGCGTTGCCGTATTGCCGCTTGAGTTCCTCGGCCTGCGTGACCGGCAGTTGCAGGCAGACGGCAAGATCGTTGGTGAAGTGTGCGCCGCCGATGGGAACCGAGGCGGTATAGACTACGGCGCCCTCGAAGAAGACGGCCAGATCGCTCGAATGCGCGCCGATGTCGAGCACGCAAACGCCCAGCTCGCGCTCGTCGGCGGAGAGAGTGCACTCGGCCGCGGCCAGCGACTCAAGGACCGCCTCGGTCACTTCAAGCCCGGCGCGGTTGGCGCAGGTGACCGTGCTCTGCAGCGCGCTGCCGGCGCAGGTGGCGATGTGCAACTCGACCTCGAGCTTCGCGCCGACCATGCCGACGGGATCGAAGATGCCGGGCTGCTCGTCGAGGATGAACTGACGGGGTAGCAAGTGAAGAATCTCGCGGTCGGCAGGAAGCTCGATGGCGCGCGCCCGGCCGATGGCGGCGCGAACGTCCTCGCTGGTGATCTCTCTCATGCCGCGGCTCAACTGGAATCCGCCGCTGGTGTTGAGCCCGCGAATGTGCGGTCCGCCGGCGCCGACGATGCACTCGTCGATGTTGACGCGCGCCACGCGCTCAGCCTGCTCATTGGCCGCACGCATGGCCTTGGCGGCCGGCCCGAGCTCCGCGATCAGCCCCTTGCGCATTCCGGCCGACGGCGCCACGCCGTGGCCGCGATAGCGCGGCACGCCCTCATTCACATCGGCCGCCAGCACGCGCGTGCAGGCGCTGCCGATGTCGAGCACCACAATCAGGTTGTCCTGCTTCTGACCCATGGCCTCTTACCCGCCTGGCGACTCGTCCGCAACCGGAGTTCCGGTTGGCGGGCGGGATGTTGCGGCGGTGTTCCGCCGCGTTGAACTTTGCGCTGCTGCACGCTTTTCGACGGCCGTGCGCTTGCCGTTCTGCGCGCGCCCGGTTTTCTTTGCCGCCAGCTTGCCGGAGGCGACCGACCCGGAACGAGTTGTGCCGGCGGAAGGCTTTTTGGCCGAAGGCTTCTGCTTCGCGCTCGCGACAGGCGGAGCGGAAGCTGCGCCGCCGGGCTGACCATCCGTGGTCTGCGCGGTTTCCTTGCCCGAAGCCATGTCGAGCACGACCTGGTTCTCGTAGCGCAGGTCCACCGACGCGAGGTTCGGATATTGCTGGCGCCACTCCGCGATGTGAGCCTGGTAGCGCTGGTAGCGCTCGAGGAATCGCTCGTCGCCAAAGTGCGTGAGGATATCGGCGCCCTGCTCAGGCATCAGCACGCGCGCGTCCTCGGGATCGGTCAGATCGATTTCGGAGATCTGGTCGGAGTTGTGCTTCCCGTCCGCGTCCAGATCGGCCATGAACTGGAGATACACGGCCATGCGCGCCTTGCGCGCATCGGGCGAGTCGCCGGGATCGATGCCGGTGAGCACCGGGAACGAATAATGATGGCGGGTCATGGTGGCCGGCGCCATGGCGAGCAGGACGCCGTTGGCGTCGACGAGGCCGATCTGCTGGCCGTGACGCGTGAAGGCCACCGGCTGGCGCTCGACAATGTCGACGCGAATCTGGTCGGGCAGCAGGCGCATCACCGTGGCGTGCTCGATCCAGGGAATCTCTTCAAGCTGCTTGCGGCGCTCGTCGACATGCACGAAGAAGATGTTCTTGCCGATATCTTCCCCGAAGACGGGCAGCAACTGCGCGCGGCTGACCTCGGTCAGGCCGGTGGCCTGGATGTTCTCGGCGCCCGCGATGCGGAAGCGCGCGTCGCGCTGCAGATAGTGGCGGAGCATGAGAGCGCCGGAGACGAAGACTCCGAGCGCGAGAACAGCGCTCGCCGCAAGAAACATACGGCCAAAGGTGCTTTCCGGACGGAACCAGGGTTTCTTTCTGGCCGAAGCGAAGCGCTCGGCGGTGGGGCGAAGCACGCCGTCGCCGTCGGGATCGTCGAACTCGAAGGGCATGCCCGGCCCGCCGCGGCGACCGGCGCCGGATGGGCGGAACTGGCCTGTCAGGGACGAATCCTCTCGCGTCCGCCGCGGACGGATCTGGGCGGGCGGATCGTCATCCCATAGGAGGGGCCGATCTGTGGTGTTGCTTTGGTTCGTCACGCCTGAGCAGGGTCGTGAGAGTCGCCAACCTTCACTATAGCCCGGGGGGAAGTGAGGGTTTTCCGAGGGGCGGCCGGGGGGAACCCGTAGCGTAACGGGGAAGGACGAAAGCAGGAGGCCGATTTCCCGTCCGCCGTATTACGTTCTACATATGATGCGTTGCGTGATATCATTCCTGTAAATGATCCAGAGCTTCAAGGACGCAGACACGAAGGAGCTCTTTGAGACTGGCGCTAGCCGGCGGTGGCCAAGGATTCAGGCAGCAGCCCGACGCAAACTGGACCAGTTGGAAGCGTCGATTCACTTGAGGGATTTGCGCATCCCGCCGGGAAACCGATTGGAGGCGCTGGAAGGCGACCGCGCCGGAGAGCATAGCATCCGGATCAACGATCAATACCGGATCTGTTTCGTATGGAAGGACGACGGAGCACACCAGGTGGAGATCACGGATTATCACTAACCGCACAGCCAATGGAGTGGCGAGAATGACGATCAGGCGGCCTGCTTCGGGATGGAACCTGGAGAGAGTGACGACGCATCCGGGTGAGATGTTGCGCGAGGAGTTTCTCGTTCCGCTCGGCATCTCGCAAAACGCGCTGGCGCTCAAGATTCGCGTGCCCGCCACGCGCATCGGCGAAATTGTCCACGGCAAGCGTGCCATCACGCCCGATACCGCGCTGCGCCTGGCGCGATTCTTCGGCAATAGCCCGGAGTTTTGGCTGAACCTTCAGCAGATGCACGATCTTTCCGATGCAAGAATCCGTCTGGAAAAGACCATTGATCGCGACGTGGAAGTCTACGCCGCGAAATAGCCTCGCAACTTCTCAATGAGATTCAGAATGGCCAACCCCCTCACCGCGGCGTGAAGGGAACGCGGTCTTGTTTGCAGATAGCTTTGATCGCGGGACGGGCCGTCATGAGGCCGGAGGGCAGGCCGCCGCCAGGCGACACCCATTGGCCGATCATCATGAACCTGCTCAGGCCGGGCAATGTGCGGGACATCGGCTTGAAGCCGGTCTTCGGCGTCGGCAGCCAGCCCTCCATGCTTCCCTTCCAATTGCCGGTGTAGCGGACGATGGAAGCGGGGGTCGACACATCGACAACTTCGATGGCTCCGCGGACACCGGGAATCTTCTTCTCGAACACTTCGATGACCGACTCGGCTACGCGATGCTTCTCCGCGCGGTACTGCTCGGGATGCTCGCTGCGCAACTGCGTCCAGTAGGTGAAGTTGCGCGTGGGAAGGAAACAGGTGACCGCCGTCTTGCCGGCGGGAGCGAAGGTGGGATCGAAGTTGAAGATCCGGAAGGAGACCTGTTTGATCTCGGTCCCGGGGTCGATCGTGAGTGGCGATTCGAGCAGGCGCGTGACGGAGTGCGGCTGATCGCGGAGATCGCGCGCGACCCCGAGCGAAACCTGAATGTAGCTCGGAAACAGCTCCATCGTGCGATAGGTGTTGTCGATGGCCTGGTTGACGTATTTGCCGCCGAGCAGCTCGTAGATCGTGGCGTGGCCGTCCGCGGCGGAGATTACCCAATCGACCTTGATGGTCTCGCCGCCGGCCAACTCGACGCCGACCGCCCTGTCGTTTTCCACGAGGATACGCGCGACCCTGGCTCCGAAGCGCATCCGGCCACCCAGGCGAACGAGATTTTCTTCGATGAGGCGGACGATGGCCTGCGCCCCGCCGACCGCGTACTTCGCGTCGCCCGAGGCCATCCATGCGAGAGAAAAGATGATGGCGATCGCGGAGAGCCCGCTCAATTCGCCGCCAGCGAAGAAGCCTTTCAGAAGCGGATCGGTGAAGCGCTGGCCGTAATCGCGCAGGGAGAGCCGCGATAAGGAGCGGAGCAGAGGAAGATTCGGCAGATCGCGAAGCAGTGTGGACAGGTTCGCGGCCAGGCCCTTCGTGGGGTCGGGCATCTTGAGCGCGCCCAGCCGGCGGATGTCCGACGCCAAGCGCCGAATCGCTTTCGCGTCCTGCGGCGCGCGGGCGAGCAGTTCCTTTTCCAGGCGGTCAGGGTCGGTCAGGATCGCGAGGGAGTCGCCGTCCTCGGTTTCGAGGTGCGCAAACTCGGGGAGGTCGACGAAGGTCAGCCGGTCGACATCGAACACCTCGGCCCACTGCGAGCGCATGGCGCTCGCGGGATCGGACCCGCAGAACCAGTGGAGGCAGGTCTCAAACGTGTAGGCGCCGCGGCGCCAGCTCATGGCCAGGCCGCCGGCCATGTCGTGCATTTCGAGGACTTCGGCCTGATAGCCGCACTTCTGTGCATACACGGCGGCGCAGAGGCCCGCGATACCGCCGCCGATGACGACGATCTTTCTGCCATCCGGATTCATACACACCTTCCCGCGGGGGAGGATAGGAGCCGCCGCGCAACAGACGCTGTGACCGGTGGCACAAGGGGCGCGGACAAGGAAACCAGGGATCCGGCGGGGATGGTGAGCAAGAAACGGCGGGAGGCTAGGCTGCTTCGAGCGCGGCGAGAATCTGCAGGGCAAGCTGGCTGACGCTGCCCGCGCCAAGTGTCAGGACGAGGTCACCTTCGCGCGCGGCGGAGGCGGCGGCGTGTACGGCGGCCGCGAAGTCGGGCGCGAACTCGACGTGCGGCCCTTGAATGCGCTCGGCGAGTCGCTCCGCCGTAACACCGGGGATCGGCTCCTCGCTGGCGGCGTAAATCGGCAGGACGACAACGATATCGGCGTCCACGAACGCATCACTGAACTGATCCAAAAGATCAAGAGTTCGGGAGAACCGGTGCGGCTGGAAGACGACGTGAATCCTGCCCCGCGTGCACTCGCGCGCCGCGGCCAGGGTGGCGCGAATCTCGGTGGGGTGGTGGCCGTAATCGTCGACCACCCTGACGCCGCGCGCCTCGCCGCGCTGCTGGAAGCGCCGGTCGACGCCGCGGAAATGCCCGAGACCCTCGACGATTTTGCTGCCCGCGACTTCAAGCTGCCGCGCGATGGCGACGGCGGCGGTTGCGTTCAGAACATTGTGGCGGCCGGGAACATGCAGCTCGAACGGGCCCATCGGACCTGCGGCCGTGTGCACCAGGAAGCGCGAGAAGCTGCTTCCCTGCCCCGCGTGCGGCGCGCGCGGCTCGAGCAGTTCCAGCCGGTAGTCGGCTTCGGGCGCCACGCCGTACGTGAACACGCGCCGCCGCACTCGCGGCAAAATGCCTTTCAGCAGCGCATTGTCGATGCAGGCCGTCGTGGCGCCGTAAAACGGCACGCGGTCCATGAAATCCACGAAGGCCCGCTCCACGTCGGCCATGTCGTGGTAGCAGTCCATGTGCTCGCGGTCGAGATTGGTGATGACGGCGAGGATCGGCGAGAGCTTGAGGAACGAGCGGTCGCTCTCGTCGGCTTCGGCGACGAGGTACTGCGAAGCGCCCAGGCGCGCGTTGGAGCCGATCGCGTCGACGCGTCCGCCGACGACGACGGTGGGATCGAGGCCGCCCGCCGTGAGCACCGCGGCCACCATCGACGTGGTCGTGGTCTTGCCGTGCATGCCTGCGATGGCAATGCCGTACTTGAGGCGCATCAGTTCGGCCAGCATCTCCGCGCGCTGGATAACGGGAATCTTGCGCGCATGCGCTTCCAGCACCTCGAGATTGCTCGCGTTCACCGCCGAACTGGTGACGACGACCGTGGCGCCGGCGATGTTAGCCGCGTTGTGGCCCTCGTAGACGGTGGCGCCCAGTTGCGCGAGGCGATCGGTGATGGCGCTGCGCCGGAGATCGGAGCCGGAGACCTTCATGCCGAGGTTGAGCAGAATCTCGGCGATGCCGCTCATGCCGATGCCGCCGATTCCGATGAAGTGGACGTGCTGGGAGGTGGCAAACATGGAGCTGAAATTACACTCTACCATCCGGAGATGGCGCGACGCAGCGACCTGAGGACCGGACTATGAACTGGGCGTCCGATCCTCGACCGGGGCGCTTTCGAGCAGATGTTCGAGGGCTGTGTACTCCGGCTCGGTGAGGAGGCGGACCGGCTCGGTGTCCGTATCCCACCAGTCGTCGAAGTCGCCCGCGCGGCCGTCGGGAGCGGTGACCGAGTCGGCGTAGTCCAGCTCGTTGCAGTCGTTGAAGATCACAACTTCGTAGTCGCCGATGCGGAAGCGGACGTCGCCGGCATAGACGTCGTTCCAGGATCGGCCCAGGGCGACGATCTTCACCTCGCCGCGGATGGCCTTGCGGAAGAGATCGAGAATCTCCTGGCCGGAGACCTTTTCATTTTGCCGATCGGGCGCGTTGCTCATGGCTTGCCGATCCTTTTCGCCGCCGTCAGGGCAGCGTGTATTCGAAGTCGTAGAAGTGACGCCCGTTTTCGGGGCGAATCTTGAACGTGCCCGCGATGCCCTCGAGTTCGCCGGCTCCGGTTCCGGGCGCCACAATCACCTGCATCGAAGGGCCGTTCTCATCCTTGGTGGCAAAGTGCTGCAGCGCGAAGCTGCCATAGCGGCCGCCGAGTTTGCCCGAGACCATCTCGATGGCCACGAATCCCGCCGCACCACGCTTGGGATCGCCGCCGGTAAACATCTCGCCGATGGTGGTCGCTTCCAGGTCGCCGCGGATCTCCTTGTTGATGGAAAAGCGCCCCAACCCCTCGGCGAGCGCGGGCGTGAGCGGATGAACGTCGATGGTGAAGGTGCCTTGGGCGCGGGGCATGGATCTCCTTACGAGGCTGCTAAGTTCGCCATTCTAGTGCAAAATTCCTCAGACCGGAAATCCACGCTCGAGGGCGCCGAGGAGATTCTCAACTGCCCGACTACCCGCTTCGATCCGGAGCAAGGAAAGCGGTGTGGCTCCGCGTAACTCAAGGTGCGGTTTGCTTAGCCACTCTTCTGCAACTTTTTCGTCTTCCCAAACACGCATTGCGTGCGCCCGAATACGACTTATCCGTTCGATCGGCGCACTTGCTCCCCCGACTCGTCTTCCCGGAGGCTTCCCTTTCCGAACCGCCACATTTCTCACCGTGACTCAAGCATAGCTCCATGCGATCAGCCGAACATCGAACGAGCCCAATTTACGCGCGCAGTAAACCCCAATCTGCCGGAAAGTTGCGCGCTTTATTTTCGCGCCGGGGCCGCGACCTTTTGAGCAGAGAGTGTTTGCATAGGGCAGAACCGGCAAGCCGAGGGGGCGGCAAGAACCAAGCTCCAGAGGGCGGCGAGCCGGGGCGGACGAGCAAGAGGTCCGGCTGGAACGGAGGATTTATGGGCAGCATGAAGCAGTGGATGTTCGGAGCGGCAATGGCCGCCGGAGCGCTGGGATTGGGTGCAGCGCCCGCACAGGCGGCCCAGGTTGGAGTTTATGTCGGCACGCCGGCAGCGTACGTTCCCCCATGCCCCGGACCAGGCTATGTGTGGGTAGCTGGCTATTGGGCGGATGGCTACTGGGTGCCGGGCTATTGGAATTACGTCGGCTATGGCCCCCGCGTGGTGATCCGCGGCGGCTTTGGCTGGGATCGCGGGCCAGCCTTCTATGACCGCGATCATTGGCGGGACCGCGACGGCTGGCGCGACCGGCACGACTCCGACCGCCACGACCACGACGGCCGGCGCGACCACGACAATCGCTTTCGCAGGTAGTTTCGCCTTCTGCTGCCTGCACCATGCGGCCTCTCCAAACCGGAGGGGCCGCTTTTTGTGCGCTGTTTTGCCCGCGGTAACGTCCTTACGAGTGCGGCGAGACGCACTTTAGGGTGAGCGCGTAACCGCGGACGCGAACAAGGGTCTTGCGCTTTGGGACACGGGGATCGATTCTGACATCGGACCGCAACTAAAGAGCCAGGACGCGGTTTAAGAGATTGGAAGCCGGCCGCAAGAGATAGAAAGGCGGCCGGAGGGTGCTGAGGCCGGAGGCGACTCCGGGTCCCGGTCCGGGCAAGAGGGGGCGGGCGGCACAAGGAGGGAGTTATGAAACAACTCCGCTTCATGCTGTTGGCAATGCTTGTGGTTCTTCCGTTCGCCGCGGCGGCGAACGCCCAGGTCGCGGTTGGAATCGGCGTGGGGCCGGCGGCCGTTGCCGTCCCCGGTTACTACGACGACTACGGAAATTACATCGAGTACGGTCCCCCGGAATGCGTGTGGGGCTACTACTCCTATTACCCCTACGCCTGCGCGCCGTATGGCTACTATGGCCCTGACTGGTTTGTGAGCGGCTTCTTCATTGGCGCCGGACCGTGGTACGGATGGGGCGGGCGGCATGGATGGGGCCGGGGCTGGGGCGGCCCGAGATGGGGCGGACCCGGCTGGCACGGTGGCGGGCGCGGGTATGCCGGCGGCAGACCTGGCGGCGGATATGCCTACGGCGGACGCGGCGGCTATGGCGACCACGGGTACGCTGGCGGCGGGCCGCGCGGATATTCCGGTGGGCCGGCGCGTGGTCCTGTCGGCGGCGGTTTCAACGGCGGCGGCCGCGGCGGGTATAGCGGCGGAGGCGGCTACCATGGTGGATTCAGTGGCGGCGGTGGATTCCGCGGCGGTGGCGGCTCCAGCGGCGGAGGTGGCTTCCATGGCGGCTCCGGCGGCGGGGGCGGCTTCCACGGCGGTGGTGGAGGTGGAGGCGGATTCCACGGCGGCGGCGGTCACCGGTAAATCCGGCTGATGGTCAACGAGAAAGCCCGCTTGCTTCGGCAGGCGGGCTTTTTCGCGTCTGCGTGAGTCCTTCGCGGGCCAACAGCCGGACGGCGATCGAATCCGATTCTCGCCTGAGGATGCGCTCCGCGCTAATGTTTGATAAACTTGAAGTTCTGAGTCCAATTGCAGGAAACGACAATGTCCATCCATCCCACGATGCAGCGCCTGGCTGACAAGCTGAAGCGCACCGATTTGCCGGCGTTTGTGCCGGGTGACCAAGTTCGCGTTCAAGTGAAGATCAAGGAAGGCGACAAAGAGCGGCTGCAGGCTTTCGAGGGCCTGGTGATCGCCATCAACAGAGGGCCGCAGGGTACGTTCACGGTTCGCAAGATGAGCTTCGGCCAGGGCGTCGAGCGCATCTTCCCGTTCAACTCCAAGGTCGTCGACAAGGTTGAGCTGGTGCGCAGCTACAAGGTGCGCCGCGCCAAGCTGTTCTACCTGCGCGGACTGCGCGGCAAGGCGGCCCGGCTCAAGGAAGTGGATCGCGTGACCGGCAAGGTGCGGGCGTAAGAGACAGGGAGCAAGGCAGCGAGAAAGACACGTTGACCTTGCTTCAGAGTTTGCGGAATCGAAACAGCCCCGGCTTCGGCCGGGGTTTTCATTTGTGGGAGGCACTAACTGACCGGTCCTTGGCCGCCCCAGCGTCGTTACTTGCGCTCGGAGCAGATTGATTGCTCCACTTTGTTGCGGTCACGGACACGGCTTCAGAGCGAGCCAGGCGAACGGAAGACGCCAGACCAGAACTGCAATTCCCAGCAGAACCAAGAACACGAAGATGCTGCCATCCGGGCCGACAGTGCCGCCGGTGAGCCACTGCGGGCCGTGCAGTTCAGCGTGCATCAACCGTCCGGGACCCGTCATGCCTGCGATCGGGACGGAGAACAGGAAGACATGGGCCCAGTCCCACGCGGTATGCAGTCCGATGACGAACCATAGATCGCCTGTGATTCGGAGCGTGAGCGCGGCAAGCAGTCCGAAGCAAAACACCGCCAACAGCCCCGGCCATCTTTCACCAGGACTACTAAGGTGTACGGCCGCAAACAAGAAGGACAGCACCGTCGCTGCCGGCCAGAAACCGATTGCCTCCGCCAGCGTCGTCAGCGTGTAGCCTCTGAAGAGGAACTCTTCGAGGAGTCCACCACCAACATAGAAGACCACAGCCCAGACCAGCGCATACTTCAACGTGCTACCAAGCCCCAATTCCAGCGGGCCAAATGAATATCCGCCGAACGTGGCGATCAGGAGCATCAGGACGGAGGCTCCGCAAAGGCCGATCGCCGATCCAAACCAGAACTTACGGCCGAGCGCGCCTCGCCAGGGGAGGCCGTAGCTAAAGAGGGACCGCTTTTCAATTCTGGACATTACGAACGTTGCGATGAATAGAAAGGCCAGCTCCCATGACCGCTCAAACAGCGTGAAACCGGGCTGGATGGAATCGTACAGCTGCGAGGTAGCCCAGACATGAACCTGAGGAACAAAATATCCGAGCAACCGAGCCGAGAGTAGCACAGAGACCAGGAAGATGATTAGAAAGATAGCGAACCGCCATCCGCTGCGCAGGCCGCTATTGCCGAGAAAGATCCGGCGGATGTGCGAGTGGCTCGACGTGACATGCGGTGTGGGCGACGAAGAAGACATTTCCGGCCTCCATGTCCGCAAGAGACCCTGTAGACCGAGCCCTCGATCCGGAGTCACCAACGAAGGTTCGAATGACGAGTCGGATGAAAGAACGAGACATCTGTTTCGTTAGGTGCTTCAGTGATGCTAGTCACGGAATGGCGTGATAATGCAAAGGCAGTCCGAGTCCCGATCGATGATGCCTTTGCGCGGTGATCGTTTCCATCGGGTTTGGGAGGCGTTCAGAAAATCAGCGTACGCTTTCTCAACACTCGCCTGTGTGCTCGAGTTCCTATACTTAGGGCATGGCAATGAGGCCTGTCTGCGGCTGGTCGCTGGAGAATGCCGCGCGGCGGCGTGGCGCGCAGCGCATTGCCGGGCTCGACGAAGTGGGGCGGGGGCCGATGTTCGGGCCCGTCGTTGCCGCGGCGGTCATTCTTCCACAGGGCTGCGGCCTGCGAGGCCTGACGGACTCGAAACAGCTCACCGAAAAACAGCGCAACAGTTTCGACGCCGCGATCCGCGCCTGCGCCGAGGCGTGGGCGATTGCAGCGGTGGATGTGGAGACGATCGACCGCATCAATATCCGCCGCGCGTCGCTGCTCGCGATGCGCATGGCCGTGGAGCAACTGGCGGTCGCGCCGGATTTCTTGTCGCCCGACTATCTGCTCATCGACGGGCGCGACACGATCGACTGGCCGTGCCGGCAGCAGGCGGTGGTCGGCGGCGACGCGAAGAGTCTCTCGATCGCGGCGGCGAGCGTGCTGGCCAAAGTGCATCGCGACCGTCTGCTGGTGGAGCTGGACGCAGTGTATCCCGGTTACGGACTGGCGCGGCACAAGGGATACTGCTCGCCGGAGCACCTGGAGGCGCTGCGGCGGCTGGGGCCGACTCCGCTGCACCGCAGGAGCTACGGGCCGGTGGCGCAGAGGATGCTGGAGTTTGGGTAGCGGGGCTAGCGGGGCTGGCGGAGTCAGCGGAGTTCGGCGCGCCAGGCCCTCGGCCCGACCCCGCCCAAGCAGAGCTTGAGCGGGCACCCGCGAGCCGGCGGATCGGCAGGTCAACGAGTCAGCAGGTCTGCAAATCGGCGGTTTCCGGGCTGTTGTACGGGCCTGTGGGCTCGGGGGTTACCAGTTGATCAGGGGGGCCTCCATTTTTGTAAGCAACCGGTTTATTTCCAACAGGTTGGCACACGTCTCCTGCCGTAAGCAAATGATTCTACGAGACTTCTTTGCAGATTCGTGGCAGCAAAGGGTTTAGAAGCAGTTGTCAGTCGTCAGTCGTCAGTGATCAGAGGCCCGCGCCTTCTGTCATGCTGGGTTTATTGTGCGCGAGAAGGGGGAAATGATCTGCAAAGAAGACAGGGGTTAGAGATCAGGGGTCAGGGATCAGAAAAACAACGACTTAGAGGACTACCGCAGGGCCGACGCATCTAAATTCGTTTTTCCACTGCAGGGCTCGTTACTGAACTGTTTGTCAGGCACAACCAGTTCAAAACGTGTTCCCGATGCGCTGATTTCCTCTCGAAGGGGTGTTTACGATATGGCTTCAGTCCCAGATGGCGTTGAATTGGCCTGCCAACTCGTCGAAATGAACCGAAGAAGTAATCTTTGTCCCCGGAAAACTAAGATGCGTCGGCCCTGAGGACTACCGGGCGGGACCGATGTGAGGTGAAGGGCTTGACAGGCGGTTCAGGGCGGGAATCCGGAGCTAATGGCGAAATCGGCGTTTTCCAGGACAAGTCCGCGCAGGGCAGCCTCGAAACGCGCATCGGCCTGTTGCCGCCAGTTGACGCAGGGCGGCACATCAGGCCGAAAACTCCAACACCACTTATCAGAGTCCTTCAGGGCGGGTCACTGCCGAAAAACCCCATCTAAGATCGACTGAAAAGAACGTGACTGGTCAGCATGGTGCATGTCAGAATGATTCCTGCAAAGAAGGCTAGTATTCCTCCAACATGAGAGGATCCCACCCATGCAAGAACGGTACGTGTTCACACCTTGGAGTATCCTCGGCGCAGCTATCGGGGGAGTCGCTGGCTGTATTGCCGGCTTCATCGCCGGAAAAATCGTCTGGATCATTGCAGGGATCCTACTGTGGGACAGCAGCCGCGGTGAGAAGATCGGCGACTTTGCCTTCTGGATAGTTATCGTCGTATTTGTAGTCTGGGGCTTTTGGGTCCCAATCGTCGTCTATTCCGAAGAAATAATAGCAAAGAGAGAAGCGCGCGTGGAGGAAGCGCGACGCATCGAGAGGGCGGCTCAAGAGGAGAGAGCCGCTGAGGCCTCAAGGGCAGCAGCGGCGGCTCAACGCAAAATTGAACAACAGAAGAAAGAGGAAAAGCAAAGGCGCTACGAGGCGATGTGGTCCCAACAACTTGATGAGTTTAGGTCAAGCCCCGTGGACCGGCTTCAATTTGAATACCACAAGCGGCAGCTCAGCATCCAGTCGACTCAAACAAAGATCTCCAGATTAAGTCGA
>JBEKUS010000042.1:0-31096 GCA_049514795.1 Occallatibacter sp.
AATTCAATCCTCACGCCGGTTGGAATCTCTTCTTCGCGCCGCCTGCCGCTTTCGACGGTCTCAAACTCCCGATGGCTCTGCCGTGCCTCCCATCGCATTCAAGCCCAGATTCGACGCCGATGAATGGGAGAGTCCTTACCATTATACGGAGCACCTGGTTACTTGAAGATCACACAAAAGAAGTATCGGCAGCCCCAATCGGTTCATCATGCTGTATGGGATTGCGCTACCCCCGCCGCTCCGGCTGCCATCGGACACTGAGGCCCCTCCATTTCGAAAATTAAGGCAACGAGAAGGAATCGGCCGCCGTTTTCGCGGCAAAATATATGCTGCCGCGCGGCGAATCCAATCGTTCGGAGGCGCCTGCTTCCGCGACAGCTTCGCAGCGTAATTTATCGGCTCCCGCTTGGTTTGATTTCAGCGGGGAGACCAACCGCCGCGCGGCAAGGGGGTCCGCGCGGCGCGCGCTGCTCTTATAGACTCATAAGGTAACGCAAACTGGCTCACGGAGTATAGTCCTTTCGTGAAGATTCTGGTTACTGGCGGAACAGGCTACATCGGTGGCACCGTTGCGGAACTGTTGACAGAGAAAGGACATCAGGCGGTCGTTTACGACAATTTCACTCACAGCCGCCGCGAATTGGCTCCGGCCGGGGTCGAGGTCATCGAAGGGGAGCTGGCCGACCGGGGCGCCCTCGAATCCATCTTCCAGGCCGCCCGGCTCCAGGGTCGGCCCTTCGACGCCGTCCTCCACTTCGCCGCGCTGATCGAAGCCGGCGAGTCCATGGTCCGGCCCGAGATTTACTTCCGCAACAACACAGCCTCCACGCTCAGCCTGCTGGAAGCCGTTCTGTCCAGCGGCCCCCGGCGCCTAGTCTTCTCCTCGACCGCCGCCGTCTACGGCGATCCCGAATCCATCCCGATTCAAGAGGATGCACGTCTTGCTCCGACCAACCCCTACGGCCAATCGAAACTCTTGGTCGAGCAGATGCTGGCCTGGTTCAACCGCATCCACGGATTGCAGTGCGCTTCGTTGCGTTACTTCAATGTGGCCGGTGCTCACCAGGGCCCCTGGGGCATCACCCGCGGCGAGGCGCACGAGCCCGAATCCCACCTGATCCCCCTCGTACTCGACGTCGCGCTAGGCCGCCGCTCGTCCATCCGCATCTTCGGCGACGACTACCCCACCCCCGACGGCACCTGCATCCGTGACTACATACACGTCTCCGACCTGGCCGACGCGCATCTGCTGGCGCTCTCCGCTCTGGAGGCCGCTCCGGCGGGCGCCGGCCCGCTCGTCTATAACCTCGGTAACGGACAGGGTTTCACTGTGCGGGAAGTGATCGAGTCGGCGCGCCGCGTTACCGGCCATCCCATCCCCGCCGAAGTCCATCCCCGGCGGCCCGGCGACCCCGCTGTACTCGTGGCCAGCTCGCAGAAAGCCATCCGCGAGCTCGGCTGGAAGCCGCGCTACACCCAGCTCGACGAGATCGTCCGCACCGCCTGGCTCTGGCACCAGAAGCGGTACAGTAGCTAGCGGAAGTTCTTCGCGGGAGACGTCAATGCAGCGCATCTACTTGCTCACCACCGGCGGCACCATCGAGAAGGTCTATTCCGAGCAGAGCGGCGTGGTCGAGAATCGCGCCGCCAAGCTGGACCGCTACCTGCGCATGTTGCGCTTGCCCGATGCCGACATCCACACCGTCCACCTCATGAACAAAGACAGCCTGGAGATGACCAACGCCGACCGGGCCGAGGTCCGCGATCGCGTCGCCGAACTGGTTCCCGAAGGCGCGCCCATCGTCATCTCCCACGGCACCGACACCATGGTCGATACCGGACTGTTTCTGGAGCGCGCATTT
Source organism: Occallatibacter sp. (assembly GCA_049514795.1). Lineage (GTDB taxonomy): Bacteria > Acidobacteriota > Terriglobia > Terriglobales > Acidobacteriaceae > Telmatobacter. The sequence goes on from JBEKUS010000042.1 coordinate 1,863, forward strand.
CCCGGCCTCAAGGCGCCCATCATCCTCACCGGGGCCATGACCCCGCTGGGCTTCGAAGGCAGCGACGCGCTGCAGAACCTGACCGAGAGCCTGTTTGCCGCGCGCCTGCTGTCCCCCGGCGTCTTTGTTGTCCTTCACGGCCAGGTCTTTCCCGTCTCCAAAGTGCGCAAGGACAAGGACAAGGCTACGTTCGTTTGGAAGTAGGCCCGCCCCGGGAAGCAGCGCCACGTGCCCCATCCTTTTCGCATCTTTTGCGAAAAGGGCGGGATACTGCGGCGTCGAACCCAATGAATCCTGCAACCCCCGGCTCGCTGCATCGATCCAATGATCTGGAAGCCAGAGATTCTCACGACGAAGCTGTTCCCCTATGGTGAAAAAGAACAGAGGCTTCTTCCTGGCGTTCCTCGATTTCTTCATTCTGTTCGGCGGCGTTTCGACTGCGTCGAACCTGGCGTGCACTTGAGGGCCGCCTGCTCCGCACCCGCGGCATCTTTCTCTTCCGGCGCAAGTGAGTCCCCGGTTTCTTGCGCCCTCGCTTCCTTGCTCCCCTGTCTACTTGTTCCCTGGGTCGCTCGTTCCCGGTACTCTTGCTCCCTTGCTCTCTCGCTGCCTTGCTCCCTGTAGAATCGAACCCATGCCGATCACGCGCCAACAGGCTCTCGACTGTTTCCATTCCCCCGACCTGATCGGCCTGGGCTTTGAGGCCGATCAAGTGCGCCGACGCCTGCATCCCGAGGGCGTGGTCACCTACATCATCGATCGCAACATCAACTACACGAACTTCTGCACCGAGTACTGCACCTTCTGCGCCTTCTACCGGCCGTTGCCCCGTTCCGGCAAGCCCGACCCGCGCTCGGCCGAAGGCTACGTCCTCGATTTCGACGCCATCTATCAGAAGATCGCCGAGACCGTCGAGATGGGCGGCACCGGCGTGCTCATGCAGGGCGGCATTCATCCCGATCTCAAGATCGACTGGTTCGAACGCCTGTTCCGCGGCATCAAGGAACGCTTCCCGCAGATCTGGCTGCACTGCCTGTCGGCGTCCGAGGTTCTGGCGATCGCCGAATACTCCTCGCTCGACCTGCGCACCACCATCGCGCGCCTCCGCGACGCCGGCCTCGACTCCATTCCCGGCGGCGGCGCCGAGATTCTCGACGACGAGGTCCGCCATCGCGTCGCGCGCCTCAAGTGCGACACCGACGACTGGGTGAGCGTGCACCGGGCGGCACATCAATTAGGGATGCGCACCACCGCGACCATGATGTTCGGCGTGGGCGAAAGCTTCGAGCAGCGCATCAACCACTTCGAGGTCGTCCGCCGCCTGCAGGAAGAGACCGGCGGATTCACCGCCTTCATCCCCTGGAGCTTCCAGCCCAAGCACACCGCGCTCGGCGGACGCGGCTGGGACGAAGCCACCGCCGTCGAGTACCTCAAGGTCCTCGCCATCTCGCGCCTCTACCTCGACAACATCGAAAACGTGCAGGCCAGTTGGGTCACGCAGGGCTTGAAGGTGCTGGAGCTCGGCCTCCACTTCGGCGGCAACGACGTGGGCTCGGTGATGCTCGAAGAGAACGTGGTCAAGGCCGCGGGCACCTCAAACTGCACCACCGAGGAAGAACTCCGCCGCATCATCCGCGACGCGGGATTCAAGCCGGTGCAGCGGGACACGCTGTATCGGACGATGTTTTTGAACTGATTCAGTCGAGGGCGCGCGTGATGAACGAACAGCTCTTGCTTTCAATTCTCTCTTCGTCATTCATCGCCGGGATAGCAGGCGCCTATGTCGGTCATTGGCTGACTTTTCGCAGGGAAAAGAAGAGCAGGCTCCAGCAGCAGCGCATAGAGTATCTGGTTAATGCCTATCGAGCATTCGCCAAAGCAAATCACCACCCCCGGTTATTTGAAGTCGCGGATGATCTGGAACGAGCTGTGGCCGACATTCAACTCCTCGGCTCTCCAGAGTTGATTCGCCTTGCACAGGTGTTCTCGGAAGAATTAGCAAAGAAGGAAGAGGCAAGTCTAGATGAGCTTCTTGCAACGATTCGCAAGGGTCTCCGCAAGGAACTTGGCGAAAAGCCTGTTTCAGGAAAGTTCATTTGGCTTCGAGTCGGCCGGCCGCCCAAATAGCAAAACGGGCAATTCTCCGTTGTTTCTCAATAGTCGATAGCTTGTAGCTTTTATGCTACACTCATTCTGTGTTCGACCTGATCGTCTACGAGCAAGACCAAGGCCAACGCCCGTATGACAAGTGGTTCGATAGCCTTCGCGATAAAAGGATGCAATCCCGAATCATAGCGAGGCTCAGTCAAGTCCGGGCCGGGAATCTTGGCGACTGCAAATCGGTCGGTGAGGGAGTCATTGAGCTGCGCGTCGACGCGGGACCGGGGTACCGTATCTATTGCGGTCGATCAGGAGCCACCCTGGTTGTTTTGCTTTGCGTTGGCGACAAGTCGACCCAAACGCAAGACATCGAACGCGCAAAAGGATTCTGGGCTGACTGGAAACGGAGGCAGGGATGAAAGCATATAAGGCCGGTATTCCATATCATGATTGGGAAGTCGAAAAGCTTTGCTCCGATCCGGAACTTGCTGTCGAATGTCTTAAATTGGCCCTCGAGTCCCTCGACAATCCTGACGAACGCGGCGGAAGCCTGCTCATGCTGCGTTCTTTGGCCGAAGCCTACGGCGGCCTTGGCGCGGTAGCCGCGAAAGCCGGCATCAGCCGCGAGTCTCTCTACCGCTCGCTTTCGCCTAAAGGCAATCCAACGCTCAAGACACTGGTCGCCGTCCTCAATACCATGGGCCTGCGCCTGTCGGTCGTTCCGCAAGAGAAGAAAGCGCACGAACGGGCCGCGAGGAAACCGGCGAAAGCCGTGCGTGTCCGCGCTGCGGCTTGAGCGCATCGCATTCCCGCATCCCCGAATCATTTTCATTCCGTAAGGCTTCGCGAAAGGAGAGGCGAATCTATGACAATTTCCGGCCAACCAAGTAAAACTGACTGGGAGTGGGTCAAGAAGCAGATTGCCGAAGACGCCCCGATCCCCTACGATCCCAACGACGACGAGGCTGTGGACCGCTTTCTCACCGAAGCCAATCGGGTCCGCCCCGGCGCGAAGACCAGCGAGCCGCCCATCTCGAAAGCCTCGTAAGAGGGCACAGAGCCAGTCCGGTTTCCGCACCGCGCGGCACTTCTGAATCGTCCACATTGCAGCCACGAGTGAAGTTTTTCCCGTCGTGCCTTACCACGAGCGGGAGGTCCAAGAGCAGCGCGCGGACCCACTCCGCGAGCGGCGGGGCGGCGTGCAGTCCTATCGGTGGGCTCTTTGCCGGGGTCGAATCGAAGCAGGTGCGGCGGCAACGATTAAGGGTGTACGGCCCTCGAGGTGGGAATGCCAGATGTTCCGGCAACGTTGCCGCCGCTCGGGGGGAGCGCGCTTGTTCTAGCAATACAAACTCCGCGCAATGAAAACTGTGCGATTTTGACCAGTTTTCAACTCTTTTCCGAAGCGACCTGCCCGCGCAAATCATCTACTTTTCAGACATGACACTTCCTGCCTCGCACCCGCTCCGCACCCTCGGCAACTCCGACCTCCATCTCACCCCCATCGGCTTCGGCGCCTGGGCCATCGGCGGAGGAGACTGGCAATTCTCCTGGGGCCCCCAGGACGACTCGGACTCCGTCGCCGCCATTCACCGCGCGCTCTCGCTCGGCATCAACTGGATCGACACTGCCGCCATCTACGGCCTCGGCCACTCGGAAGAGGTCGTCGGCCGCGCCGTGAAATCCTCGGCGCACAAGCCCTACATCTTCACCAAGTGTTCCATGCGCTGGCACGCGGACCGCTCCATCTACAACTCGCTCAAGGCCGCCTCGCTGGCCGAAGAGGTCGAGGCTTCGCTCCGCCGCCTGCAGGTCGACACCATCGACCTCTACCAGATTCACTGGCCCAATCCCGACCCCGAGATCGAAGAAGGCTGGGAGGCGCTCGCCCGTCTGCGCCAGCAGGGCAAGCTCCGCTGGATCGGCGTGTCGAACTTCTCCGTCGACCAGATGAAGCGCGCGCTCGCCATCGCGCCCATCACCAGCCTGCAGCCGCCCTACTCCATGCTGCGCCGCGGCGTCGAAGCCGAGATCCTTCCCTTTGCGCAGGCCAACGGCATCGGCGTCATCAACTACTCGCCCATGCTCTCGGGCCTGCTCGCCGGCAAGATGACCGCCGAGCGCGCGACGTCGCTCGCGCCCGACGACTGGCGCCGCCGCAACGTCGAATTCAGCGAACCGAAGCTGAGCCGCAACCTCCGCCTCGTCGAACTGCTGCGCGAAATCGGCAGCGGCCACGGCGTCACGCCCGGCGTTGTCGCCGTGGCCTGGACGCTCCGTCACCCCGCCATCACTGCCGCCATCGTGGGCGGGCGCAGCCCAAAGCAAGTCGAAGAGACAGCCGCGGCGCTCAACTTCCGCCTCAGCGACGACGAATACAAGAAGATCGGCAGCTTCCTTGAGTCCATGCCGTCGTAAGCCGCGATTCTCGCACACGCGCAAAAGCAAGAACCCCGGCCGAAGCCGGGGTTCTTGTTTGGAGGAGGGTACGACGGATTACATTGCAGCGACAAAATCCGGAACCATGACGGCTGCGTGATCCTGCAGCAACTGCGTCATGCGGGCGGCCATGCCCGTATACATCGCGGCGGCGCGGTAGGCATTCACGCGAACGCCTTCGCTGGCTTGGGTGAACGCGTACTGGCAGAGGGCGACGAGCACGCACAGGCGAATCTGCATCGCGTCGCTGTGCAGGGTCTCGATCAGCAGCCGGTCCACGCCCTCGTAGTGCTTGGCGGCGTAGTCTGCCATCTCCAGCATGGTGCGCGCATTCTGGTAGATCACCCAGAGACCCTTCGGGCCTTCCATGCGCTGCCATGCATCTTCCGGCGTGGCGCTCAAGCCTTCCTGCCAAAGGAAATGATCGCTGAGTTCCCGTGCGCTCCATTCGGGACGGAGCCGGGCCAGCAGCGTTTCCCACGACTGTGAGTTGCGGCGTCGTATGCTCTTGCGCCAATGGACAAGATACAGTGCGATTGCAACCACGGCAGCAATTTGTATTACAGTCAATGCCATCGTCGACCCCAAAATCGCTTTATCGGCAACTAGTGCACCGGTGTCCAGCTCCGATGCACTCTTCTCTACACATCTCTACTTAATACTTGTAACAAATAATCAGGCAAAAGTGTGCGGGAAATGCGCTTTCGGCCTACACCTTTCGTGGTATAAGTCATTGTTTTTCTGCACATTGTACGAAAGTAACGTCGGGCCGCGAGAGGCGGATTCGCGCCGCGCGGCGCTTGCTCCCCGCGCCCGTAAAAGCCTGATTCAGGACCGCTTGGAGCCTGCTCAAACGCCCCGCGCAGGCCGAAACACCCCCGTTAACTTTCTCGGTGCGCGATTTGCCGCCTTTGCGGAATGCCCTCCAACTAGAATGAAAACGGTACGGAATTTCCCCAAGGAGCGACATTCGAGTGCCGCAACGGACCTTCAGCATCATTAAGCCGGACGCCGTTCGCGGCGGCTTCACCGGCGCGATCCTGGCGGAAATCGACAAAGCAGGCTTCCGCATCGCCGCCATCAAAAGACAATCCATCTCCAAACGCGAGGCCGAGGGCTTCTACGCCGTTCATCGCGGCAAGCCGTTCTTCGACGCGCTCACCGACTTCATGTCTTCCGGTCCGCTGGTCCTCCTCGTTCTGGAGAAGGAGAACGCCATCGCCGATCTGCGCAAGCTGATGGGCGCAACGAATCCCGCTAACGCCGAAGACGGAACCATCCGCAAGAAGTTCGCCACCTCCATTCAGCAGAACGCGATTCACGGCTCCGACGCCGAAGACACCGCGGCGTTCGAGATTTCGTATTGGTTCGCGGGCTACGAGCTGATCTAGCCCGCAGCTCTTGAAATTCGGGCTTGCTCAGAAAGGTGGATCATCGATGGCCGCAACAGGCAACGAACTCGCCGCGCTCTTTCTCGACTTCTCGCGGAAGGCGCTCTTCGGGCAAGCCTGGCCCCGGATCAAGGAGTGCGTCGCGCCGCTCACCGATGAGCAGGTCTGGTGGCGGCCCAACCCGGCCTCGAACTCGATCGGTAATCTGTTGCTGCACCTGAACGGCAACGTGCGCCAATGGATCGTCGACTCGTTCAATAAGGCGGAAGACAAGCGCGATCGTCCCGCCGAGTTCGCCGCGCATAGCGGACTAACCGCAGCGGAACTCGTCGCTCGCCTGGGCGCCACGCTTGACGAGGCTGCCAAGGCTCTCGACCGCCTCACCGTCGAAGAGCTGCTCGCTCCCTACGAAATCCAGGGCTACCACGTGCGTGGCCTCGACGCCGTTTACCAGGTCGTCGCGCACTTCGGCCTGCACTTCGGCCAGATTGCGTGGATCACAAAGAGCCTCACCGGCGAGGATCTCGGTTTCTACAAGGAGTTGAACAAGACCGGCGGCACCGGCTGAATTTGGACCAATAGGGTGCCCCACCCTCGCAGGTTGCCCCATCCTTCGCGCGGTTTCATCGCGCGAAGGGTGGGAAAGCATAATCCTGTTGAAGGGCAAGCCGCAATCTACTCCAGCGAGCTCATATCGATCACGAAGCGGTACTTCACATCCTGCTTCAGCATCCGCTCGAAGGCCTCGTCGATCTTCTGAATCGGAATCACCTCGACGTCCGCCGTGATCTTCTTCTCGCCGCAGTAGTCGAGCATCTGCTGCGTCTCCGGCATGCCGCCGATCATGGAGCCGACGATCGAGTGGCGTCCGCCAATCAGGTTGAAGACCGTGAATTTCGGCGGCTCTTCCGGCAGCCCGACGAGACAGAGCGTGCCGTCCTGCTTGAGAAGCGGCAGATAGTCGTCGAGAGCGTGCTTCGCGGAGACGCAATCGAGAATGAAGTCGAACGAGTTGGCGTTGGACTTCATTTGCGCCGGGTCGGTGGAGAGGATGACCTCGTTCGCGCCCAGCCGCACCGCGTCGTCCTGCTTTCTGATAGACGTGGTGAACTGCACCACCTGCGCGCCGAAGGAATGCGCGAACTTGAGCGCCATGTGTCCCAGCCCGCCCAGGCCCACGATGCCCACCTTCTTGCCGGGGCCCACCTTCCAGTGGCGCAGCGGCGAGTAGGTCGTGATCCCCGCGCAAAGCAGCGGCGCAACTCCCGCCAGGTCGAGCCCGCCGGGAACCGTGTGCGCGAAGCGCTCGTCGACCACGTAGTTGTTCGAGTAGCCGCCCATGGTGATCGATCCGTCCACCCGGTCGGTCGAAGCATAGGTCAGGGTGACCCCCTCTTCGCAGTACTGCTCCTCGCCGCGATGGCATGGCGCGCACTGCCGGCACGAGTCCACGATCACCCCCACCGCCGCGATCTGGCCCGCCTGGAACTTCTTCACCGAGTCGCCCGCGGCCGTCACGCGGCCCACGATCTCGTGACCCGGCACCATGGGATAGATCGAGCTGCCCCATTCGTTGCGGGCCATGTGCAGGTCGGAGTGGCAGACGCCGCAATACAGCGTCTCAATCGCAATCTCGGTCGGTCCGGGTTCGCGGCGGGTAAAAGCAAACGGGGCCAACGGAGACTTCGCGTCGGGTGTTGCGTAGCCTTTCGATGAGGGCATGTCAGGATTCCTTTCGGGAAGAATACTAAAGCTTGGGGCTTCAGAAGAGGTGTGAATCGGCGCGTCACTACATGGGCTGCGCACCTGCACACCAACCCGCCCGTTTGATTCGTCGGCCTCGGCTCCGGATTCACGGCCGCCGCCCGGTCGCGACACGCGGAATGCCCTGCAAGTCGGCGGTGAATTCGACGCCGCCGAACCCCGCGCCGGTAAGCAGCGCCTCCACGGCGTCTCGCTGACCGTAGCCGATTTCCAGCGCTACAAACCCACCGCGAACCAGCGCTTCGAACGCCGCGGGAATCAGCCGCCGGTGAACATCGAAACCGTCGGCCCCGGCAAACAGCGCCGCTCTGGGTTCATTGTCGCGCACCTCCACGGTCAGCGAATCGCGATCGTTCTCCGCAACGTAGGGCGGATTGGAGACCACGATGTCGAACCGCTCGCTCGCCACGGGCTCCAGCAGGTCGCCCTCGAAGAAGCGCACGCGGCTCGCAACGCCGTGCCGCTCCGCATTCCCTCGTGCCACTTCCAGCGCGGCCGACGAAATCTCTGTCGCGCAGATCCGCGCTTCGGGCAGCACTTTCGCCAGCGCCACGGCAATCGCGCCCGAGCCCGTGCCGACATCCACAATCCGTGGCCGGCCGAATGCGCGGGCCAAGCCTATCGCTCGCTCCACCAGGTGTTCTGTCTCCGGCCGCGGAATCAGCACATCGCGATTCACGTGGAACGCTAGCCCGTAGAACTCCGCTTCTCCGGTTATGTACTGGATCGGCTCTCCGGCGGCGCGGCGTCCCACCAGCGCGCGGAACCGGCGCGCTGTTTCCGTTGCCACCGCCTCATCCTCATGCGCAATCAGCCAAGCCAGATTTCTCTCCGGATCTGTCTTCTTGAGTACATGCAGGAACAGCGTCTCGGCGTCCCGCCGCGCGCGCTCCGGATGCGGCACCGCGGCAAGCGTATGCTCGCCTTCGGCCAGCAACGCCCGAATCCTCGCGCGATCAAACTCCGTAGGATGCATCGGTGCTGCGGCCTCCCGCTTATCGGTCAACATACAGGAACAACCCGGCTTCTTGCTCGCATCTGCCGCCACGCTGCATCAGGCGCGCGGCAATCCGCCCTGCACTTCGGCAAACGCAACCACCTCCGAAGGCGTGGCGGCCACCGCATCGGCCTGCGCACACTCCTCCGGCGTTCCGTAGCCCCACCCGGCCGCCAGGCAGCGAATCCCGTTCTCGTGCGCCGCCTCGATGTCGAAGGTGCGGTCGCCCACCATCCAAGCCGTCTCGCGCCCCAGCCCGCGCCCGCTTAGAATGCGCGCCAGCAGGTCCGCCTTGCTGTGGCTCTCGTACTCCAGCTTGTCGCCGTAGACGCCCGAGAAGAAGCGCGCCAGACCGAACGCATCGAGAATGCGCATGGCAAAGTGCTCCTGCTTCGAGGTGCAGACCAGAAGCGGGAATCCGGCTTCGTCGAGCTTCGCCAGCATCTCGCCTACGCCCGGAAAGACCGAGTTGTTCCGCCAGCCTTCGCGGTCGTAGCAGGCGCGGTAGTCGCGGGCCAGCGCGGCGCGATCTTCTTGTGTTCCGCCGGGCAGCAGCTCCTCGGCCCACTGCTCCACCGGAGGCCCGATGAAGCGCTCCAGCGGGCCGCAGTCGCCCATACTGCGCGCGTCCAGAACCTTGCGCAGGCAGCCCAGGATGCCGGGTTTCGAATCGGTCAGCGTTCCATCCAGGTCGAAGATCAGCGCAGGCAGGCTAAGGGACATAGTTTGAGTTTCGCAGAGGGGTGTGCGGCTCGGAAAACGCCGTTCGATAAAACGGGCGCCGGATCGTCTCCGGGCGCCCGCTTGTATTTCGGAACAGGAAGGCGAGCTACACCTTGAGCGCCGGATGCGTCGCGTAGTGCAGCAGCGCCGCCACCGCGCAACTCACCAACCGGGTCTCCGCCGAGTCGGCGCGGCTCGTGAGGATCATCGGCACGCGCGCGCCGAGCACGATGCCGGCCAGTTCCGCTCCGCCCAGATACTCCAGTTGCTTGGCCAGCATGTTGCCGCTCTCCAGATCGGGCACGACCAGAATGTCGGCCTGCCCGGACACTGGCGACACCAGCTTCTTGATCGCGGCCGCCTTCTGGCTCACCGCCGCATCGAAGGCCAGCGGCCCGTCCAGAACGCCCCCCGTGATCTGGCCGCGATCGGCCATCTTGCACAACGCCGCGGCGTCGAGCGTCGACTGGATCTTCGGATTGACGGTCTCCATTGCCGATAGCAGCGCTACCTTGGGCTCGGGAATGCCCAGCGCGTGCGCCAGGTAGATGGCGTTCTGCACGATGTGGACCTTGTCTTCCAGCTCGGGCGCGATGTTGATCGCCGCGTCGGTGATCAGAAGGGTCCGCGCGTAGGCCGGCGTGTCCATGATGAACACGTGCGAGATCCGCCGCGAGGTGCGCAGGCCGGTATCGCTCTTCATGGCCGGCCTCAGCAGATCGTCGGTGTGCAGGCTGCCCTTCATCAGGGCCTGCGCGTTGCCCGAACGGCAGATGGCAACGGCTTTCGTTGCCGCGTCCGCCTCGTTCTCGGCCTCGACGATCGGGTACGGGCTGATGTCGACGCCGATCTTCGCCGCCAGCGCCTTCATGGCTGCTTCCGGGCCGATCAGCATGGGTTCGATGAGGTTGGCTGCCGCGGCTTCGACGGTGCCGCGCAGGGCAACGTCGCTCAGCGGCCAAACCACAGCCGTGGTGATGGCCGGCAGGTTCTTGCAGCGCTCAATGAACTTTTGGAAGACGTGGTAGTCGGGGGGATGCCCAACCAGCGGGCCAACGGCAAAGGCTTCGGCCAGCGTGGCAAGATCGCTCATGAATCGAATCTCCTGCCCGGCGACGTCAAAGGGCGCCGGGCCTCTCTCAACTATTCTCGCGTTTCCGCGGCCCGCCGATTGTGCGATGGGTCACACTCCGGGCCATAGTCTCTGAATGCGGGATCGCGAGCGCTTCCCGCGCGCCGTTTCCGCGCTCCTGTTGCGCGGCTGTTTCATTTTGGTCGGACCGCAAATCCCCCAGCAAATCAAGACGATCCGCGCCGGGGCCGCCGTTGACTCCGCGCAAAAGCCAAGCCTATACTCGGTCGTAATCGGGCCTTTCCCCCCCAGCCACGAACGGTCGGCGGTGTGTCTGCGCGCCGCATTCCTCCTGAAGGAGAGTCTCCTATGAAAAGGTCACTCGCGATTGCTCTTTGTGCGCTGTTTCTTACCGAAGTTTCAGTTGCACAGTCCACAAGCAGCGGGAACGGAATCACTCAGCTGGGAAACGCGATCACGGGAAAGCAGAAGAAGCCGTTCGATCCCAATGCCCCGGCCGACCTGAGCAACGTCGATAAGGACAAGATCGCCAGGATCGAGCAGATGCCCGACGTTCAGGATGCCATTCAGCAGGAGTGGGATCAGCTGCGGCGAAACGATATGCAGTTAGCCTACGGCATCAACCTGACCGAGAACTGGGGCCTGGCCCAGGACGCCGCCGCGGGCGACTCCTTCGACCGCCAGCGCCTTTACTCGAATCCCGTGGTTCAGAGCTACATCAATCACGTCGGCCAGCGGCTGGTTCCCAAGAGCTCAAGCAACGTCTACACCTTCCGCGTTCTCTACGACCCCATCCCCAAGGCGCTCACGCTCTCTACCGGCACGATCTATCTCTCCACCGGCCTGGTCTCGATGCTCGACGGCGAATCCGAGATGGCCTACGTTTTGGCGCACGAGATCGCTCACATCGAGCTGCGGCAGGCCTACCTTCGCATCCGCGACAAGCACATCGGGATCGAGTTGGCTAGGGAGAAGGCCGAAAAGGAGAAGGTCATCACAGACGTGGCCTCCACCGTGATGGGCGCCGGATTGGGCGGCGCGTTCATCCCGCTCCGTCTCGGATCGATGCTCGGATCGAGCGCCGGCCTCGCCACCGGCCTGGAGGTTGGGCACTACTTTATCCATCCGCAGATTGAGCCCGTCCTTTGGGGTACGAAGGAAGAGGACGACACCGATGACCTGGCGACGCGGATGATGCTCGACCAGGGCTACGACCCGCGCGAGGTTCTGCATCTGTTCACGACCCTCAACCAGGTGGTCACCACCGACTCCCGCATGGGCCTCGGATTCATGGGCAGCGCGCCGCGCGTAAAGGGGCGTGAGGCTCGCTTGAAGACCCTCCTTGATGGGGAACTGAAGGCCGAAATCGAGATGCGCGCCAAGGGCAAGGGCTTCAACTCCAACGGCCCCGATTTCGCGCCCTCGGTTTCCGCCGTGAAGCGCGACAACGGCATCCTGGCCATGGACTTCGACCTCTTCGCCATCGCCAAGCGGAACCTGCAGGGCGCGGTGTCGCAGCGGCCCGACGATGCCGCGGCCCACTTCTATCTCGCCAAACTCGAGCGGCTCACGGCGCGCACCGCCGACGAAAGAACGGATGCGCTCAATCATCTCACTACCGCGCTCAAACTCGATGCCGACCGCGGCGAGATCCCGGCGGTTCACATGGAATATGCCGTGGCGCTGATCGAGCAGGGCGACGCGACGAACAACGATCAGATCGCCAACGAGCTGAAGGCCTACGTGGCGCTCTCCGAGCGCGACCGCGCCGGAGGACTACCGGCCAACATGCCCCTCATCTACGACTACCTGAACACCACCGGGGACACCCGGTGGTACCTGCCTCCGCAGTGGTATGCGGCACAGTTGACCAACACGCCGGGCTTCACGACAACCGCCCCCGAAGCGGTCATCCACAAGGCCGCGATGCTTGAGGGACCGCCGCAAACCGCTCCGGCGCCGGCTGCAGCGCCCGGAGCCACGCCCAAGAGTAAAGTGAGGACGGCGGCGCAGAACAAGCCGCCTGCCAAGCCCGGCGCCCCGGCTTCAAACTAGTGCCGGTGCGGCGTGAATTCGTAATCGTCTGGCCGTCGTGCGGGCGTTCATGCCCGCACATGCTGACTCGCTAACTTGCTAACTTGCTGCTTTGCGTTACCCTGAGTTCTTATGGGCCGCATCCGTATCCTTCCCGATCAGGTTGCCAACCAGATCGCCGCCGGCGAGGTGGTGGATCGGCCGGCCTCTGTGGTCAAGGAACTGCTCGAGAACGCGCTCGACGCTGGCGCCAACCGCGTCCGCGTCGAGATCGAAGGCGGCGGGCGCAAGCTGATTCGCGTCGCCGACGACGGCCTCGGCATGAGCCGCGACGACGCTCTGCTGGCCTTCGAGCGCCACGCCACCTCCAAGCTGCGCACCGCCGACGACCTGCTCTCGATCGCCACCCTCGGCTTCCGCGGCGAGGCGCTGCCGTCCATCGCCTCGGTCGCACGCGTCGCGCTGGAGACCGCCACCGGCGAAGAGTCCTCGGGCACGCGGGTCGAGGTCGCCGGCGGCAAGATTCTTCGCGTCGACGACGCGGCGCTGCCCCGCGGCACGACGATCGCCGTCAGCGATCTCTTCTTCAACACGCCCGCGCGCCGCAAATTCCTGCGCGCCGAGTCCACCGAGCTGGCCCACGTCACCGCGCTGGCCACGCATTACGCGCTCGCCTATCCCGAAAAGCAGTTCGAGCTTGTCTCCGCCAGCCACACCATTCTCTCCGCTCCGCCGGTCGCCCGCACCGCCGAGCGCATCTTTCAGATCTTCGGCAAGGACACGCTGGGCCAGCTCCTGCCCATGGCCGCCGAAACGGCCCTCGAGCGCGCCGGCCTGCCCGAGCCGCCTCCCTGGAAACGGGATCCGGATCGGCCCGTGCGCCAGCCCGGTACCCTGCGCCTCAGCGGCTTCTACTCCAAGCCCGAACTGCAGAAGCTGAACCGGAATTCGATCTATATCTTCGTCAACAAGCGGCTCATCCGCGACCGCCTGCTGCTGCACGCCATCACCGAGGCCTATCGCAACGTCATCCCGCCCACCAGCTTTCCGGTCGTGCTCCTCTTTCTCGAGATGCCACCCGAGGAGGTCGACGTGAACATGCACCCGGCCAAGACCGAGGTGCGCTTCCGCCAGCAGAGCTTGATCCACGACTTCGTCCGCGACAGCCTGCGTACGGCGCTCATCCAGTCGCGTCCCGCGGCAGGCTTTTTGGCCGCGCTCGACTCCCAGCCCTCGGCCAGTCCGTCGCTCATGCCGCCTGCCGCATCGCCTCTGCCCGGCGCGCCTGGGCCCGACGCAGCCGCGCAGCCGCCCGACTCCGATCCGACCGCATTCGCCACAGCCGAGGCCGATGCCGAAGCCTTCCATCTGACCCCGAAGATACCGGCCCTCACCCCAGGCGCGCTGCCCTTCGATCCCCGCACCTTCGACCGCCAGGCCTGGGGCGAGGCAGCCCGGGCGCTGTTCACGCCTCCGGCCGTTCCCGATACCGCGGGGTGCAGCCCTGCCTCCGGTTCCGCCCCCGTCTATTCCGAAAGCGCCGCTGCCGCAGCCGCGCTCGTCGAGGCCGAGCAGGCCGCCGCCAGCCTCGGACGCCTGGGTTCGCTCAAGCCCCTCGGCCAGCTCCGCGAGTCGTTCATTCTGGCCACCGGCGACGACGGCCTATGGATCATCGACCAGCATGTTGCCCACGAACGGGTGCTCTTTGAGAAGATCCTCCGCGACCGCCAGGTCGAGCAGGTCCAGCGCCAGCGTTTGCTCATGCCCCTGCTGGTCGATCTGAAGCCCGAGCAGATGGTCGTCTTCGCCCGCATCGCCGAAGAGCTCGAAGAGAACGGGTTTGAGGTAGAACCCTTTGGCCCTCAAACACTTGCGGTCAAGGCTTCCCCGGTCGGCCTGGAAGGCGCCGAGCTCGAGCGCGCGCTCGCCGAAGTCATCGATCAGTCCACCGCGGATTCCGGCGAACCCTCACGGAATGAAGAGCTTACCCGTCTCCGCACCCGCATTGCCGCCTCCATCGCATGCCATTCCGCCATCAAGATCAATACACCTCTTGATCCAAAACGTATAGAATGGTTATTGTTAGAACTTGCAAAGACCAGCCACCCAACGAGTTGCCCGCATGGTCGTCCAATAGCTTTGTTGTACTCATGGAAGGAGATCCAGCGGGCCTTCCACCGAATCTAGGTTCCTTGGCGGGTGGCCGGCGCGCTCTCAGGAGCGCGCCTTGCAGGCGGATTTGCCAACCTGGAAGCGAGGTTTTCTTTGACAGCGGAACAACTGGAAGCATCGCGCGCCGAAAGGATGCGCCAGAACGGACTTGGGGCGCTCACGCTTGAGGACGCCCGGACTTGGCTGGAAGAGACGGGATTGTGCCCCTTCCTTCCCCGCCGGCAGTTCGCCACGTTCACGGCCCCATCCTTCGTTGAAGCCGTAGCCGGGGAACGGACGTCGGCCCCGGCGGCCAAAACCATTGCCTTGGCGGAAGAACTGCTCATTCGACTTGAGACGGAAGGTGTCGCCGTTCGCCTCAACCTTCTCGGCCAGCCCGGAGAGCAGCCTGACTTCATCGTCGCCGCCTGGGTTCTGCCCTATGTGTACGCCCTTCGCGGCGACCGCGACTGGCGCCGCAGCCCGCAGTTGACCGGCTCGCGCCAGGTGTCTCAGCTCGCCATTCAGGCCTACAAGCTTCTTGAAGCCGGCGACGCCACCATCCCCCAGTTGAAGCACGCGCTCGGCCGCGAGGTCTCCGAATCCGCGGTTCTTCGCGCCATCACCGAGCTTTGGCAGCAGCTCCGCATCATCCCGGTCATCTCCGCTCCCGGCAAGGCGCCCCAGTGGCAGCTTCTCCGGCTGCGCTACCAGAAAGCCATCGCCGAAGGCGCGTCTACATCCCAGGTCACAGCGATCTCCGTGCTCGCCTCCATCTACCTGCAGGCCGTCATTGCCGCCAGCATGGAGGAAGTCGAGTTGTTCCTGACACCGCTCACCGCGCGCAGCAAGGTGCGCGAGGTTCTTCGCGGCCTGGTTGCGACCCGCCAGGTCCACACCCTGTCCCTGGGCCACGCGCCCCATTTCTACGTCGCCGGTACTCTGCCGGAGTTCACTCCTCCTCCGACCGTCTACGCCAGTTCGGCCATGCCGGCTTCGAGCAGCTTCCTGCGCGGCTTTGAGCGTCAGGACGACGATGTGCGCGAGTCGTCCGCCTCCCGGCCCGCTCCGGCCTCCGCTTCCGCGCCGGCCCGCAAACCGGCCGAGTCCCCGGCGGCGCCGAAGGAGAAGACCGAGGAGGCGCGGCCCCATTTCCGCCATCAGCCGGCTCACAGCCACGCCCGCAAATCGGCATCGAGTTCCGCCGCCAACCGCGGTTCCCGCCACGCGCGCTGGACGCAGAGCGCGTCGAAAAATGGTCATGGGAACGGTCGCGGCAAGCCCCATGGCGCTCGCGCCGCGAAAAGAGCCCAGGCCCTGCGCAAGACCAAGCCTTCCGCGGCCCGAAACCTGCGCAACGGCCGGCCTACCGCGGGCAAGACCGCTCCCAAGTCGGTTTCCCGTCCGGCCTCCGCTTCGCGAAACGGCGCGCGCGCCGCTCGCGGCGGCCGCAAGCCGGCATTCACCGCCGCCGCCAAGGCCGGCAACCGGTCGCGCTACGGCTTTACCGCCTCTTCCAGGCAGCGATCGAAGAAACGCGGATGAGCTCGGAAGAGAACCGCGACCCTGCCCCCAAACCCGCCCGGAGGCCGATTGTCGCCATTGACGGGCCTGCCGGGGCGGGGAAGAGCACCATCGCCCGCCATCTGGCGCGCCATTTCGGGTTGCTCAACCTCGAGACCGGCGCCATGTACCGGGCCTTCGCGCTCAAGGCCCTCCGCGACGAGGTTCCTCTGGACGACGCGCACGCCCTTGAGATGCTCGCCCGCGAGACCTCTATCCGCCTCGAGCCCGGCGAGGAAGAAAACCGTGTTCTGCTCGACGGCGAGGAGGTCAGCGGCCTCATTCGCAACCCCACCGTCACTGAGGCGGCGTCCCGCGTCAGCGTCTTCCCGCCGGTTCGCGCCTGGATGGTCCGCCTGCAGCAGCAGCTCGGCGAGCCGGGCGGCGTGGTCATGGAGGGCCGCGACATCGGCACCGTCGTCTTTCCCCGCGCCGACGTCAAGATCTTCCTCGACGCGGCTCCTGAAGTCCGCGGCCAGCGCCGCTACGAGCAGATCGGCCAGCGCGGCTCCGCACCGGCTCCACCGCCGGAGGAGATCCTCCGCGACCTGCGCACCCGCGACGAGCGCGACCGCAATCGCGTCGACTCCCCGCTGAAGCCGGCGCCCGACGCCGTTTTTCTCGACTCGACCGGCATGACCCTGGATCAGGCGCTTGCCGCGGCTGAGGCCATCGTGGTCGAGAAACTAGGCCTCGCAAAGCTCGCCTCCTGATGCATCGCCTTCGGCGGCCGTTCCCGATGGCGCTGTTTGACCTCGCCATGGGCAGCCGGCAGCGGGGAACTCATGCTGGAAAAGGCTGGTTTTTTTTGCGGGCTCTTTGCATCGGCGGTCTTTCGGGTCGTTTAACATGAGTAACAGCCCCCTGGATTCCCCAATCACAGGAGCAAGAACCTACGATGCCTGTCTACTGCCGGTTCTGTGGCTCAGAGAACGTGCGGCCTTCACTCTTTCGGCTCGAAGACCTAGGACATCTCCTTCTCCTCCGCCTCCCCATCCGCTGCCGCCACTGCCGCCGGCGGAGCCACGTGAACATTTTCCGGATTTCCGACGTCCGGCGCGAAGCGCGGGCCCGCAGCCGGCGCGAAGCCCGCGAGGAGGAAGCGAATTCGACGGTCTTCGTCGACAGCCCTTCGCGGAAAGACTTCGACCAGGCCTAAGCACCAAGCCGTGCCTCATCCTTCGATCGCATGCCGTCGTCCGGGCAACCGCACCCGCACCGGCCGGCTCGCTGACCTGTTGGCTTGATCCCTAGCTTCCGCGCGCCCTTGGATGTCGTTCCCGCGCCCACCCGATGCGTCGCCCAGCTCAACTGGATGCGATAGGCTCTAGGTATGGAGTCGACCTGCAGCCGCTGCCACCAGACAATTCGGGCAGAGGAGAGCTATTGTCCCTTGTGCGGTCTGCCGCAGATCGTCTACTCGGCCGATGAGGCGGCGGGGCAAGGCCAGCCCGAACACGAGGACGGCCCCGTCCGCGACGCCGGTTCCATCGACTGGAAGCCGGCTCTTCGCTTGGCGATGGCCCTCGCCATTCCAGCCGGCGTGCTCAGCTCCATGTTTTCTCCCTTCGGAATCCTCGGCCCGCTTTTGATGGGCGCAGCCTCCGCTTGGGTGATCGCGCTCTACCTGCGCGGCCAGCGGCCGGCATGGATCACCCTCGGCGCCGGCGCACGCATCGGCCTCGTCACAGGCATCCTCGGCAGTTGGGTCGCCGCCTTGATCACCGGTGTCACGCTCTATATCGAGCGATATTGGATGCACCAGGCCAAGGCCTTCGACGATTTGTGGCAAGCCCAGGTCGACCAGATGAGCCAGCAGTTGGCGTCCATGGGATTCGACCCCCAGAAGGTTGCCGAGCAAAAGGCGTTGATGCTCTCCCCGCAGGGCCACGCTGGCGAGATGCTCTTCGAAGTCTTGCTGCTGGCCGCCATCCTGCTGATCTTCGCCATCGCCGGCGGCGCGATCGGCGCACGCTTCCTTGGCCGTCCGCGCCAGCCGCAGAGCTGATCTCCGGCGCATTCGACCGCCGAAAGATCACTCCTCCGGCGCTTCCGACGGGTCGGGCGACGTAGCCACATTCAGGTCCACAAACGAGTCTTCGCCCGGCTGAAGCTCCGGCGCGTAGCATCTGCCGTCCGCCGCCTGATTGGCGGGGCACGCGGCGCTGAACTGCTTCCGCCGCGGCGATTGCGCATACTGCCAGACCGAAACAAACTCGGCGATTGCTGGTGGCGCCGCGGCGGCGAAAGGCGGCGCCTTCGGAGTGCATCCCGGCGACGGCGGGCACTGATCGTTGGCGATCCACAGCGGCAGCCGTACCGCGTGCTTTTCTTTCGCGCTCGGATTCTCGGCCGCGCCTGCGCTCTCCCGCTCCGCGATGTCCTCGGCCGTGCTGATCGTTCCGTTGCCTTCAGCCACGGCGATCCCCGAGCAGTAGACGCCCGCCCGCGCCCCCGCTTCGCGTACCGCGTCGGCCCACGCAAACAGATACGTGGCCTGCTCCGGCAACAGCCTGCCGCCCTCCTCCTGGTCGAGAAAGATCAGAACGTCCCGCGGAAATCCCTCCCGTTCCGCGGCGGCAACGGCGGCCTTCCCATCCGCCGCGCCAAGAGCGGCCAGATCCGAGCCATTTTGCTTAGAAGCCTTCAACTCCGCGAAGGATCGTCCGTTGAAGAGCAAAAGGAATCCGAATCCGTGCCGCCGCAGGATCTCCCGTTTTCCCGTCCAACTGCTCTTGGCCTCCCCCGGCGGGGCGTTCAGCCAGTAGCCCGTATAGCGGAAACTCTTGCGCAGCACGGGGAGGGCCGCATCGCCCGGATAATCGTTCCGGTCAAACCCCAGGTACTGCCGATGCTGCGCGGGGTCTCGCTCGCCTGATCGCTGCGCCATTCCCGTACATGCCGCGAGCAGCAGTACCGCGCCTGCGCTGACCAATCCCCGCGCCGCCGGCCGCCTTGATGCCGAAGATCTCGCCATGCGCTCAGTGTAGATTGCCGGAAAGCCGCAGTCCTCACCGCCGCAAATGAGAAGATCGGGAGAGTAGTGTTTCTAGTGCGGGGGCGATTAGGATGAAGGAAATTGTTGCGCTGATCTTCGGGTTGGGCCTCCTGGGCAATGCGGCCCTCTTCGTTCCACAGGCCATCGCGGTTTGGCGCAAGAAGAGCGACGAGGGCGTCTCGCTGGTCACCTTCGGCGGCTTCTGGATCCTGCAGATCGTTGGCGTTATTCACGGGGTCTATCAGCACGACAACTCCCTCATCGTCGGCCTAGCCGCCAGCTTTCTCACCTGCGGGAGCGTCACTCTGCTGACCGTTGTCTATCGCATCCGCCGCCTGCACGGCCGGCCACGGCGTCCCTCGGCCTGATCGACTGGGCCGGGCTACAGCAGTCTCGGAAATGTTGGATCCGCACTGTGCCCGGGACCTCGCAACAATCAGTACACAGGCGTGTACGGGCCGGGGTATACTGCTGTTCCCCGGTATCATCCATCTCTCGAGCGGGCACGCACCCCATCGCGAGCGGCCCATCATGGCAGCAGGAGGTCCCGATGAAGATTACCGACACCATCGAAACCGTGCTGAAGCAAAAGACCTTCAACAAGGTCCTGCCCATCGCCCCCGAGCAAACCGTCCACGAGGCCCTGGCGTTGATGGCCGAGTACGATGTCGGCGCCCTGCTGGTTATGTCCGGCGACCGCCTGGTGGGGATCCTCTCCGAGCGCGACTATGCCCGCCGCGGCATCCTCATGGGCCACCACTCCAAGGAGATGCAGGTCCGCGAGATCATGACCAGCGAGGTGGTCTCCGTCACCCCCCAGCACACCGTCGACGACTGCATGAACCTGATGACCGACGGCCACTTCCGCCATCTCCCCGTGCTCGACGGCGACAAGGTCGTCGGCATCGTCTCCATCGGAGACATGGTCAAGTGGGTCATCTCCGGCCAGGAGCACGCCATCCAGGAGCTCGAAGGCTACATCACCGGCGCGTACCCGGGTTAAGCTCACCGCGTCTGCGCAAGGCCGCGGGAACTGGTCGTAACTCAAGAGGCGAAAAAGACCGCGGGCGAAACGTGGAATCGCTTGCTGAGCTGCGCGATGTGCGCCGTATTCAGCCGGCGTTTTCCCGAAAGCACTTCGGAAACCACGCTCTCCCCGCCCAGATCCCGAGCCAGATCGCGCTGCCTGAGCCCGTGCCGCTCGATCAGAAATCGCAGCACGTCCGCCGGCGACGCGTCGGGAACAGTGTAGTGTTCCTCCTCATAGCGCTCGATCAGCAGCGTCAGCAGCTCGATGGCCTTTACCTGAGCGCGGGTCGGGCGCGGCTCGGCGGTCAGCCTGTAGAGGGCCTTGGTATACGCAGCCAACTGCTCTTCGGAATGAATCACATACGGAGCCCCGCGTTCGATCATTCTGGCCGCGTTCTCTAAAACTGTAGCCATTCCGCCCTCCGTCTTGGTGCTAACGCGCACCATCGGTCGTATTCTTTGTGCGTCAGGAACGACCCGATATAGACATGCCACAGCGTCAACCGGTTGTCGATTGACTTCGCGTAATGCACGGCAACAATGAGCCGGTAACGGTTGCGCCTAATATTGAAAACCACAAAGCCATCCACATCGTCGGCATCGGGAAAGCTCGCCCGAAGCTCCTCAAAGTTCCGCCACCGGGCCGTCTTAACGGTTTTGACCCACGCGCCGATCTCGCGGGCGGCCTCACGATGCCTGTCAGACGCCTCCTGCAGGCGCTTGATCGTGACGATGTGCACAGCTATAAAGTACTTCGCAATTTGCGAAGAGTCAATCCCTCATCCCAGAAAGATCCCCGCAATCGACGCCGAGATCAGATTCGCCATAGTTCCCGCCAGCATCGCCCGCACGCCCAGCCGCGCCAGGTCGTTTCGCCGCTCGGGCACCAGCGCGCCGATGCCCCCGATCTGCATCCCGATCGATCCCAGGTTGGCGAATCCGCACAGCGCAAACGTGGCGATGGTGAACGAGCGCGGCAAGAGCGCCGCCTTCTGCGCGCCCAGCCCGATGTAGGCCACGACCTCGTTCAGCGCCATTCGTGTCCCCAGCAGGTTGCCGATGGCCATGCAATCCTTCCATGGCACTCCGATCAGCCACGCAATCGGCGCGAACAGGAAGCCGAGGATCTGCCCCAGTGAGCTCGGAACCCAGTGCATGTAGGCCAGCGAGTGCGTCCACCCCAGCAGGCTGTCGAGCAGCGCCACCAGCGCCAGAAAACTGATGAGCATGATGCCCACGTTCATCGCCAGCTTGCCGCCGTCGATGGTTCCGCGCGCAATGGCGCCGATGAAGTTCTCGTCCTCGTGCAGCTCGTCCTTGGGGATGACGACCTTGCCTTCGGTCGCCGGCACGTCCGTCTCCGGCACCAGCATCTTCGCCATCAGGATCGTCCCCGGCGAGGTCATGATCACCGCCGACAGCAGATGCCGCGCCTCCACGCCCTGCGAGATATACATGGCCATGATGCCGCCCGAGACATGCGCCATCCCGCTGGTCATGATGGTCATCAGCTCGCTACGCGTTGCCTTCTTGAGGAACGGCCTGATGGTCAGCGGCGCTTCCGTCTGCCCCATGAAGATCGACGCCGCCACGTTCATGCTCTCCGCGCCCGAGATGCGCATCGTCTTCAGCATGATCCACGCCATGGCACGAATGACCACCTGCATCACGCCCAGGTGATATAGCACCGCGAAGAACGCCGAGATGAAGATGATCGTCGGCAGCACCTGGAAAGCGAAGACGGCGCCCGAGGTCGGCGCAATCAGCTTCCCGAAGGCGCCCCCGTTGGGCAGACCCAGCTCGCCAAACACCATCTTCGTGCCCGCGAACGTGCAGGCCAGCATCTTCGTCACCACGTCGCCCGCCCAGTTCATGGCGCGCACGCCCCAGTCGAAGCGCAGCACGCAGAACGCAAACGTGACCTGCAGGCCGATCCCCCAGGCGATCGTGCGCCACCGGATCCGCCTGCGATCTGTGGAGAAAAGATATGCGGCGCCCAGCACCGCCAGAATTCCCAGGATTCCCGTAAATCGAGCCAATGCGTTCGCCTCCTGAATACAGCTTCTAGCTACTGGCTTCTAGCCGCTAGCTTCGACTTGCGGAGCGCATCGGCCACAAGCGGAAGGCCCGAAGACGCTCAACACGCATCACCCGACAGAAGAAGCAAGAAGCGAACAGCAACAAGCTGTCACCGGTTAATCTACAGTATCGAAGATCATATCCCATCGAAACAGCGCCGGACCCGGCACGAGCAAGCTAGAAGCTAGAAGCCAAAAGCTAAAAGCTGCCTTTCAGATACTTTTCCGCCTCCTCGCGCAGGAACACGCGGCCCACCAGCGGAACCGCGTCCGGTGGAGTCTTCGAGAACCTCACCGCGCGCCGCAGAATCTCCTCCGGCTCCACCAGCATCTCCGCGTTCGTCGCGTAGATCGTCGCGAACGGATCGCCGCGCTCCACCCGCGCCCCGCGCCGCGCATGGAACAGAATCCCCGCGTGCGGATCGACGGGTTCCCCGGCCTTCTCGCGGCCTGCGCCCGACCGCTGCACCGCCCAACCCAGCGCGGTCGTATCCATCTCCGCCACGAACCCGCTCTGCCATGCCTCCAGAACCCGCGTCGCGCCCGGCCTGTGGAACGCCGCGGGGTCGTCGAACACGCTCGCATCGCCGCCCTGCGCCTCGACCATCTCGAGAAATACGCGCAGCCCCGATCCATCCATCAATGCCTTCTCCGCGCGCGCGGCCCCACTCTCCGGCGTCTCCGCCTGCCCGCCGAGATGGATCATCCAACCCGCCAGGATCAGCGACAGCTCGCGCAGATCGAAATTCGTCTCGGGGCTCCACGCCGGCCGCTTGCCGCGCAGCAGCTCCACGCACTCCGCCAGCTCGATCCAGTTGCCCGCCGCGCGTCCCAGCGGCTGGCCCATATCGGTCAGCAGAGCCACCGTCCGCGTCCCGGCTGCCTCCGCCGTCGCCACCATCAAGGCCGCCAGAAACTCGCAGTCCTCTACCTTGCGCAGGAACGCGCCTGACCCGGTCTTCACGTCGAGCACCAGCGCATTCAGCCCCGCCGCCAGCTTCTTGCTTAAAATCGATGCGCAGATCAGCCCCGGGCACTCGACCGTCCCCGTGCGGTCCCTCAGCGCGTAGAGCTTCCGGTCGGCCGGCGCCAACTCGTCCGTCTGCCCAATGATCGACGCCCCGCATTTGGCGATCACCGCCTCGAACTCAGCCAGCGTCAACGCGGTCCGGTACCCGGGGATCGCCTCCAGCTTGTCCAGCGTGCCGCCGGTGTGCCCCAGCGAGCGCCCGCTGATCATCGGCACGGCCACGCCGCACGCCGCGGCCAGCGGAGCCACCAGGAAGCTCGTCTTGTCGCCCACGCCGCCCGAGGAGTGCTTGTCCACTGCCTGCTTGCCCAGCCGCGCCGCCGAGAACTTCTCGCCCGAATCGCGCATGGCCAGCGTCAGCGCGCGCGTTTCGTCGAGCGACAGCCCCTTGAGCCACGCCGCCATCAGCCACGCAGCCAGTTGATCGGCGGGGATCGACCCATCCGCCGCGCCCTTCGCCACGAATCCGATCTCGCGCGCGTCCAGCTCGCCGCCATCCCGCTTCTTGCGCAGGATGTCGATCATGTGTAGCGGTGCCGCGGAGCCATTCATACTGTACTCAAGCCTCAGTTAACCGAGTCGCTTTCGCCGTTTCTCTGGCGAAAGTGCTAATTCTATCTCCTTGTCCCTTTGTTTTGCCGATATTGGGAGAGTCAACGATGAGCGCGAAGAACCTGGGAACGGGTATTGACGAATTCCTTCAGCAGGAGGGGATCTTCGACGAGGCGCAGGCGCAAGCCGCCACGGAGGTGGCGGCGTGGCAACGCGCCCGCAAAGGACGGACCGAGGAACGAAACGGTGAAAAAGATGCGCCGCGCCGGCAGGAAGGCCCGGAGCGCTCGGATTCTGGTCTCTGACCCCTGATCTCTGCCCTACTTCAGCTTCATCTCCCGCCCGCGCGGCAGCAGCTCGCCGAGCGCCATCGTTCGCGTCCCCTCCGCCGCCGGAAACACCACCGGCGCGTCGGGCGCGGTGAACTCGGCCAACATCTGCCGGCACGCTCCGCACGGAGGGCTCGCCAGCCCGTTCAGATTCGCAATCGCCACCGCCTCGATCCGGATCGCTGGCCCGAATTGGGAAACAGCCCGCACAATCGCCGCCCGCTCCGCACAGATCGTCAACCCGAAACTTACGTTCTCCACGTTCGTTCCCGTCACGATTGCCCCGTCGGTCAACAGCAGCGCGGCGCCCACGCGGAACTCCGAATAGGGCGAATAGGAATGCTCCGCGGCCTCCCGCGCTCTTTCGAGCAGATCCTTCAGCGTCTTCTGAGTCGGCTTCTTCATCGAAAACCCGCCCCTTCCGAAATCCCGGGGTTGAAGATAAGAGGCTAATCCATCGCAACCTCCCATGTACACCCATCGCCCCCACCCTCGTCACCAACCAGCTAAGAACAGCCATCATCTTTCAGCTCTGAGCGTCGGCGGGCGGCGGAGCTTGATAGGGAGACAGGGATCTAGAAACGTGGGACGTAGGGATCCTTCGAGGCTGCGCTTTGCGCCGGAGCGCTCGGGAAGACAGTGAAGAAAAGGATTTGCGCTTTCCCGCCCTAGCCGCGGAATGCGCGGCTGGGATGGGCACCCGGCAATGGCTTGCGAGGGCTGAAGCCAGTGGTTCTTTTCCGCGTATGATGAGCGAAGCAACAGAACTGCATCCTCAAGCGTGACGATCCTCCTGGCCGGCGGTTAAGCTGCCGCTCTGGGCTTCCCACGATCGAACGATGACTTCTGCTGGGAGCGTCGAATGAGGGAACGGACTCGAGAGACGCCGCCGCGTTTCAAGGCCAGAATCGCCGGCATCTTTTACCTGGCCTCCTTCGTCGTTGGCATCTTCGGCGAGCGCTGCCTTCGCGGCCGGTTGGGTTTCGCGGTTGGCCTCCTCGCGGTCGCGTGCAGTGCCGTGATGACGCTGGTCCTCTACGACATCCTTAAGATGGTGCACAGGGGCCTCGCTTTGCTCGCGGCCTCCTTCAACCTCGTGGGGCTCGCATTTGAAGCTGCCCGATGGAATCCTCAGAGCGCGAATATCGCCCTCGTCTTTCACGGATTCTATTGCCTCCTCACCGGCTACCTGGTTTTCAGATCGGCGTTTCAGCCCCGGATTCTGGGCGCGCTGATGGCCTTGGCCGGTCTTGCCTGGCTTGCCTTTCTCTCATTGCCGCTCGCAAACCGCCTGTCGCCCTGGAATGTGGCATCCGGCTTGCTCGGGGAAGCATCGCTGATGCTGTGGCTGCTGGCGATGGGCGTGAACGCTCGGCGGTGGAGCGCGCGGGCCAACGTGTAAATGACCTTCTGATGATCGGGTGAGCCGCGACCGCGATGCCGCGAGCCGCCGGGAGCGATGCAATGACAAGGACTGAAATGAAAGACAGTACGGTGGAAGGAACGCAACGCAGGTTCGCGCGAATTGCCGGCTTCATGTATCTATGGCTGATTGTCACCGATATGGCCGGTTTGCTCACCATCTCCCGCATTGTCGGGTCGGGGAGCTTCGCGGAAACAGCCGGGAGAGTGATAGCGTCGGAACACTTATACCGTGTCGCGCTCTGCAGCGAGCTGATTGAGTGCCTGAGCGTAGTCCTGCTTGCCTTCGCTCTGTTTGTTACGCTCAAGCCGGTCAATAAGCTGCTGGCGCAGATCGCGCTGTATTGGAAGCTGGGGGAATCGTTCATCAGCGGGGTGATGATGATCTTCTGCTTTATGACGCTTCGCCTTTATACCTCTCCACAGTCGTCGGGGACATTGGGGACCGGCCAGATCCAGGCGCTGATGGACCTGACGGGCCATGCAACTTCCGACGCGTACAACATTCAGGCGATTTTCTTCAGTATCGGCTCGATGCTCTTCTTCTACTTGTTTTTCAAGTCGAGATATGTTCCCAGAATCCTGTCGGCATTTGGCGTGTTCGCCTCGATCAGCGTGACGATCACTTGTTTCGCAAGCCTGATTTTTCCCGAACACGCGGCGACACTCCAATACGGCTGGGCGCCGATCGGGATTGTCGAGCTCATCACCGGCTTTTGGCTGATGATATTCGCGGTAAAGACGCACGTGGGTAGTGATCAGCAATCGACTCGATCGGCAGCGGTCCCGTCTTAAGCCCGCCTTATAAGAATCGGCCAGGCGCAACGCGGAAGCGGAGCACGGTTCGTCGGTCTGTTCGAGCGCCCGGTCGGGAGTTACTGCCCTTCGTCGCTAAGAAGGTGCATGTCTCGGCTGCGCGCGGGACACTGCGGTCTGAGAGGAATCACACCAATGATCGACAGAATGTTCCTGCTTTCCGCTTTAGTGTTGGCCGCATCCGGCCTGACTACCCGACCTTTGCTCGCGCAATCCACCCCTGCGCCAGCTTCAACGATTCAAACCTGGGACCTGCCGCACGGGACGGCTGTGAAAGACGCCGGTCCTCGCACCTACCGGTTCACCGTGGATTACGACTCGGCCAACGTCACCGGCGAAGTGGTTCACCGCCAGCGCGTAACCGGCGACTATACGCGCGGGCTCGCGAACGGAGACGTCGAATGGAGGAACGTCGGCGTGGCCGAGGTCGACGGAGCCACGGCTCCTTTTCCCGCGCCGCAAAAGCAGGACTTCATCGAGGGCTTCCACTATCCAGCGGGCTCCCCCGACACGCTGAAGCCGGATTTCTTCAAATCCTTCCCACCGTCGGCGGTCCTGGAGCGTAACCTCATTTGGGACACGAGCATGTTCGAATCGTTCGGCCAGAATTTCTTCGATCGGCTCAAGCTGAACGTGCCGCTCCACATCTCCACCGACCAGGATGTGAACATGCCCGGCGTGGGTACGTTTCATGGCCGCGATATGGTGCTGGAATGGGTGGGGCGCTCCCAACGAAACGGCCAGGACTGCGCAGTCATCGGCTACCGCGCCTTCTTCAATCCGCTCGAGATTTCGAACGGCGGCGTGACCATTCACGGACGCAGCGATTTCTGGGGAGAGATCTGGGTGTCGCTGGCGACCAAGCAGATCGAGTACGCCACGATCTATGAAGAGGTCTCCGGGCAACTGAAACTGCCCGGCCAGGACACGCCCCAGCCTCTAAGCGTCTTCCGCATCGGCACGCTGGAACCGCTGAACCCGAAGAATTGAGGCGGCGCATGACGACGAAGGTTGCTCCATTCAAACACAAGTGGTTGTTCGCGCTGCTCTGGACCAATCTGGCCGTGGTGCTGGTCGATCTGGTCGTGTTTGCGGGTGCTCCCGCCCGCACCGCCCGCGACCTGCTGCAAACCCTGGCTTTCACATTTTTCTACGCCAACCTGACCAGCATTCTCGCGCTTTTGACCCTGGGTTGGTTGATCGAGAAACTGGCTGTCCGCAAGGTGTCGCCGTGGAAAGTCTTGATTCCGGGTATCCTGGTGTTCGTCATGGGAGGCTGCCTGCTGGCGCAATCGCTCCTGGCGGCCGCCGGCTTTTCGGCTTCGCAGCATTTCTGGCTCGACTACTATCACACCCTGCGCTTCGCGCTGCCGCTGGCGCTGGTCTTCGGTCTGGGCGCCACGACGCACGCGTCCCTGCTCAGCCGCGTTCAGGTGATGGAACTCGAACTGCGCGAAAAGCAGATCGCCGAAGAGCGTTCGCGAAAACTCGCCGCAGAGGCGCGCCTGCGGTCGCTCGAATCGTGGATTCACCCCCATTTCCTGTTCAACACGCTGAATTCCATCAGCGCGCTGATAACCCTCGATCCCGCCCGCGCCGAGCAAATTGTCGGCCGCCTGGCCACGTTGCTGCGAGCCTCTCTCGACTCCAGCGCCAATTCGCTGATCCCCCTGCATCAGGAGATCGCGATCGTGGAAGACTATCTGGACATCGAGCGGGTACGCTTGGGCGACAAGCTGCGCGCGCGCGTTGAAGTGCCGGCGGAGTTGCGGGAAACCATGGTTCCGACCATGTCGGTACAGTCCCTGGTGGAGAACGCGGTCAAGCACGGGATCACTCCGCAAACCGAGGGTGGGGATCTTGTGGTCACCGCGCGCGCCGATGCCGGGAGTGCGTGCATCGAGGTCGGCGATACCGGGCCGGGCTTCGATCTGGCCGACATTTGCGCCGGCCACGGACTGGACAAGCTGGTGCAGCGCCTCGATGCGTTATTCGGCGACCGGGCAAGGCTGAACGTTTTCCGACGGGACGTCTATTCTGTGGTGGAGATGATCCTGCCGCGCTCATGAAGCTCCGTGTCTATCTCGTGGACGATGAGCCGCTGGCGCTGGAGCGCCTGCGCCGGCTGCTCCAGAACACTGGGCGTGTCGAAGTGACCGGCTCGACCACCAAGCCCGAGGAAGCCGTGGCGGCGCTAACCCACGATCCGCCCGATGTATGCTTTCTCGATATCCAGATGCCGCGGCTGAATGGCTTTGAAGTTCTGGCGCGGTTGCCGAGCCAGCCCATTGTCGTGTTCACCACGGCCTACAATCAGTACGCGCTGCAGGCGTTCGGCGAAAATGCCGTCGATTACCTGCTCAAGCCGGTGGAACCGGAGACGCTGGAACGCGCTCTGAACAAAGTGGAGCGGCTGCGCGGCGCGGGGCTGGCGGCGCAACCGGATCTGCAGGCCCTCCTCCGCCAGATCGCGGACTCGCTGCTCCAAAGCAAGGTCGAGTTTCCCAGCCGGATTGCATCGCGCCTCGGGGATCGGCTTTGGTTCCTCGACCTCGACCGCGTGAGTCATTTCTACGCCGAAGACAAGCTGGCCTACGCGGTTTCCGAGGGCAAGGCCTACTGCATCGACCACACAATCGCCGAGCTGGAGCGAAAACTGGATCCGAGCCGGTTTGCCCGCATCCACCGCAGCACGCTGGTGAACCTGGCCTGGGTCAAGGAAGTT
>JBEKUS010000043.1:0-37193 GCA_049514795.1 Occallatibacter sp.
CCAGATCTTGCCTCGATACAGAAACTTGCTTTCCTTCAGCGGCTCAACACTCAGAATGTAGGCCGGACGTCCATCCAGGCTCTCGCTCCCCTGCAACTGGAACCGGTAATTTGCCGGCGTCAATGCCGTCGCCCCCCCCGTCCTCTGAGGCCTCTTTTTCGCTGTCCATCGCCTTCTTCAGAACTTTGTCGACAAGAATCTTCGAACCACTCTGAGACACAATGCGAAAACTCTTTCCCGAAGCGGTATCGAAGTCGATCTCCACCTCCATCCACGCCTCGATGGTTCCAAGTCCTCGGTACTCGACATGGTATTGCCGCACCGCCCGGTAGTGCTTCAATCCTTCCCGCTGAATCTGATTGTGATGCTCCATCGACGCCAGAATCTGCGCCAAGGGCAAGCTTGCAGGGGCAGGCGTATTCGCACGGGCAGGCCAAAGGGCTGCTCCAACAAAGATAAGCACCGCGCAGCCGGAAGCGCCTCTGCATCGATGAAAAGACATGAGGCATTTTATCGCCGCGCTATGCATGGCAAGCAAATGCCGCGTTCGTGAGTGCCCACACTTCTTGCATTTGAACCAAGCTACCGGCTGCTAGCTACCGGCTACCGGCTATCGGGAATACGCAAACGTCCCGCACACCGCCGACGACTTCGAAATCGCCTCGAACGTGAACTCCGGCATGTCCTCGCCCGAGAAGAGCGCCACCTTGAGCGTCTTGCCCGTCACGTACGTCGCCATCCACTGCGTGTCCTCGCTCCCGCACAGCGTGTTGCGGTGCAGAAAGCGCTGCCCCGCAGGCACGCGCAGCCGGTACAGCGTCCCGTTGATCCCCGCGTTCACGTCCGCGTCGAACACCGCGCTCACCTCCACCGGCTTCAGCCTCCGGATCGGCGCCATTGTGTACACGAAATAGTCGATCGTTACCCGGTCCTTCGTGATCGTAATGTCGCCGGTCGTCGAGTTCGCCGACGCGCTCGCCGCGCGCCAGTATCCCTGGTCCTCCTGCGCCCTCGCCTGCGCCGCGCCCACGAGCGCCACCACCAGCACAATCCCCGCCACCACCGCCCGTTTTCTCATCCTTCCGTCCTACTCCCTATTCCCTACTTTCTACTCCCTGTCTCTCTCACCATCCAAGCACATAAGCGAAGACAAGCGGCGCCACGATGCTCGCGTCGCTTTCAATAATGAACTTCGGCGTCTTCTCTCCCAGCTTGCCCCACGTGATCTTCTCGTTCGGCACCGCGCCCGAGTACGACCCGTAGCTCGTCGTCGAGTCCGAGATCTGGCAGAAGTACGCCCACAGCGGCACGTTCTCCCGCTGCAGGTCCTGGTGCAGCATCGGCACCACGCAGATCGGAAAGTCCCCCGCGATCCCGCCGCCAATCTGGAAGAATCCCAGCGGCGTCCTCTTGGTCGTCTCCGTGTACCACTCCGCCAGCTCCATCATGTACTCGATGCCCGTCCGCACCGTGTGCACCTTCTTCACGTCGCCCGTGATGCAGTGCCCCGCGTACATGTTCCCCAGCGTCGCGTCCTCCCAGCCCGGCACGAACATCGGAAGATTCTTCTCTGCCGCGGCCAGCAGCCAGCTATCCTCGGGATCGATCTGGTAGCTCTTTTTCAGCACGCCCGACAGCAGAATCTTGTACATAAACTGGTGCGGAAACCACCGCTCGCCCGCCTTGTCCGCCTTCACCCACTCCGCCAGAACCTCTTTCTCGATCCGCCGCATCGCCTCTTCTTCCGGGATGCACGTATCCGTCACGCGGTTCATGTGCCGCGCCAGCAGCTTCGCCTCGTCGGCCGGCGTCAGGTCGCGGTAGTGCGGCACGCGCTCGTAGTAGTCATGCGCCACCAGATTGAACACGTCCTCTTCAAGGTTCGCCCCCGTGCAGCAGATTCCATGGATCTTATCCTGCCGGATCATCTCGGCCAGCGACAGCCCCAGCTCCGCCGTGCTCATCGCGCCCGCGATAGTCACAAACATCTTGCCGCCCGCGGCCAGATGCTTGTTGTACGCCTCGGCCGCATCCACCAGCGCCGCCGCGTTGAAATGCCGGTAGTGATGCTTGATGAACTCCGTGATCCGTCCCATATGCCTTCTCTTCGCTCCAAAACTCCAACCTAACACAGCGAAACCGACCCCGTGTGAATCTCCGGGCCACGACCTCCCATCGCGGCTCTAACCCGCGCCAAATCAAGCAGAATGTTCATTTTGATGGTGCGCAAACCCCGTCAAAGGTTCGCTGAAATGGTTCGCTTTGGCCCCAAAATGTTCGCCTGTGTGGTTAGGTTTTCTCGAGACATACACCAAGAAAAGTGCCGAATTGAGGGCAACTGGCACCAGATAAGGTGCCGATTCGGCGCAAAGGTTCGCTCGAAATTTCGCAGTCGTTCTTTTTAACACGCACCCGGTCCCCAGCGGTCAGGGGTCAGTCGTTAGTTGTCAGTTGTCAGTGGTCAGTTGTCAGTGGTCGGTGGTCAGGACGCGGGGTTCTGGGGTTCAGGGGTTCAGGGGTCAGGGGTCAGCGATCGGCTTGTAGCCCGTAGCTTGCAGCCGGTCGCTGCTGGATTGCTCCCTTGCTCCCTCGCTCCCTACGTCCCTGTTACTCTACCCCCATGCTTCCGCCGCCCTTCTCCTCCCTCGCCGCCTCCATCGAATCCTTCGCCCAGAACGCGCCCTCTCTCGCCGCCCTCCAGCAATTCATCGTCGAGCGCATCGCCCAGAGCCTCTCCACATACAACTGGGCCGGCTTCTACATGCTCGATCCCCACGATCCCGAAACGCTCGTCCTCGGCCCCTTCGCCGGCGCGCCCACCGAACACATCCGCATCCCCGTCTCGCGCGGCATCTGCGGAGCCGCCGTCGCTCGAGGCGAGACCATCGTGGTCGACGACGTTGCCTCCGACCCCCGCTACCTCGCCTGCTCGCTCGAAACCCGCTCCGAGATCGTCGTCCCCATCCGCGCCCGCGGCCGCATCGTGGGCGAGATCGACATCGACAGCCACACTCCAGCCGCCTTCACCCCCGACGACCGCGCCTTCCTCGAACAGTGCGCCGTCCTCGTCGGATCTTTCATCGATCGCACCGAACCGCCGGTCGCCCCATCCTAGACGCGTTCTGTGCGCCTAGGGTGGGCGATCACGAACTCGCGCGCACACCTTCGCCCCCGTGCCCCATCTTTTCGCGTTCTTTGCGAAAGGGTGGGATCGCCGCCGACTTGCTGACTCGCTGACTTGCTGACTCGCTCCTCGCTCCCCGCTCCCTACGTCCCTAGTCCCTGTCTTTCTACTCCCTACTGGCTACTCCCTATTCCCTGTCCTTAGTACCTGTTCCTGCTGCACATCTCGCTCGCCGCCTTCCGCCTCTTGTCGTGCGGCCCGGGCGGTTCCACGCCGTATCCCACCGTAATCACCAGCGCGATGCGCGTCGCCCGAGGAACATCGAGGATCTTCTTGATCGCCGCTTCGTCGAACCATCCCAACATGCAGGTTCCCAGGCCCAGCTCGGCCGCCTGCAGGCAGAAGTTCTCCGCGGCGATTCCGATATCCATCAGATAGAAGGGCCGCCCTTTCATCCAGCCGACCACCTGCGTGAGCTTGGAATGCGGCTCGACGGCCAGAACGGCAAGGACCGGCGCTTCGAGAGCGAATTTGTTGAAGGCCACCACCTTGCTGAATGTCGCCTCGGCCACCCGCCGCCTCGTCTCCTCGTCGTCCACCAGAATCAGCTTCCACGGCTGCGAATTGCTGGCCGACGGAGCCAGCCGCACCGCCTCGATCAAGGCCTCAAGCTTTTCCGGTTCCACCGCCTTCGATTGATACTTCCTTACGCTTCTCCGTACCCTTATCGCTTCCTCAACGTTCATCTTTCGTTCTCCCCATATGTCGCAAAACCAGAGCAACTCCGGTTTTTGCCGTCGAAGCAATCCTATTCCTCCTCCTCCGGCCAGCGTATGAAACAGATTGCGGGTGCCCCACCCTCGCCGCGTTCTTGTTCTTGCGGCTAAGGTCGGATAAAAGGACTGGGTTGCCCCATCCTTTCCGCGCTCTCTGCGGAAGGGCGGGATACAACGGACCCCGCTGTCACAGGTTCGTATCAGGGCACGAGTTTACTCGTGCCGT
The DNA here is from genome assembly GCA_049514795.1 of Occallatibacter sp. Lineage (GTDB taxonomy): Bacteria > Acidobacteriota > Terriglobia > Terriglobales > Acidobacteriaceae > Telmatobacter. The sequence continues at coordinate 4,127 of JBEKUS010000043.1, forward strand.
AGAATCTCTGCATATAGAGGACGGGCTTTAGCCCCTGCTATGGCAAAACCGGCCCGCAATGCCAGTTCGAAGGAGATCGCCCGTTCGGCGCGCACATTCTTCGCGACGACGCGCACGCACATGGGTCGCCGCCTGTTTCAGTCGGACCGCAACGCCACCCTTCTGATCGGCGTCCTGCGCTCCTGCATCGCAGCGCATGAGTTTCAAATTCACGACTTCGTCATCATGCCGGATCATGTCCACCTCCTCATTACTGTCCACGACCAGATGACGATCGAAAAAGCCATGCAGCTGATCAAGGGACGATTCTCTTATCTGGTGAAGAAGGAGCATGGTTATCTGGGAGAGGTCTGGCAGCGCGGATTCTCCGAGGTCCGGATCAGCGATGAGCAAAGCCTGCAAAAGCACCGGGAGTACATTGCGCAGAACCCGGTTAAAGCGGGGTTGGCGGAAGGACCAAACGAGTATCCGTACTGCTACGCTTCTCTGGCAAGGAAAAAGGCGGGCAGGGGCTAAAGCCCTCGGACACTATTGCGGTGCGAGAGCGGCACGAGTAAACTCGTGCCCTGATACAAACCCCGGCGCCGGCATCCCGCACGAATCGCACCTCCACTCCGTCATCTGGACCGCGCTTCGCCCTCCGCCGCCGCGGAAAGCGACTGAAGTCGAATGGGGACCTGCATCTGTCTTCCCGCAGCTCACGCTGCCACCCAACTCCACATTCACAGGTCCGTATCAGGGCGCGACTTCAGTCGTGCCGAACTGCCGCCTATTCTTTTGAAGAACAAAGTACGCGGCGAAGCCGCGCTCAAATCCCCGCCCCAAAACCCGATTCACAATCCGGCCAACTTCCCCGCCACCATCGCCGGGGATTGCTACACAGAGACCGACATTTCAGGACTTATCGCTCTTTGCGGGCTCGAGCCACGGGCGTGAAAAGGCCGCCTCTTTGATCCGCGTCGTGAAACTTGAGATCTCTTCCTCCGAGCCGATCCGCATCCCGGACCCGTCAATTTCGCAAACGACAGCGACAGGTTTAGGCAGCATGCCCGTCTGACCTAGTTCAACACGGAAATTGAAACCATAGAGACTCACGAACGCTGCCGTTCTGTCGTGCTCTGGCGAGAGTAGGGCGAAATGCGGATCATTCGAAGTGCTCCACGAGGCCGGATCGGGCGTAATCGAAACGGGTTCATCCGGACTTGTCTCAGCGCCGAGGATATAGGAGCGCATGCGCTCGTCATCGCGGGATTGCATTTTCCGCTTCGCAATCGTGCAAAAGAGCGCGTACGCGATCTTCGCTGCCACGCGGCGTACACATTGCGGATCGAAGCGAAGCCCAATCTTATGAGGAGTCCCACCGGTTATCTGGACATCGCTCTTCCATTTCGATGGGTCGATTTTGTAATCACTTCGGGCGATGAATTCGAAGACCTTGGCGCACCTTTCTAGTTCCTCAGGGTCTCTGGCGCGAAACATGATGCGGTGGCCTGGCAGGAGAACCATCCTCGGCCAGAAATCCGGGTCCGCCGCAGTCTCTGGATCGACCTCCAAACTCGTAGTAAGTTCACAAACGAACTCTCCGGGGCCGAATTTCTTATCAAGCTGTAACGCTCCGCGAAACAGATCAAGCAACAGCTGGGCTTCAGCGGCCGTGGCGCCTCGCACACGAGCCTGTATAGGCTCTCCAGTCACAACTCTCGCCTCGAAGTAGGTCAGAGAGCGCATCTTTTCGCCTGCAGAGAGCAGCGATTCTCCGTAACCGCCGAGAGGATTCTTCACCAACAAGAAGATGGGCTGCAGATGGCCACTAGTCGGGCGATTCGGATGACGTGGTCTGAGGGGAGAGGCCAGCGCGTGGATGGCGAGGATCGACTTGCGCGCAACCTCTCTTTCCGCTTTCGAGAGTTTCGTCTGGCATGGATCGCAGGCCTTAACCCTGAAATCCAGTGTTCCGCCAAGGGACTGCGGCACAATGTGGTCATCGGTGAGGCGCTCATATTCCTTGTCGCACCAAAAGCAGCGCATTTCACTGTCCCATGCCCAATTCTAGCGACGCCGCCGGATAGATACCGAAAAACGCCTATGGGGCCAGGAGCTCCCTCGCCCGCCCACCAAGAGCATCAGAAGCTACTGTCAACCCCTCCACCACACCCGCACCCACCCCATCCCACTCATTCCAAACCAATTATTTTCCCTTGCCGTTCTTGCAGGTTATTTCTGCCAAATCGCTAGACTGATTTCAGGGTAGAAACAGGACGTTCTCCTTTGGAGTTGGCGGGCGGCTTGGGAGCGCTGGCGGCATGGTCGGCGTTTTCGGGCCGCCCGCCGTTTTTCCACAGGCTTTTCACCGAAAATTGTGCAAATCTGGGCGGAATCAGCTCGGAAGTCACTATTCTGCGCGATTTTGCCTTCTAACTCGTGTGTTTTCAATAGGTTATAGGAAATGCGGAGCGTCACAACCCCTTCAAAATAAACCACTTAACCCCAAAACGGGGGGAGACAGTGGTCAGTTGTCAGTTGTCAGAAGCCGGCAGCCAGAGGCCCAGAGCCTGTGGATGGGAGACGGTGGCCGGTGGAGCGAACCCACCCTTCCGGCAAGGAACGCCGGAAGGATGGGGCAACAAGCTGAGAGCTGATGGCTGAAAGCTAAGAGCTTGCTTCCAGCAGTTCGTTCACCTTCGCAATTACTTGGAACGCGTCGGCGACGTAGACCACGTCGGCCTTGCCGCGGGTCCATCCGCAGTTGGCGTCGAGCGAGACGGCGCGGCGCTCGCCGATGAAGCGCCAGCCGACGACGTGCGGCTCCTCGCCGTGGCAGCAGGTGGCCAGGCCCTTGGGATGGCGCGGCGTGGAGCCGGTCTGCCCGACCTGGTTGAGGTGCGTGAGGAACGGCAGAACGCCCCCCCCCTCCCCCCCCTGGTCGACGAGCGACTTCGAACTGCCAAGCGACGCGCCCGACGCGCGCAGGAATGCGAGAATCAGCTCGCCCGCTTCTTCCACATGCACATTTCCGTCAGCCTGCTTCTTGGTCCATCCCGCGCCGGCGACGAAAAGCAATTTCGCGTCGGGACGGATCGTCTGCTGATCGTGTTTCGGAACGCGAAATCCAGTGACGTTCGTCCGCAGCTCCGGCAGCTCGACGGCGATGGCGATCTCGTCCGGCTGCGCCGCTCCCGCTTCGCCGGCGAAGGGCGCGTGCGTGCCTGCATCCAGGAGCAGAAACCACGGCCGCTTGTCGCGGGCGACGACGGCCTCGATGCGCTGGCGATAGAACCAGCGCGTGGCCTCGACGGAGTCCGCGCCGCCGATGGAGGTAATGTGGGTGTCGATGACGCCGCCCACGCGATACGCGACTGCGGCCATCACGCGTGCGAAGCGCGAGCTCTCCGGCGCAAGCACGATCGCCGGCTGCGCCGCGCGGACGAGCTCGGTGCAGGCCGCGGCGTCGGAGGCGAAGCGCGCCTGCGCGAAGGTCTCGCCCTGAACGGCAAGCAGCCGCTTGGCCGCGCCGGCAACCTGGGCCGCCGCGGGCGTTGCGTGCTGCGCGACGATGCCGATCGTCAGTTCCGCGCCGAGGCGCGCGGAGAGCTCGCGTCCGGCGGTGACGGTTTCGAGCGAGGCTTTGGTCAAAGCGGAGCCGGATTCATCGGCGTGCGTGAGTGCGAGAATCGATTCCATTGTTCTTCCTTCGAAGCTTTTCTCTCGAGCTATTCGCTGTTGGCTCTTTGTCTTTCGGTCATTCCCTGACCACTGACCACTGATAACTGACAACTCCTAGCTGTCTTTCCCGATCCATTCCACGATCTCGGCTGCGATCTCGTCGGCGTTCAGGTTCTTCTCGACGCGCGTCTCGCGCTGCTGCCTGGGCAGGTTGACTGCGACATACTTGAGGCCGTTGGTCTCGAGCGCGGCGGTCTTTGCGCGCTGCAGAGCGGGCATGATGGTGCGCATGTTGGCCATGCCCACCTGCGGATTGTTGCGCGGCTCGGGCAGATTGCCCGTGGCCCAGCCGAGCACGGCGGGCGCGCCCGCGCACAGCGACACCTGGTGCTTGCCGCCCTCCACGCGCTCCAAGACCTCGAAGGAGCCGTCGTCGCGCAGGGCGATCTCGTCCACGCCCTGGAACTGGTCGGCGATGCCCAGCCGCTCGCCCACGAGCTGGAGGGTGACGCCGGCGCCGCGCGTGGCCGACTCCCACCCGCCGAAGACGAGGAGTTTGGCGCGGTCGAGGCCGGGGATCGCGGCGATTGCATCGGCGAGGACTGCTGCGGTCGCGTGCGCGTCGGGGAAGCCGCCGATGGGGCCGTCGACGGGCACCAGCTCGAAGGCGACCTTCTGCTCCACGGTCATCATGACCTGCTGCAGCTTGGCCTTGGGCCCGAGCGAGACAAGCCAGACCTTGCTGCCGGGCGCCTTGGCGGCCAGGTTCGCCGCTTCGTAGAGCGCGCTCGCCGCCCAGGGGTCGAGCACGGCAGGCAGCACCATCTCGTTCTTGATGCCGGGGCCGGTGGGCGTCGTGGCCGGTTCCAACGTCTGCAGAGGATCGGGAACGATCCCCGCGCAGACGACGATGTGGAGTGGATTTGGCATTCTGAGGTTCTCCGCAAAGTGATTTGAGCCGGTAGCCTGTAGCTTGTAGCCAGTAGCTACGGATGCGCCGGCGACCGCGAGGGCACCGTGAGTGTTTGAATAAACGAGAGCAGCATCTTGGAGACTTCGTTGCTTAACGCCTCTGCTTGATCCAGTTCACGATCGCTGCCAAAGTCCAGCGCTCTTGCGACATGAAGCTGGGTGAGCAGCTCACAGGTCGAGCCCCGTGAAACGCTCAGAAACTGCCGGAATTCGGCCGCGTTGATTCTTCCCCGACCTTCCGCGATGTTGCTTGCCACCGATACGCTCGCTCTCCGCATCTGCGAAGTCAAGCCGTACAGTTCCGACTTTGGAAACGACCGCGTCAGCTTATAGATCAAAACGGTTAATTCGACTGCCTTTTGCCAAACCTTCAATTCGCGATAGTCCTGGGCCATGTGACTCCCTTCGACTGCAGGTTTCTAGCTGCCAGCTACAAGCTCCAGGCTACCAGCTAGCGTTTAGTTCTCCCCGCTGTGCAGGCCGCCGGAGCCGGCGGTGAACTCGATGTTCGACCGCTCGCCGTCGGGCGAGTGGGCGCAGTTCCACAAGCACGCGCCGCAGTGGACGCACTTTTCGCGCTCGAAGGAGGGCGCGCCGCCGGAGCCGAGCGTGATGGCCTGGCCGGAGCACATGGCGATGCAGGTCTTCTCCTGGCACTCGATGCAGCGGCGCAGGTCGAGGAAAACGACGTGGTCTGCAAAGCCCGGCGCGGCCTGCACCTTGCCGCCCATGAGCAGAGCGTCCTGATGCGTGACGAGCAGGCGGCCGTCGAAGGGAATCTCGGGCCAGCCGCGCGCGGACATGAGAGCGTCGTGGAGCGGGCGCGAGGTGTCAATGGACATCGTAGCGGCCTGCTTCGCCGTGAGCCCGCCGGCGACGATCGTCGAGAGCGGCTTGATCTGCTTCGGCGCGGGCGGAATGCGCGCGGGAATCGAGAGGCGGCCGCCGGTGAGGCCGGCAAGCCCCATGCCGATGAGGCCGCGGACGAAGCCGCCGTGGAATCCATTGCGCGCGTTGAGAGCCTGGCTCACGCCGCGTTCGATCCGGCTTGCGCGGCGTCGCGCTTCGTAGGTCTCGGAGAGGTTCTGCTGGGTGAACGGTTTTCCGGCGCGCAGCAGCTCGATCACCGCGTCGCCCAGTTGCACGCCGGTGGTCCACGCTTCGTCCACGCCGGAGTTGGTGAGCACGTTGGTCGAGCCGGAGCCCTCGCCGATGCGCGCGTAGCCCTCGCCGACGAGGAACGGTTCGCCGTGCTTGCCCGACTCCTCGAGCGACTTCGCGCCCCAGGAGCGCAGCGTGCCGTCCTTGAGGTGGCGCCACAGCAGCGGATGCTGGATGTAGTGCTGCAAATAGCGGTAAGCCGTGCGCGCCGGATCGCCCAGCCACGACGGAACGAAGATGCCGACCGAAACCAGCCGCTCCGGATGCACATAGAGGAAGCCGAAGATCTCGGGCTCGGGGAATCCGAAGGTATGCCACACGGTGCCGGGTTCAAGCTCGGCGCCCTCGGGCAGCTCAATAACGAACTTCATGCCCAGCGCCCACTCGCGACGCGCGTGTCCGGCAGGCAGGCCGAAGCGCTCGTCGAGCTTCTGGCCCACCGCGCCCACCGGGCCGTCACCCACCACCGTCAGTTGCGCGTGCACATCCATGCCGGGCATGTAGCCGTCGGCGGGAATGCCGTGCTTGTCCACGCCCTGATCGGCGAGGCGCAACCCGAGAACGCTTCTGTGTTTGGGGTCGGCTTTCTCGGCGAAGATAGGGCGGCTTACCGGCGTTCCCGGCCAGATCTGCACGAAGCCGCTCGCCATCAACCGCGAGGCGACCCACTGGTTGAACTGGCCGATGGAGAGAACGAGTCCGCCGTGCTTGTTCAGGAACGCGGGTGTCCAGGGCAGCTCGAAGGCGTGGTCATTAACCCACCACTTCTTTCCAAAACCGAGAACGGAATCGCCCACGCGCAGCAGGAACGAGCGCCGGCTGGCGCCGATGGGATCGAGCAGGTAGAACATCCGTTCCTGCCTGACTGCCGCGGCCATGGGAATCTCGGCGGGATCGAGCGCGGGAAAGCTCAAGCGAATGCCCTCGGCGCGCGTGACCACTCCGCTGACGCCCGCGGCCAGATCGTCGGCGCGCTCGTAGCAGAGCACCTGCAGTGGCATGCCCGGCGCGGCCTTGCTCTCGAATGCGGGATCGGCGGGGTTCTGGGTCCAGGCTTCGGTGAGCGTGGTCAGAAAGCCGCCCGTCGCCGGGCCAAAACCGGCGCAGACGATGTCCACTTCCATCGTCTGGCGGTCAACTTCGATTGGTTGGCCCGCCGAGCTCATGCCGCTCCCACCGCGGGATAGTCGAGTGCTTCGGGGATCATCACTTTGCTCACCGTATCGGCGGCGCGGTCCTTGGCAAGTCGCGCTCCGGTCAGGCACATGGTCAGCCGGCTCTGCAACCGGAGGAACTCGCTCGATCCGGCGCAGCCCGCGCACGGGCCAGCTTTGGCCGGATGGCTGCCGTCTACCGCGAGCACATCCACCGCCATCGCCATGATGCCGGGCATCGTCTCTTCCAGCTCTTCGAGCTCGCTCGAGAGGAAGCAGTTGCGGTGCTCCTGCTCGTCCCACTTCGGATGGCAGGTGTAGCCGAAGACCAGTTCGGCGCAGATGCGCGAGACCTCGCCCGCCGCCTGCGCGGCCTGCGTGTGGCACAGATCGCTCAGGAACTGCACCGTGCCGGCAAGCCCCTCGGCGGCTACCGCGTCCGCGGCGCCGCGCGTCTCCAGTTCGAGCACGTCGAGAATCTGGCTGCGCGAGGCCATCAGCCAGCTCAGCGCATCGGCCAGCGCGAAGGTCACGCCCTGCCGCTGCCCGTGGTAGAGCTTGTTGCCAGCGGGATCCGTCGCCTTCTGCAGGTAGTTGAGCGACCACGCCCACAGGTTCATCGCCGAAGCCAGCGTACAGGCCCCGGTCCCGGGATGCGTCGACGCGATCTTACGCATCTCCGCGGTCCACACGGCAAACTGCGTCAGGAAGACGTCGCCGGTCATCGTCACCGTCAACTGGCGCCGCTGTACCGCTTCGGGGCCTTCGTAGGTCGCTTCCAGTTGTGCGTCCATCCACTTGTTGGGCAGGAAGCCGGGGCAGTCCTCGGTGATGCCGTAGCCGCCCATCAGGCTGACTGCTTCGCGCAGCATGTTGGCGCCGTGGCCGGTGTTCCAGAGCTTGGTCGCCGGGCAAAGCACATTCGCCTCGGAGTCCTTCAGCACATACTGCACCAGCGGATCGGCTTCGAGCTCCGCGCGCCGCGGGTCATCGGCTTTCATCTTCACGAGCTCGATCGCACGCTGCTCGCTCTCTTTGAGCGCCTTCATCTCCGCGCGCCCGCCCTTGACGCCGCGCTCGGCGAGGATCGCAGTCTTGTGCTTCTCCAGCGGGTCGAGTTCGTCGAACAAACGCGCCGCGGCAAAGCCCAGCGAAGAGGCCGCCTCACCCGCGGCCCAGACATCGACCAGCCGGTGCAGCGCGTCTTCGCGCTGCTGGATGCCCTGCTCGTAGCGCACCGAGCCGGGCCTGGCGCCCTCGGCGCCGCGGAAGCGCTGGCGCTGGTAGCGGATCACTGGTTCGACCGCCGACAAGAGCTTCGCCGCCGTCATCAGGCCCACCGGCACGCGCGTGCGCCGGAAGACCGCATCGATCACCTCGGTGTGGTTGAAGTTGGGCACGATCACGCCGTCCTTCACCGTGTATCCGCCTACGATCCGGCTGGCCGGCACCTTCAGGTTGAAGACCGGGTCGCCGGTGGAGGAAAGCTGATGCACCAGCTTCTTCGTCGGCGTACCGCGGTCGAAGGTACCCTCGTCGGTCTCTTCCAGGATCACCACGCAACTGCCCTTAATACGGGCGTCGCCGCGCTCGTCCGCGGAGTTCACCGCCGCCGTGACGAAGTTGGCGAAGGCGATGCCGGTGATGAACCGGCCGCGCTTGTCCACCTGGAGGATCGGTTCCTCGCCGTCCTTCCACTCGACCACGCGCACCTTGCCGCTCAACATGCCGGTATCGACGCCCACGTACGGGATCGGCTCGGTGAGCGCGAAGGCGCCGCGCCAGGGCTTGCGGACCTCACCGGGCTGCGGCGGCGCGGCCAGCTTCTTGTAGCGCGTTACCTGCTCCGGCGTGCCACGCTCGTGGATCGGTGAAAGCGCCAGGAATCCGGCCAGGCTGCCGGTCGCCGCGCCGCCATCTACCCACGCCAGTTCGAAGGCCGCCAGGCCCAGCGCCAGGTTCTTCGGCCCGGAGATGAATCCGCCCTCTTCGGGCTCCATGAAGGCCGCCGTGATCCCCGCCTGGTCGAAAGCGTCCATCATGGCATCCTTGGCCGGGGTCCACTCGTGCGTGTTCCGCTCGCCGGCCGCCACCAGCCGCGCCACGGTTCCCCGCGCCACGCCGCGCGCCGACTGCACCAGCATCTGCAGGTCGAACCGGTCGGCATACCGCCACAGGATCTGCCGCACCGCATCTCCGGGGAGGGTGAGCATCGTCTTCGTCTCGGGAATCGCAACTGTGCCCATGGCGGGTCTCCTCAATCAGCGCCCTCATTTTCTTAGACTCGATGCCGCCCGGCATGTGACCCACATCACCCGGAACGGCGATGAGAAGAGGACCGTCCAGACGCGATTATCGCGTAATGGGGATTATGGGGAACATGGAAGACGTCCTGTGGAATGCATATCTATGGATTAATGAAGAGGAGTCGACCATACATCGACGACACACTAAGAGATCATTCACGCGCCTGTCAGGCGGCCGCGATTCTTCTTTCGTACTATGCCATAAGCGACAATTTCAAGCCAAAGTACGGTAATTGCGGCTGTGGCCGAATCGGCCAGCAAGGCTTCACATCCATGCATATTTGTTGGAATTCCAACGCCGAAAAATCCACGTAGCAACCCGGCAAAGACGGCAGCCAGACACATGAAGGCGAGCAGCGGGTGGCCGTTTTCTTCCGCGTCCTTCCTGCCCACCATGTTGCAAGGGACGGTAGTGCGATACCAATGGAATAACCAAAGCAGCAATGCCATGAGGCCGACGGCAGTACTGAGGTGTTGCAGGATTTTGTACCACCGGACCGGACCTATAAAGGGCAGTTGGATCATGTGGCTCAGAAAATGCCAGTGTCGGTAGGGCCAAAAGAAAGGGTGAGTGAACGAATCCCAGAGGATATGCGTGGCTCCTCCGATGACAATCGATACCAAAACGAGCACAATCTGGCGAACATTCCGGACCGGGAATAAAGCAGAAGAATATGCAATCCGGCGGCGGACAACTGTGGGAAGCCAGGTCAAAATCGGCTCCCGCGCATACGCGTAAAACAACCACAAGATTAGAAGCGAAGCGGGTAGATCAAACGCAAACAAACCAGCGAGAGTGTGTCCAAAGCCGCCCTTCGGAGCAAGTCGAAGGAAGTACTCAAAATCGGGCGAGAGGCAGCCTACCACCAATGCTGAAGGAATAAGGCGTGTGCGACGAAATGGGATCGCAGCCGCCGCATGCGCAAGAGTGAAGGGCATCACTCAAATTATCATCCCGAAGATCGGCGCACGACCGGTAAGCCGGAATTGCGTAGGTTTCAAGATACGAGCGCCAACAGCGACGCGGGGCCTTCGATTACTCCGGGACGACAGCCGCCTTCGCGGTTTCCCGCGGTCACCACAACGCTGGAATCAATAGTTTGCCGATCTCCGGACGCCTCGTTCACCAGATCACCGGAACCAGCCCGGACTCTCTGATCGACTTGTCGTGCGTCACCAATTCCATTCCTTCCGCCAGCGCCGTGGCTCCGATCAGCCGGTCCTGCGGATCCTTCGGATAGGAATCGGGGAAGCTGACAGCTCGCGCGGCGATCTCCGGCGTAATGGGAAGCACCGTCATCTTGGCAGCACACTGCCGGACGAAGGATTCCACGCTGAGAGCCGTTTCCACCCGCCCTTTTTCGGCAAGCCATGCCAGTTCAAAAAGGGTAATTCCCGCAATCGCAACTCCGCCTTCGCGGCGAGCGGTGCGGACGGCTTCCTTCGCGCGCTTCGACAATTTGTCCGGTTCGAAAGCTAGCCAGACAACAATGTGCGTGTCGAGAAGAATCATTCAGGCAGATTCCAGTCCGAGAGGGGAATCGTGTTCTCGATGTCTCCAACAATCCGTCCCTTTCCCGCCAGAAAGCCGAAGATCTCATCCTCGTTCGGCTGCGCACGGATGATCTGCACGACCGGTTTCCCGTGTTTTGTGACCACCATGGGCTGCCCGCTTTCGGCAACCTGGTCCATCATCGCCAGGCATTGCGATTTGAATTGTCCGGCCGGAACCTTCTGCATGGGACCTCCTTTGCCGATATAGTCATAATAATATGACCACACTTCGAATGCAAGGCCTTGCCCCTACAATCCCCTGACCGCCGATCACTGCCCGTGAATCACCGCCTTTGTGATCTATATCGCCTGCCATGTGATACCTGTCACTGCCAGCGCCTGTCTTTGTGGATCATTTCTGAGAAGTGCCCGTGCGGCCCGGACCTTCCGAGCTTCGCCGCGGGCCCAGCGACCGCCAGACCGGCCAGAGCGGAAATCTCCTTCTGACCGGCAAAGGACGACGGCAGGATGATCGGCGCCCGAATGAAACACGCACGATTTAGCGCTCTCAGGGGCGCGATGGCAAACGGCGCCGCCCTCCTGGCTCTGGTTCTGGCGCCCGCCGCGCTCCGCGCGCAGGCCGGGGCCCCCAGCGACAGGTCTTCGTCGCTGGGGTCGCAGGCCGACTGCCTGGCCTGCCACGGCGACGCCAGCATGACCGATAGCGCCGGCCACAGCATCGCCGTCGACGGCCAGAAGTTCAGCTCGAGCATTCACGGCAGCCTGCAGTGCGCCAACTGCCATGCCGACATCAAGGAGTACCCGCACCCGGAGAAGATCGCGCCCGTCGACTGCAAGACATGCCACGCCGATCAGGCGGATCAGCTCAAGGGCAGCGTGCACTCCGACAGCAAGGAGCATCCGTGCACGAGCTGCCACGGCAACGCGCACGAGATCTACCCCAAAACCGATGCGCGGTCGGCTGTGTATCCGCTCAACGTGCCCAAGACCTGCGGCCAGTGCCACGGCAATAACGGCATGGCAGGCAAGCACGGCCTGCCCAGCATCTACCCGAACTACATCGATTCGATCCACGGGTTTGCGCTCAGCAAGGAGGGCTTGCTGGTGGCGGCCAACTGCCAGAGCTGCCACGGCTCGCACAACATCCTGAGCCACACCAACCCGCAGAGCCCGACTTACAAGGCCAATGTCCCCAAGACCTGCGGCAACTGCCACGCCAAGATCGACGCGGACTACGAGGCGGGTGTCCACGGCAAGGCCATCGCCAGCGGCGACATGAAGGCGCCGGTCTGCAGCGACTGCCACACGGCGCACGCCATCCTGCAGCCGACCGAGTCGGAATTCCGCATGCAGTCGACGCCCATCTGCGGCAATTGCCACAAGGACAAGTTCTCCACCTACCGCGACACGTTCCATTCGCAGTTGGGATCGCTGGGCGGCTACGTGGAGACGGCACGCTGCTGGGACTGCCACCAGGCGCACGACGTGCGGCCGGCCTCCGATCCCAGCTCCCCCATCAACAAGGCCAACTTGATCGCCACCTGCGGCCGCTGCCACTCGGGCGCCAACCTCAGCTTTGTGCAGTACCAGCCCCACGCCAACGCGCGCGACCGCAAGCTGAGTCCGGGACTCTATTATGTCCGGCTCTTTATGAACCTGTTGTTGGCCAGCGTGCTCACCTTCTTCATGATTCACACCATCTTGTGGCTGATCCGCTCGCGCTATAGCCAGGTGAAGGGCCGCGCGGCCAATGGAGGAAGACATGCCTGAGCTGGAGAAGGCAAGCGCCAGGACCGAATCCGCAGCCACAGGCCGCTACTTCGTCCGTTTCACGCGCCAGCAGCGCTATATGCACGCGGTCCTGTTCACCACGTTTCTGGGGCTGGCGGCCACCGGCCTGGTCATGCGTTTCAGCGAGAGTTTCTGGGCGCGCAAGTTCGCCGCCGGCGTCGGCGGCTTCGGCGCCATCCTTTTCCTGCACAAGCTCTGCGCCGTGGTGCTCACCGTGGCTTTCCTCATCCATGTGAAGGAAGTATTCCAGCGCGGCCTGCTCCGCCGCGAGAAGGGAATCTTCTGGGGGCCGACCTCGATGGTGGCCAACTGGAGCGACGTGAAGGATCTCTTCAACCACATGCGCTGGTTCCTCGGCCTCGGCTCGCGGCCTCAGTTCGAGCGCTACGCCTACTGGGAGAAGTTCGACTACTGGGCCGTCTTCTGGGGCATGATCGTCATCGGCTTCTCCGGCTACGCCATGTGGTTCGCGCCGTTCTTCGCCCACTTTCTGCCCGGATGGGCTCTGAACGCCGTGCTCGTCATCCACAGCGAAGAAGGCCTGCTCGCCATCCTGTTCATCTTCTCCATCCACTTCGTCAACACCCACCTCAGGCCCGACAGCTTCCCCATGGACATGGTGATCTTCACCGGCGTCGAGAGCGAGGAGGAGTTCAAGCACAAGCGCCCGCTCGAGTACGAGCGGATGGTGGCCGAGGGCAAGCTGGAATCCCGCATTGGCGTCGCGCCGCCGCTCTGGCTTCTCAATTTCTCGCGCGTGGTGGGCACGCTGGCGATTTTGATCGGGCTTACGCTGCTGGTGCTCACGCTGAGCGCGTACTTCAGCTAGCGTACGGTTGCAAGCTAAAGCGCCGATCGAACAAGATCGAACAAGATGTCTTGACGCGCAACGCGCCTCACGCTACATTGAAGCAGTGATCAAGTCCTTCCGGCACGCCGGCGTGGAGAAGTTTTTTCTTAGGGGCAGCAAGGCCGGGATTCAGCCCGCGCATGGGCAAAAACTTCGCCTTCAGCTCGGCGTATTGAACACGGCGAAAAACGCAGCGCGCATGAACGTTCCGGGCTGGGACCTTCACCCTCTCAAGGGAAATTTAGCCGGCCATTGGTCGGTTAAGGTCAACGCAAATTGGCGTTTGACGTTCAGATTCGAAGGCGAAGACGCCGTCCTCGTGGATTACCAGGACTATCACTAGCAGGAGACACCTATGGCTCGCATGTACAACCCTCCACATCCCGGTGAACTGTTGCGCGAGTATTTGCGCGGCGTGCAGGTCGGCGACGCTGCAAAGCACCTTCGTGTCGCTCGATCCACGCTCTCGCGGCTCCTGAATGGACGCGCTTCATTCACGGCGGCGATGGCGCTTCGCCTGGCCGATGCGCTTGGAACGGAGCCGGAGGTTTGGCTCGACTTGCAGCAACAGTATGATCTTTGGCAAGCTTCCCGGCGGAGGCGTCCCAAAGTCGCGCGGATTCTACTGCCCCGTGCTGTTCGCGATGCAGCTGCTTAACCCGCCGCCGCAGGGCTATCAAGGGCAATGAAGGAGGAGGTGCCTTCAAACACCGATTTAGTCCACCTCCGCGCTTGGTATCTCACATGACTGGTTCGTCAGGCTTATCGAGCATAGCTGCGATGTCCATCAACATCGCGTCAAGTGCATCGATTTTGCCCTCAACCGCTTCGTAGTTGGTGTCTGGGTTCTTTTCCTTTCTCCGAAGGATGATTTCTCTCATAACTTCGCTTATCTTCTCCATTCTGTGGAGGCACGTTTCTAACTTGCTAGTCATGTTTCGGTTCTCCTTTTACTCATCGCTTTTGGACATCACTTCCTTCTGCGTCCAGGCGATCATCCTCGCACATCTTCTCCGCCATTTTCAGCAGCCAATCGGCGCCATCGTCGTTGCTCTGCGGAATCAACGAATTCCGATCCGTAACAAGCTCAGCACCCGGACCATCCTTGTGGACTTTGAAGGTATTACGATCTTGGACAACGTCACCGGTTCCTATTTCCTGTTAGTGTAGATTGTCTTCTTGTTCAGCCATGGTTTCTTCTCCAATCGCCCGGCTTCTTGCGGGCGGCAATCATATAATACGAACGCAAATGCGATTTTGGCCATAAACTCGACAAGAAAATTCAGTGCCTCTAAGAACCGCCGGCAGGGTGGAGGAGCCCCCTATCCTTCCCGCAGCCTCATTCCGGCATGGGGGATCGTGCGCTTCCGGCCTTCGCGCTTCACCTTGCTGAAGTCCACCTTCCGCGCCGGGCCGCTGGCCTTGCCCTCATCCCACAATTGGCGCAGCCGGGCCGCATCTTCCCGCCGCAGCTCGCGCTTGAACTGCCACTCGCGGACGGCTTCGCGCACGACCTCGCTCGTGGTCGCATACTCGCCCGAATCCACGGCGGCCTTCAGCACCCTGATTTGCTCGCCAGTGAACGCAACGCTTACTTTCTGAACCTCGGCCATGACGGGGTCTCTCCGAGAGCATATTTTACTACTTCTTAGCAAGAAACTGTTCCGCTTACCGCGCCTTCACCAGCCGCTTCCGCTTTCACTCCTCCTTGCCAAAGCAGCTAAAGGCTAATAGCTAAGAGCAAATTGCTCCCCTTGTGACTCCAATCACGGCGGGAAATCTCGTCTGGGAGTTTCCTCAAATTGTGACCGGATCACGCAGGCTTTTCGTTGGCGCATTCGTCCTCGCCCTCTTCGCCTGGGCTTCCACCGCACACGCCGCGCAGAAGCTCAAGGACTCCGACTGCCTCGCCTGCCACTCCGACCCGGCGCTCACCGAAGACGTGAACGGCTCGGCCGAGAGCATCTCCGTCGATCCGGCCAAGTTCAAAAACTCCGTCCACGGCTCCATGTTCGCCTGCGTCGACTGCCACACCGACGTGAAGAGTCTCGTGCACGAGACGCGCCCGAAGAAGATCACCTGCTCGCAGTGCCACGCCGACGCCGGCCAGGGCTACGCCCGGGGCATTCACGCTCGCATGACGAAGACCGGACAGATCCCGGCAAGCTGCCAGGACTGTCACGGCGACGTCCACCAGATCGCCGGCGCCGGCGACCCCAAGTCGCCCGTCAATCACGCGAACATTCCCGCCACCTGCGGCCGTTGCCACGGGCAGAAGTTCCTCATGGAGTCGAACGGCGAGAGCACGCAGCCCTTCGTCTCCTATCAGTCAAGCGTCCACGGCCGCGCCGTCGCCAGCGGCTCGCAGAAGGCCGCCGTCTGCACCGACTGCCATGGCGCGCACGAGATTCTGCCGGCCAGCGGTTCCGCGTCGCCGATTTCGCGGTTCGCCGTCGCCGCCACCTGCGGCAAGTGCCACACCGACGTCGCCAACACCTTCAACGCCAGCATTCACGGCCAGTCGCTCAAGCGGGGCAATGCGCAGGCCCCCACCTGCACCGATTGCCACGGCATCCACTCCATCAAGCGGCATACCGACCCCAACGCGCAGGTCGCCGAGCAGAATGTCTCCCGCGACATTTGCGCCCGCTGCCACCAGGGCGTTCGCCTCTCGCAGGAGTTCGGCGTTCCCGGCAATCGCGACACCAGCTACTTCGACAGCTATCACGGCCTGGCTGCCGAAGGCGGTTCGGTGGTCGCCGCCAACTGCTCCAGTTGCCACGGCGTCCACGACATTCTGCCCTCGAGCGATCCCCGCTCCACCATCAACGCCGCGAACCTCGACGCCACCTGCGGCAAATGCCACAAGGGCGTCACGCAGAAGTTCACCCGCACGCCGGTCCATCTCGTGGCGGGCGCCCGCTCTGGCGACATCGACACCATCGCCGTGCGCTGGGTGCGGATCATTTACACCATCCTCATCCTCGCCGTCATCGGCGCCATGTTCCTGCATAACGCCGTCATCTGGCGTCACAAGGCCGTCGCCCGCCGCCGCGTGATGAACCCCTTCATGACGCGCATGACCGTGAACCAGCGCTGGCAGCACCTGATCCTGCTCTCGAGCTTCATCATCCTCGTCATCACCGGCTTCGCGCTCCGCTTCCCCGAAACTTGGTTCGCCCACACGCTCGGTATGGGCGAGCACCTCCGCGGCATCATCCACCGCATCGCCGGCTGCGTGCTCATCGGCGCCGGCTTCTATCACCTTCTCTACCTTGCCCTGGCCCGCGAAGGCCGTTGCCTCATCCGCGACCTGATGCCCCGCCCGCAGGACGCCTTCGACGTATGGGCCGCCATGCGCTACTACCTCTCGCTCGGCGGCAAGAAGCCAAAGTTCGGCCGCTTCAGCTACGCCGAGAAAGCCGAGTACTGGGCCCTGGTCTGGGGCACGGCGCTTATGGGACTCACCGGCATCATGCTCTGGGCCAAGGTCTGGGTCGGCAACCTGCTCGCCCGCTGGTGGGTCGACGTGGCTACCGCAATCCACTTCTACGAGGCCATTCTCGCCACGCTCGCCATCCTCGTCTGGCACTTCTTCCAGGTCTTCTTCGATCCCGACGTCTATCCCATGAACTGGGCCTGGTGGGACGGCAAGATGCCAGTCGAACACTACCGGCACGAGCACGAGCTCGACACGGAATCCGCTGCGAATCCGGAAGACCCGGGCGCGGAGCGTCCGTCGCGCAAGTGATCTCCAAACTGCGGCCTTCTAAACAAAGGGTGAACGGAGGCACGTGGCCCACTCATTCTCATCCTGGTATCGGGAGCTGTGCCCCGTTCATCGCGGCCTTATCGCGATGAGCGGGTCCTTGGGGCTTGGTCCCAGCGGAGTTACGATAGCACCATGCCATACGGCCTGAAGCGGTTCCAGAAAGCCGAAGCCCTTCACTTCATTACGTTCAGTTGCTTCCATCGGCTTCCGTTCCTTGAAGCGCCGGCAACCAAGGAAACGTTTGAACTCGTTCTGGAACAGACCCGGTCACGTCACCAGGCCAGGGTCTACGCTCACGTCCTGATGCCTGAACATATCCACTTGCTGATCAACGAGCCGCCGCTGATCCTGTTGGCGCAGTTTCTCAAGGCGCTCAAGCAGACCACTTCACGCAAACTGCGGGGCGATCGCCCGCAGTTCTGGCAGGACCGTTATTTTGACGCGAACATCTATGGCGAAGCAGCCCGGTCCGAAGTGATCCGATATATCCACAGAAACCCCGTAAAAAGGGGACTGGTCGCATCGCCCGAGCAGTACCGATGGAGCAGCTTCAACCACTACGCTACCGGGATCCGGGGAGTGGTTGAAATCGAGTCGGAGTGGACGGCAAGAACTCGCGGCCCACTCATCGCGATAAAGCTGCGATGAATGGGGCACAGACTTCCCTATTTGCTAAGCTCAGGCGGGTGGCTGGATCGGTGAGTGGGCCACCTGCCGCCCGGTCCGGAATCGCTGTCAAGGTGGCTATCACGCCGCAGATTCTCATACAATTTCGATCATGCCTGAAGAATCGAAGCTTGCCGCCGTCGTCTATCACTACACATCGATGGACGTAATGATGTCGATCCTCAAGTCTCAGTCGGTGTGGGCTACTAGCATCGTCTACCTGAATGACCTGTCGGAACAGGAACACTTCCTGAAGATAATCCTCAAACACTTGAATGAAGACCCACAGGCTCCCGACGATGCTGCAAATCAAGCCATCTCCCAGGGGATAGAGCAGTTCAAGCGAAATGACTTCTTGTCCAGACCCTTCGTGACATCATTCTCTCGCTACGATGATTCGCTTCCACAATGGCGCTCTTACTGCCCACACGGGAATGGCGTCGCCATTGGGTTCAGGGTTGATTGCCTGAAACGAGCCTCACTAAAGGCGTTCCCTGACAATGATGTATCGCTAGGGATGGAAGTCTCATTCGGTGAAGTTGAATATATCGATCCCAAAAGCGTTAGTTCGATCGGTGGCATAATCGACGAGAAGGCCGAAATGGCGATGAAGCGGGTGCATTCATATCGAAGCGAGCTAAAGTCCGCCTTTGCCCCGCGCATTTTCAAGCGCGAGCTTGAGCTTCTCGCATGCTTCAAGAAAGACCACTCTTTCAGCAACGAAGGCGAGTGCAGGCTAGTGGTCAGTGACCTTCGCGGCTGTTTATCTGCAATCGAATTTAGGCCGGTGCGCTCAACCCTGGTGCCCTATGTAGTAATCGGAATTCCCCGCGAGGGGTCGCAATTCAAAGATCAACCCGATGACAGCCGCAACGTTTTGGGGCATGGTGAGCGACGCCATTTCGTTGATCGCATCGTAGTCGGACCGACCACCAACATGGGCTTATCGTGTCAATCTGTGAACTATTGCTGTGCGAAGTACGGTCTAAATGTCGAAGTCGTACCCTCAAAGATCCCTTTCCGGGACTGGTAAGTATAACTCGGAGTTGCCTCGCAAGACAGGTGGCCCCCTCATCTTGGTATCGGGAACTGTGCCCCGTTCATCGCGGCTTTATCGCGATGAGCGGGTCCTTGGTTGGAATGTAGGAACAGACGGGACGGACTCCGCTTTTCCCTGCCGACGCGACACGGACATTCTTTATTTCAACTGCCGAATCCGCTCCTGCAGAAATTGTCGCTTCGGTTCCTGTTGGGTCAGCGCCAGCGCCTTCTCATACGAGGGCCGGGCCTCAGCGGTCCTGCCCAGCCTGCGGCACATATCCGCGCGGGCTGAATGCGCCAGGTAGTAACTCGCTAATTCGCCATGCTCCAAGACCGCGTCCATATGTGCCAGGCCG
The DNA here is from genome assembly GCA_049514795.1 of Occallatibacter sp. Taxonomy (GTDB): domain Bacteria; phylum Acidobacteriota; class Terriglobia; order Terriglobales; family Acidobacteriaceae; genus Telmatobacter. The sequence goes on from JBEKUS010000043.1 coordinate 23,374, forward strand.
GCCTCTGGACCATCGCGCAGGCCAATGGCCACGGCGCGATTCAGATGGACAACCGGCGAAGGCTGAATTCGTACCAATTGGTCGTAAAGCGCAACAATCTGCCGCCAGTCGGTCGCAGCGGTCGATTCCGCCTCCGCATGAACGGCCGCGACCGCAGCCTGCAGTGTGTAAGGGCCGAAGCGGCGGAATCCGCATGTGATGCCATGCAGGCCGAAGTATGCACGCCACGCCAACCCGCGCTACCATCGGATGGCGTCATTTCGCCGAGTCGCTGATCGACAACGAATCGGTACTCAAAAGTCGCCTTCTCACCACCCAACTCCACCGCCAACCACCGTCTCAGGCGCCCGTCAACCCCCACGTCGCGGATCAGCCCGCCCGGCAGTCCTCTAAGTCGTTGTTTTTCCGATCCCTGACCCCTGATCCCTGATCTCTGTCTTCTTTGCAGATGATTTCCGGCACTTCGCGCACAATAGCCTCATGAACTGGAATCAGCCCAGGACGCGGGGAGCGGACCAGGAAAAGGGCGCCTTCTTCGAGCGTTGAGCGGCTCCCCCTACCCTGCATTTCTCACCATCGCCTCGGAGCGTCAAGCGTCGGCTGCCGCAGCAGAAGCTCGTCATCGCGTGCTCAGAGCGCCGAACTCGCTGATTTCTCTGCCACATAGCCTCACCTTGCCTCCCGCAAGATTCTCTATGCCCGCCTTGCAGAGAATTTCCTCCTGCCGGCGCACAATGGACCCAGCAATGGAAAAAGCGGGCCAGAGATCACTGACCACCGGCCACGGAAATCTGATTTTGGCCTGCAACTCCTTTGCTGAGAAGAATCTGCGGATAAGTCATTGGGAATCAGCCACTTGGCGCGCCATTCGTGTGCCAACCGCCTGAAACCAAAGCAGTTCCGTACAAAAGAGGAGGCCCCCCTGACTGAGTAGTAAACATCGGAGCCCTCCCCGGCAGTCCCGGACCGCCGCTCAACGCCGTTTTGTCCGAATCGTCGCCGGAGTCAACTTCAAGACTCCCGGCCTTGGTTCCATCGGAGACGCGTGAGAAATGCGGGCTACCCACCCCCCTATATGTTTTCTGTAACTGATTGAAAAAATCGAGTCCTAGTTTCGCCCAATGTTCGCCATCGTTGATCGGCAGCCAGCGCGGCCAAACCGGAATTGCACACGCCTTGGCGCGCAGCGGGTGGCCTGAGATGCAAGCATCGATTTCTTGCCGGATTACGGATGAACGACGCTCACTATCTTCGCATCGGGTTCGCTCCAGGCAGCGGCGCCCTGGTGGGTCAGCTTGTGCTTTGCGTCATCCCAGTGCAGCTTGGTGACCGAGCCGGTCCCCTTCTCGTACGAGTAGGTGGTTCCATCGTCGGAATAGAGCGTGAAGTCCGCATCCGCTCCGGGATACACGCGCACGGACTCAATCGCCTGCGTTTGCTGCGTGCTGAGAATCGCAGTCCCCAGCGGCACGATCGAACCCGCCCGAACGAAGAGCGGAATGGTGTCGATGGGAGCAGCGGCGGTGATGGTCTGGCCGCCCTTGATCCGTTCGTTCGTCCAGTAGTTGTACCAATCGCTGCCCGCCGGCAAGTAGACCTTGCGGCTTGTCGCGCCCTGCTCCGTGACGGGCGCTACCAGAAACGCTGGCCCGAACATGTATTCGTCGCGAATGTCGGCAACATTCGGATCGTTGGGGAAGTCCATGAAGAGCGCCCGCGTATAGGGCGCGCCGGTCTGATAGGTGCGATAGGCAAGCGAGTAGGTATAGGGCATGAGCTGATAGCGAAGGCGCAGGAACTTCGAGAGAATGGTCTCCGCCTGCTTGCCGTACGCCCACACCTCGTTGTGCATTCGCTCGCCGTGAGCGCGCATCACGGGCTGGAATGTTCCCCACTGGAACCAGCGCACGAATAACTCGGGATAGTCTTCGTAGCCATCGACGTTTTCCAGCGCGTCGGACCCATCGATCAGCGGCTTATGGGCGGCGTGGTAAGTAGGGTATATGGTGGGCGAGAAGAAACCGGCGATGTCCGTGTCCCAATAAGGCATTCCGCTGGCGGTGAAGTTCAATCCCGCCGGAATGGAACGCTTCAGCATGTCCCAGGTGGCGACGATGTCGCTCGACCAGAAGACGGTGCCGTTGCGCTGCGCTCCCAGGTATGCCGCGCGGGCGAGCAGCATCACCCGCCGGCTGTCTCCGAAGTCGCGGCGGAATCCTTCATAAACAGAGGACGTGTGAAACAAGGGATAGACGTTGTAGTAGCGGGGCCCTGAACCGATGTAGAAGACATCGTTTGCCGGATCGACGTCCGGTTCCGTCTCGTCGAGCCAGATGAAATCGAAGCCGTACGGCTTGACGTAGCGGTCTCTGATCGAGTTCCACCACCACGCAGCGGCTTCCGGATTCGTGGTATCGATGTTGGGACCGATTTCTTTCCTGTAATCTCCGGAGTCCGGAGTGCCGTCCGGCGTGTGGATGAGCCAGCCCTTGTCGCGCAGCATGTCGTAAAACTGCGTGCCCGCCGAGTAGTGCGGCCACACGCTCAGCAACGTCGCGATGCCCATGGAATGAAGCTGCCGGTTCATCGCGGCGGGATCGGGCCACCGCGCCGGGTCCAGATCCATCTCGCCTTGCCGCGTCATGTTCAGGAAGTCCACGACCAGCACGTCCAGCGGCAGCTTGCGGTCGCGGTATCCCTTCGCGATATCCAGCGCCTGCTCCTGGGTGGGATAGATGGCCTTGCTCTGGATAAAACCGTAGGCCGCCTTGGGCAGCAGCTGCGTCGCGCCGGTCAGCAGGCGATAGCCTTCATAGATTTCGTCGCTCTTATCGCCGGCAATCACGAAGAAAGATATCCGCTCGCCGATATCCGACGACCACACATTCTGCTGGTTGAAGCCGAGATCGATCGTCGTCTTCGACGGATTGTCCCACACCAGGCCGTACCCTCGGCTCGACACCATGAAAGGCACGCAGACGTTCTCTCCTCCAATTGCGTTGTAGTTGTGCCAGCATTGAATGCGGTGGTCGCGGAGGTCGAGAAATCCCTGCTGCTGCTGGCCAAGGCCGTAGTAATGTTCATCGGCCGGTGAGTCGAACGTAGCGGAAACACGGTAGCCCTGGCCCTCCTTGACTCCGCTATCCGCGCCTGCGGGCAGCGCATCCGGGCGATTGGGAAACATCGCCCAGCGCCACATTCTCAGGAGCGGTTTGCCCGACGAAGACGCGATCGAGACGCTGTCGTTGTACGGGCCATAGCCGTGTTCATAGCCGTAGAAGTAGTGACTCCTCAGCGTCTGGTTCAATCCGTCGAGCGGTAGACCGTGCGGCGGCGGAAGGTTCTGCGGAGCGACGCGGATGACCATCCGCCCGGAGCGAATCACATCGTAGCCTTCGGAATCCTGCGTGTGGGTCCAGCCGGTCATCGATGGTTTGCCCACGATTCCGTATCCCGCCGCGTCAAGCGCCGCGGGCTTGACCATGCGCATCGTGATGCGAACGATGTTCTCCCCGTAGGGCTCCAGCACAATCGTTCTGTCGCTTCGCTCGAGGACAAACCGGGCAGGCTCGTCCTGAGCCGCGGCGGCGGCGGCCATGGCCAGACCCAACATCGCCAGCGCGGCCACAGCAGCGTGCCGCTTCGCCTTCAACGCGATGTGGATTCCTCTTGAGCTGAATGCTGCATCGAAATCAAACCGGGAAAAATGTCTCATTCGCCTCACTCCGGATACCACCGTCTGAAGGTGGCGCGGTTTCCTGTTGCAGAAGAGCGCCTGGAGCATGTTTACATGCTGTCAATTGGCGCATCGAGGATCGCGCGGCACAGTCGAGCAGATGCATGATCTGCCCAACGATGCCATGCGCGCCAGCCTGGTGCCTTAAGTTTATGCCACACAGTGGCCCAGCATAAGCTCAATGCTTCTGCGTCCTGTCGGGATCCGGAGGCCGCGCCGGCAGAGTCTTCCCACCGGCCTCGAGAGCCTTCTCAATCTCGGCGATGGCGCGCTCCAGTTGCGGGTCGCGGCCCTGGATCACCGCCTCGGGCTCGTTCTCGACTTCGATATCCGGATCGACTCCGTGGCCCTCGACCACGTACTTCCCTTCGGGGCTGGCCAGGGCGGATTCCGGTACGAACACCGTGCCGCCGTCAAGCAGAGGCTCGCGGTCGGCGATTCCCACCGTGCCGCCCCAGGTGCGTTTGCCGATCAGCGGTCCCATCCCGGCCTTGCGGAACATATACGGGAAGATGTCCCCGTCCGAGGCCGAGGTCTCGTTGATCAGGCAGACCTTCGGCCCGTAGAAAACCGAGTCCGGATAGGTGCCCGTCTGTTGATCGACGCGGTCGAACCAGGTTCCCAGCAGCGGCTGGTCGAGGCGTTGAATCACCATTTGCGAGATGTTGCCTCCGCCGTTGCCGCGATCGTCGACGATCAGCGCCTGCTTGCGAATCTGCGGATAGTAGGTCCGGATGAACTCGCGGATTCCGTTCTCGCCCATGTCGGGCAGGTGGATGTAGCCCACCTTGCCGCCGGTCGCCTTGTCCACGGCCTCGCGGTTGTGCGTTACCCAGTCGAGATAGATCAGGTCCTCTTCGTCCGTGATGGGCTTGAAGGAGGTCGTGCGCGAGCCGTCGAGCACGGGTTTGGAGTTCAGCCGCAGTTGCACGGCATGGCCGGCCTTGCCGCGCAGGAGCTCGTAGGGATTGTCCTTGGCGGTCAGGTCGCGGCCGTCGATCTCCAGGATGTAGTCGCCCTCTTGGGCGTCCACGCCCACCTCGGTCAGCGGCGAACGGTAGTTCTCCTCGTCGTTCAGGCCGCGGTAGATTTTGGCGATGCGGTAGCGGCCAGCCTGCGGGTCCAGCTCGATGCGAGCGCCGGGCAGCGCGACCGGCGTGCGCTTGGGAATCTCGAAATCGCCGCCCGTGATGTACGTGTGCGAGTTGCTGAGCTCGGCCACCATCTCGCCCAGCACGTAGTTCAGATCGGAGCGGTGGGCAACATAGTCCACCAGCGGCCGGTATTGGTCGTGCAACGCCTTCCAGTCGTAGCCGTTCATGTTGGCGGCATAGAAGAAGTCGCGATAGCGCCTGTAGACCTCGTTGAAGATCTCGACCCACTCCTGCCGCGGAACGCGATGGACCGTCATTCCGTCGGTGGAAACGGTCTTCGCTCCCTCCTTGCCTCCCGGCTTGGCATCATAGAGCTTGAAGGTGCGCCCGTCGCGGACCAGCGCCTTCGTGCCATCGCGGGAGAGCACGAAGCCGTCGGCCTTCTCGGCAAGCGTAGATTCCTTGCGGTCTTTGATCGAGAAGAGGATCAGCGCCGGCGGAGGATACGATTCGCGGCCGTAGTAACTGGCCCCCACGCGCCGGTAAACCAGGTACTCCTTGGTCGCGGCAAGATCGGTGTAGTTGCCCGCCTCGACTGGAACCATCGTCACACGATCGGCAAGGCCGTCGAAGTCGATGCGCAGCGGCTCGGGCTTCTGCTCTTCTTTCTTCGCTCCGGCGCTCTCGTCCTTCTTCTCCTCTGGCTTCTTGTTCTCCGCCGAGACCTCGGCCGGCTTGGTGACGGTCACTTCGTCGCTCTCCGGCGGAAAGGGGTTCTTCCCGTCCTTGCGAAGCGTCAGGGCCAGCAACACCACACCGCGATTGGCGGCGAAGTTGAACTCGATCTGGCTCAGTTGCGGCTGGAACTCGCGCTGGCCGATGAAGTAGAGATAGTTGCCCGCCGGATCCCAGACCGGTTGGTTCGAGTCGTACATGGGATCTGTCACGCGGTGGATCTGTCCATCGGCCGCGCGCCAGATGTAGACGCACGTGAAGCCGCTCGGCTCGTCCATGGTGAAGGCTAGGTAACCGCTGTCGGGCGACCACGGATAGAAGGGAATCTTGCCGCGCGGGTTCTGCGCGATCTGCACCAGCTTCTTGTCTTCGAGCGTCAGTACGTAGAGCTTGCCGTCCTTGTCGCTGAAGGCGATTCGCTTGCCGTCCGGCGACCAGCTCGGCTGATAGAGCATGGCCTGCAGACCGTGGGTCAGCTCCTCCGGCTTGCCCGTCCCATCCTGGCCGATCCGGTAAAGCTCGTCTTCGCCGTCCATATCGGAGATGAAGGCGATCGATGCTCCGTCCGGCGACCAGACGGGCAGCTTGTCGTGGGCATTCGACGAATCGGTCAGGTTGCGCGTCGGTCCCTTTTCGATCGGCGCCGTGAAGATGTCGCCGCGCGCGGCCATCAGCGCCCGCTCTCCCTTGGGGCTTAACTCCGCCCATTCGATCTGCCGGGCCGCGGAAACCTCTGCCGGCCGCATCGACAGCCCGTCGTCGGGCACTTCGATCGAGAGATGCGTCGATTGCCGCGTCGCAATATCGAAAATGTTCAGTTCCCCGCCCTGCTCGTAGACGATCCTGCCCTGGTGGTCGGTGCTCGGCCAGCGCAGATCCCACTGCGTGCTCTTGGTCAGTTGCACGGTCTCTTTGGTTTTGGGGTCGTAGGAATAGAGGTTCAGCGTGCCGTCCATGTCGGAGTCGAAGTAGATCTTGTCTCCGATCCACATGGGATCGCGGTGGCAGCGCGGATCGGTGGTGATCTTCTCCACGGCATGGGTGTTCAGGTCGAAAATGTAAAGTTGCTGCGCCCAGCCGCCCGCGTAGCGCTTCCAGGTACGGAAGTCGCGGAACAGCGGCGAGTAGACCACCTGCTTGCCATCGGGAGAAAGATCGCCCGCGCCGGATTTGGGCATGGGCAGCGGCTGCGGCAGGCCGCCGTCCAGCGGCACCGTGTAGAGCTTCGAGTCGGCCAGGTCGAAGTAATCGCGCAGCGAGCGGAAGACGATCTGCTTGCCGTCCGGGGTCCAGCCGTATACCTGGTTGTCCCAGCCCCAGCGGGCGGGCAGCGGTCCGCGCGAGGGATAGAACGTGAGTTGCCGCGGCACTCCGCCGGTCGACGGAATCACGTAGACCTGCTCGTCGCCGTCGTACTGGCCGGTGAAGGCGATCCACTTGCCGTCGGGCGAGAACTTGGCAAAAAGCTCCTCGCCGGGGTGGGCGGTCAGCCGCGTGGCGATCCCTCCCGAGGTCGATGCCGTCCACAGATCGCCGGCGTAGGTGAAGACGACCTTATCGCCGTGAATGTCGGGGAACCGCAGCAGCTTGGTCTGCGCCGCAGCAGAAACCACCATCGCCAGGGCGGCGCAAAACGCCATCAGGACCGCACAACACCTCGCTCGCATCATGCCTTTCTCCTTCTCCGGGTCAATCGGCAGCCGGGATCCGCGCATGCTTGATTCGTGCTTGACTGGCTCGCACCCGGTTGATCGACGCGCGATCGACTCGTTCGACTGACCTGCTCGAGATTTGCGTTCACTCTTCTCTTGGATGCCCATCCGGCCGCCGGATCACGTCTCTTCCCGGGAAGCGAGTACGGCCTCTCGGCCGGTCAACGGCAATTCCTGCGTGTCATGACGCATTCCGGCGTGTCGCCGGCGGCTCGGAAACAGCGGCTGACTCGGGGATCGAGGCAACGCACAAACCAGGACCCCTGCCATCTTATCCCGAGCGGGTAAGCGGCACAATCAGTCGATATTCATCCCGTTGGATGGGAATCATGCAGTCATTGCCCATGCGCCAGCGCTCCGCCGGCAAGGCGCGATCCGGCGCTCGCGCAGCTCTCGTGAGAGCGGCTCCGGAGCTGCCGGCAGCCTTCACACGCGCAAGTTGTCTGCGCGCCAGTTCCTGATCCGTTCCTTGATCTGTTTGCGGTTCAGGTTGTGTTCGAGCGCCTGCTTGGCCAGTTCGACCACTTCGTCGTCGGCGGCAAAGCGCAACCCGATGAGCTGGTCCTCAGTGAGGCGGTAGATCTGCGAGTGCCACTCGGCTGGAGCCAGCGCTTGCAGGCGTAGCCGCTCCTCCAGCCGGATCACGCGGTCCTGCACCTTCATCGGGTATTGGCGGAGACGGAAGAAGCCGATGAAGACCGCCAGAGACAGCACCACAAGCCACGCTGAGTAGAAGCACGGATGGCGCACGACATAGACGATCGAAACGATGAGGTTGGCGACCAGCACGAAAAAGAGGACGACGTGGAAGGGCGGATCGAGCCGCCCGTGATTCTTGAGGTTTTGCGGTTCCTGCTTACTCATCCTTGACCTCGGCTCCCTTCAAACCGGGTTCGGCTCCCCGGCTGGCCTCCGTTGCGGCCAGGCTGCCAGGAGCCGCGCCGGGGGTTTGCGCTCCTCCGGCCACACCCGCGGATACCGACCCGTCCGCGGCGCTCCCCGTGATGGCGGCATTCTCCAGTGTCGCTGCCGGGGCTGTCAACGCCGAAAGACTCTCCGGGCCGAGGACTGCAGGATGCTTGGGGATGAGGTGATAGCGGCCGCGCACCAGGTAGTTCACAAAGAGCCCGCCGGCCAGATATGGGTTCGCCACGATGATCGGCACCGCGTAGAGCGTGGTCACGAACGACTCATCGATCCCTTTGATGGCGCGGCTGTGGCGCCGGTAGCCAGGGACCTGCGAGATTTCGAAAACCGTAAGCTGGGTCTCAGGATGCTTGCGCGCATAGCGCACCAGCTTGTAGGCGATCTGCTTGGGCGTCGTCATCCCGGCGTCGGGGAAGATGCTGCGCCTGAACGTGCGGGGAAAGTAGATGTTCAGGACCACGCGTGCGAAGTCGGCGCAGTTGGCAAACAGCAGGTTGAAGTGGGACCGGTTCGGCCCGGCGTTCAACTGACGCATCAGAGCCTCGTCCTGCTCCGGGGTGGTCTGAAAGCGGAAGGCGTAAATGCGCCGCTCGTACGCCGCGCCCAGAAGCTCGCTCCAGCCGCCGCGGAGAAAGCTCCCTGGCGACAGCTTCGGCCCGAACATCTGGAGATGCGCCTCCCGGTAGCGGTTCCGCATTCCGTCGACGGTCGCGCGGTCCACGTGCGCGGGAACGTCGGCCGGTTTCTCGGCCGAGTAAAGGTAGGGAACCAGCGGAATGGCGACCCAGTCGTAGCCGTCGATCCCCTGGTAGCGCGAAAGCACCGCGCCCAACTCGCCGGAGCGGCAGGGGCGCAGCTTGACCGGCGTCTCCGCGCAGATCCGCTCGAAGTAGATTGCATTGTGCCCGGTGGGGTTGACGGTCCCAAAGAAACCGTACGGCTCCTCCATCAGCAAGGCCGCCTGCGCGTTCCCGCGCGCAGAACACAGGGCGCCTACGGAGAAGATGACAAGCGAAACAGCGACGGGTTTGCCGATCGAGAGCATCGGTTCTCCTGGGGCGAGAGCGCCTGATTCTCTTTCCTCAGTATGCACCACGTCTGGGATACGCCGGGATCAACACTCCGCCGTATGCGACCTGCGACTTTTTGGGCACACGGCACGGCTCCCGTTACCGGTTCTGACGCGATTCCCGGCGGAAAGTTGCGGCCGAAGCTTCTCTCTCCATGCGAGCAGCCGCCGTCCGAAAAGGGGACCGGCTAAAGCGTCTCGGAAAAGGTGTATCCGCGCTCCAGGCAGCCAGGCCTCCCCGGCCCAAAGAAGCGGCGGCCCCGAAGATCGCTTTGACCGGACAAGGTATCTCCGCAGCCGCTCTAGCCCTTTGCGGGGACGATGATCGACGTTTCCTGCACTTCGATGAGGCCGGAAGCTGCGCGTCTCTCCAGCTCGGGCAGGATGGCGTCGACCTTCTCGCGCGTCTCGATGAACTCGATCTTGATCGGCAGATGGTCCGAGATTTCGAGGATGTGCGCGGAGTGGAGGCGGTGTTTGGCGCCAAAACCCGCCACGCCCTTCACCACCGTTGCACCGGCGATGCCACTGTGGAAAAGGAAGTCGAGAATACTGGTGTAAACCGGAACCCCGTGGTGCTTGGCTCCGTCGCTCAGGTAGAGCGTGACTTTCACGGCCTTGCCTGTCGTCAACATGCGCGCCTTTCTCCACTGGCCGCGGCGCAGGAACAGATTCGACTACGTCCGGGCAGATCGAAAACGGACAACGAAGGATTGAACCATCTTTACGAGGAAGATGCAACTCCGGCGCGGTGGCGGCACGGGGATCGCGTCCAGCGGAGCGGTTGTTCGCAGGGGAGATGGACTGCTTTTAGAGCAGCTCGGCGAGCGCAGTGCCGCACCAGGTGGCCGCCAGGCCGAGAACCAGGCTGCCCACCGCGTAGAGCCCCGCCAGCAGGAAAGCGCCCGAGCGCATGGTTGACAGCGTTTCCCACTCGTACGTCGAGAAGGTGCTGTAGGCGCCGATAAATCCGATGGCCAGCAGGAACCTCCACGCCGGGGCCAGATCGGCACGCTTCCCGAAATAGGTCAACGTGAAGCCGAGAACGATGCAGGCGGAGATGTTGATAACGATCGTGCCAAAGGGGAACCGGGTCCCCATGCGGCTGGAGATCGTTGAACCGACCCAATACCGGGCCACCGAACCGAGTGCGCCGCCCAGGGCGATGAGCAGGTATCTCTGCAAAGCGACCCTCCTTAAATGAAACCAAGCCGTGAGCAGCACAGGCATGCGACGAGGCAGCTTGGCGAGAGCGTCGCAACGATCGCGCTGTCAATGCTAATTACGGCTTTGTCGGGGATCACGCCGCGACATGACTCCGCAACAGGCTTCCCCATCAGGAGTCATCATCTGTCCGGCCTTGCTTGAAGGACAGCGGTTAAGGGTGAACTCCTTCACCACTGTCTTCATTAGAACCGGCAATGAACGCAGACGTCAACCCGTGGCGCCGCGACTCGCCTTCGCGCGCCTGTCGCCGCGACGGTGGCAGTTCTGTTCGAGGACGCCGCACGCGCTAGAGATTCTTCTGCCGGAACCAGAGCGAACCCCACGGAGTTCCAGGCAGCTTTACTTCGGCGTTGCCCGAGTACTCGCCGGGGAGCGGCGTGCGCGTGAGGCGAACCGTGTCGACGTATTCCGCGGTGTAGGTTTTGCCTTCCGGCAACTGGAAAGTGCCTTCGGCCTGCTGGTGCTCGTCGAAGTAGTAGAAGATGACTGAGTCGTTGGCGCGGCGGGCGCCCATTGGATCGTCGTCAAACGAGGTGAAGCCGATTGGTCCCGCCCCGAGGGCGATGGTTTCCTCGAGCAGGCCGCGAAGGAAGGCGATCTTGGCCGGGCTGGAGCCGTGGAGAACTCCGCCGTGCGACCACCAGAGAGTGTCGTTCGGGTCCAGGTAGGTTTCTCCGTGGCCGCCATAGCAGCCCTGCGCGGCGGCCTGCCAGAAGCGGCGCGTCAAGGCGTCGCCGGAGATGTTTCCCCAGCGCGAGGCGATGTTGCCCTCGTAGCGGCACTCGTCGAAGACAACCGGTTTGCGCCAGTCGGCGCGCCACGCGGCGCCGAGCTGCATACGCGAGTCCTGCACGCCCGCGTGTGTGCACCAACCGCGGCCGTATTCGTACTGGTGAAAGCAGTAATGGACCGAACGGAGGTGATCGAAGGCGTCGAATTCCGCCAGGATGCGCGCAAACCGGTCCCAATCGGCGTTGGTTTTGTCCTTCAGGAGGTCGTATTCGTTGGCCAGCGACCACCACACGTTTCGGTACGCACTGAAGCGCGCGATGACGTAGCGCAGATAGCGGTCGTCGACCTCGGCGGGCATCGATTGGTAGCCCCACTTGTCGTAGGGATGAAAGAGGATGAGATCGGCCTGAACTCCGATGCGGCGTAACTCGAGAATCAGGCGGTCGAAATGCTGGAAGTACTCGACGTTGAAAGTGGAGTAGTCGTTCGTAGCGCCGCTCCGGGGAAACGGGTACAAGGGCGGTTCCTTGCGATTGTGCTGGTACCACTTGGGGAAGAGGCACATGCGGAGCTTGTTGAAGGGCGAGGCGGCGAGGGTTTCGACGGTCTGGCGTTGCGTCGTCTCGCTTTGAAAGGCCCAGGCGTAGCACGTGGTGCCGCACTCGACAAACGGGGCGCCGTCGGCATAGCCGAAGTGATAGCTGTCGCGCACCGAGACCGGACCGCGATTCCCAGGGCCCGGGGCCACACACTGGAACGCGCCCGATTTGCCGTTGAGCGCCGATGCGTTGCTCGAGGTGGTCCACGACCATTCGCCGATTTCGTCGGGCATGAAGCGGACTTTGTACGCGCCGCCGCCGTCGTAGAAGCCTTCGACAGTAAGAGCCCGGTTCTTCCAACGGAACGTCGCGCTCAGAGAGACCTCAAGAAAGGGGTTGCCGCCGGACGGGCCGGCAAACGCCAGCTCGATCGAGTCCCAGCAGGGAATCGCATTGCCGGAGGAAGGCTGAACTGCGGAATCAGCGAACGCAGGGGCCGACGCGGCGGCCACGGCGAATGAGGAGAGTTTGATGAGATCGCGGCGGTTCATGGAGTATCCAATCGGCGCCGGAGTTCGCGCAGCAGCGGCGAATGGGCGCGCTCCGGGGCACAAATGGCATTCTCGATCAGCGATGCACGGGGATGTCAAGATTGCGGTTCACCGGTCACTCGCCGTCCCGTTTGCGGAGCTTGGTTGGCGGGGCCTCATTCAACGCAACGCGGGTGGAACGCGCGGCGCCGGCGACAGCCAGCAAGAGACTCTGCATCTGCGGGGTGAATTGCCGGCGCTCGGCTTCCTTCTGCGCGAAGCTGACCAGCCAGTACAGCATGGAACAGAGAAAGCCGGCGGGCGCGATCTGGCTCAGGTGGTAGTACTGGGATTCAGAGACTTGGTGTGTCTCCAGCACCGTAGCCGTGAGACTGGCGATCGAATAGAAGCCAAGCCCGGTGGCAACCTGCAATTCGCGGTCGCGCCAGCCGATGGATAGCCACTGGCTTCCCCCAGCCATGAGGAGGAAGAACAGAATTCTGAGAATCGAGACGGTCTGCTGAAGCTGGGCGAACAGCAAGCCTTCTCTCGTCGTGACATGCGCAAGGCCGGGATAGGACGCGAACGGCCAGATTACGGCACCGACAATGAGAATCAACACGGCGACAACCACCAAGGCCCTGCGCGAGAGGGATGCTCGCAGCGGCCGGAGCACGGACCAGGTCAGCTCAACGAGGACGCAAAAGAGGAGGGCCGAGTCGACGATCGACTCAACAAAAACGGTGTCGAAATACCTGGCGGGGTGGACACTGAGGACGGTATAAGCAGTGAGATTGCTCAGGATATCCCAGATGCAATAGGAAAGGAACACGGGGAAGATTCGCCACACGCGCTTATAGCAAAGCAGCCCAACAAAGACCGCTTCGACCCCAATGTAGGCAAACCAGAGTGCGTTATCGAGGTTCACAGTCCGAGTCCCGCCCGAGCACGCTTACACGATGTACTGAGTCTAGCAGCCGACATAGGGAAAGTGAGGTCATTCGAACGGCAGGCACCTAATAGATACACGTTGACCCTAGGGCAGGATCAACACGGGAAATAACGGGAAAACTAGGCGGTCGGGGGCGGAAGGTGAATCGGGCCTGCCGGGACCGCAGCCACGTTCGGCGGAGGCAGGTGAATCGGGCCTGCAGGAACCGCGGTCGGCGGCGGCAGATGAATCGGGCCTGCAGGAACCGCAGCTGCAACCAGAGCGGTCGGGGGCGGAAGGTGAATCGGGCCTGCCGGGACCGCGCGCGCGACACACGCGGAGAGGGAAAGTGCTGCAATCGTTCCAGCAATCAGAAGACTCGACCAACGCGATCTCATGGGCCACTCCAAAGTGGCGGCAGAGCCCGCCACAGAACTTGCGCAAAGTAAGACTAACCCAAATTGTGTAGGAGTGCTAGCACAAAAGTTGTATTGGAAAGAAAAACTGACGCAAGTACCCAGAATCGAAGCGCCAAAGGTAACAGAATAGTGGTTACTTTTGCCTAGTATTCGCCGTACGTCGGTTTCT
>JBEKUS010000044.1:0-30373 GCA_049514795.1 Occallatibacter sp.
CCCTTCTCGCCGCGGCTGCGCCCGTAGGTGATCAGCCAGCGGATGGCCAGCGAGGTTCTCCGGTCGGGATTCACCTCGATGGGCACCTGATAGTTGGCGCCGCCCACGCGCCGCGTCTTCACTTCCAGCAGCGGCTTGCAGTTCTCCACCGCCTTCTTGAAGAGCTTGAGCGCGTCATCGCCGCCGCCCTTCTCCTCCAGGTTCTTCATCGCCTGGTAGAAGATGGCCTGCGCGGTCGACTTCTTGCCGCCCCACATCATCGAGTTCACAAATTTTGTCACCAGCGTCGATCCGTACACCGGATCCGGCGCCACTTCCCGCTTCGCAATGTGCCCTTTTCTCGGCATAAATCCTCAAATACAGCCGTCAGCTTTTAGCCTTTAGCTGTTAGCTTCTCCGCTGGAGTCTCCAGCGTCGGCCCACCCCGAACGAGCTAAAAGCTAAGAGCTAATAGCTGAAGGCTCGCTCTTACTTCTTCGCCGGCCCGCCTTTGGTGCGCTTGGCCCCGTACTTCGACCGGCTCTGGTTGCGGGCCGTCACGCCCACCGAATCCAGGGTCCCGCGGATCACGTGATAGCGCACACCCGGCAGGTCCTTCACGCGGCCCCCACGGATGAGCACGATCGAGTGCTCCTGCAGGTTGTGGCCGATGCCCGGAATGTAGGTGGTCACCTCGATCCCGTTGGTCAGCCGCACGCGAGCCACCTTGCGCAGGGCCGAGTTCGGCTTCTTGGGCGTCTGCGTGTACACGCGCGTGCACACGCCGCGGCGCTGCGGCGAAGCCTGCAACGCGGGCGACGCCGTCTTGTAACGGGGGGCCGTGCGCCCCTTACGGACAAGTTGATTGAAAGTCGGCAAACCGAAACTCCTTACCCTCAGAAACCCGGTACATCCCGTTCAACAGTCGCGCGCAAGCGCCTTTGGGCCTTTCCCGGCGCCAGACGGCAAACATACCGTGCTCAAGCGCAGAGAAGCCCTATGGTTGCTGCTTCGCGTCTGTCCTCTTCCGATCTCAGACGAGAACCGGGACGGTGGCCGGTCGTCCGCCCGATGCTTCCCTGGGGCGGAGCCAACTCCGTATCCCGCTTCCGGCCCGCATAGCCCCTCCAAGGTGGGGAACGCGCGAGCGCCGATGCGAGTGTTCCCTGCCCTCCGCAAGAAAAGAGCCATTCCGGGAACTTGTCCGGCCAGCAGTCTCGCCTGGCCTGGGGATCGCCCCGCCTCTTAACTTCCTGCCGGGGGATTCCCTCACGCCACCCGCATATGCACACACACCTCAGGCAGCGTTCTTGCGAACCTATTTACGATAGCAGGAATGGCCAACTGAGTCAACGTGCTGATAGGGTTCCGGATCAGGTTCCTTCCGGGTTCGCGACCGCCGTCCCCGTCCCCGCCGTCTCGCGCACAATCTGCCCATCGCGCATGTAAAGAATGCGCCCGGCGATGGCTGCCGCTTCGGGGTTGTGCGTGATCATCAGCGTCGTCTGCCCCAGCTCCTTGTTCGACCGCTCAAGCATCTGCAACACGGCATCGGAGTTCTTGGTGTCCAGGTTGCCGGTCGGCTCGTCGGCCAGCACGATGGCCGGCCGCGTGATTAGCGCCCGCGCGATCGCGACCCGCTGCTGCTCGCCGCCACTTAGCTCCGCCGGCCGGTGGCCGAGCCGCCCCTTGATCGCCAGCATCTCGCTCAGGTGGTCCAGATACTGCTGGTCCATCGGCTCCTTGCGCCCGCTCACCTCGTAAGCGATCTCGATATTCCCCATCGCCGTGAGCGTCGGCAGCAGGTTGAACTTCTGGAAGACGAAGCCGATGCGGTGCTTGCGATGCCGCGTCCGCTCGCCATCGCTCAGGGCGCCAAAGTCCACTCCGTCAATCACCACCCGCCCTTCGGTCGCCCGCGTCAGGCCGCCTAGGAGGTAGAAAAGAGTAGATTTGCCGGAACCGGATGGACCGACGATCGCCACGAACTCGCCCGGCTCGACGGCCAGCGAAACCCCGCGCACCGCAGGCACCTGGATGCGTCCAGTCGCGTAAACCTTGGTCAGATTCTCGGTCAGAATAATGGTGTGTCTGGACTGTTCGGAGGTCACGTAGCCATTCTAACCGGGACGCCGCGCCTGCCCGTTTCTGCCATGCCGCGGCTCGTCCCCGCCCGGCTCCCCCGGCCTCCGCTATATTGGGTTATGCGTTTGACCGCACACTGCTTTGCCGTCACCGGGCTGGCCTACGCAACGCCCTGGTGCGTGAATGCCGGATTCATCGCCGGAGAAGACACCACTCTGATCGTCGATGCCGGCGGAAACACTCTAGCCGCTCAGACGATCCACGGCTACGCCACGGCGGCTAGACCCGCAAACAAGCTGATTCTTATCAACACCGAAAAGCACTTCGACCACATCGCCGGCAACGGCTTCTTCCGCGATCTTGGCGTCGCGATCTGGGGCCATCCCGAATTGGTGCGCACGGCCGAGGAGTTCCAAGCCGAGATCGACGAGTTCAACAGCGCCATCCCTGACCCCGTGCGCCGCCAGCACAAGGAGGCGCTGGCCTTCTTTTGCGGCACTCGTCTGGCTCTCCCCAGCCATCCCGTGCACGCCGGCCAGTCGTTCTCCCTTGGGGGACTGCGGGCCGACGTTCTACTCACGCCAGGTCACACTCCGACAAACCTCTCGGTCTGGGCGCCGCAGGAGGGAGTGCTCTATACGGGCGACTGCGTAGTCCGCGAATATCTGCCGAATCTGGATGCGGGCACGCCAGCCGATTGGCAGCTCTGGCTTGAGTCGATCGACAGGATTCAGGATGTGAAAGCGGAATTCCTCGTTCCCGGGCACGGACCGGTCGCAAGCGGCGCCGAAATCCCGGCCGCGCTGGACTCTGTCCGCGGTGTTCTTCGCGAGGCTCTGCAGCACGGCTGCTCGCCAACCGCGCACTAGAAGACCTTGTGCGACTGCAAGTCCTGATAGATCTCGGTCTGCTTGATCTTCTTCAGTTGCTCGTCCACCTCCGGCGCCGTAAGGTGCGGCGGCATTTGCGGAGCGTCGGCCACCGCCAGCGCCGTGATGCCTACCGCCGCAGCGCCGAGGTTCAGGTCGCGCTGGTTCACCTTGTCGAAGGTGTCGCTTGGCTTGTGGTGCAACTGCCAGTACTTGTCCATGGACGTCCACAGCACGAACGCCGGCACGCCGTAGGGCATGAAAGGCCCGTTGTCCGTGTCGAAGGTCAGCTCTCCATTGTCGGTTGTGGCGCCGGCGCCCAGCGCGTCGAGCAGCGGTTTCGCCGGAGCAAGAACATGCTTCACGTCGTCGCGGTCGAAGACAAACCAGCCCGAGGGCGGCTCCGAGCCGGTATCGGTGATCACCACCGCGGCACATTCGTCGATCTCGGCCGCATGTGTGCGCACGTAATGGATCGATCCCAGCAGGCCCTGTTCCTCGCCGCCGAAGAGCGCGAAGCGCAGGGTGCGCTTCGGCTGGACGCCGCTGGCCTTGATGGCTTCAGCCACCGCCAGCACCGATGCCGCGCCCGTCCCGTTGTCCTCGGCGCCGGTGCCCAGGTGCCATGAATCGAGATGCCCGCCGACCAGCACGTATCCGGCGCCGGGATCGGTCCCCGGAATGTCGGCCACGATATTGTCCACTTGCACGTGCTCGCGGATCCGGTTGGCGAAGCTGAACTCCACGTCGACCGGCCCGTGTTCGAGCATCCGCCGCAGCAGTTGTGTGTCCTCTTGGCCCACGTTGCCCACCGGCAGCGGCGCGATATTCCCGCTACAGCACGAGAGGCCAATCATGCTGGGCACATCGTTGGCGCCCCCGACTCCAAGCAGGATTGCGCGCGCCCCCTCGCCTGCGATCTGCGCCACCGAGTCCGACAGCTTGCCCCAAAGCAGCGGCTCGGCTGCCTTCAGCGAATCGTTGTCGATCAGCACGATCGCATCCTGAACGTGCACCGCCTCGGATTTGATGACCTCCGGCGTGAACGCGCTCAGGTAGTAGACGTTGCCCCGCACGCCACCCGCCGGCGTCGACGGGCTCCATCCGTCGCTTTCCATGTGCAGCCGCTGCTCATGTGGCGCAAGGATGCGCGCCGTCGCCAGCGTCTCCGGCTCCCAGGCAGCGCCGATTTCCCAAGGCTCGCGGTGCACGTTCACGAGGCCCAAGCGGGTGAACTCCCCTGCGGCCCAGTCGGCTGCCTTCCCGTAGTTCGCCGAACCCGTCAGCCGGGGCCCGATGTCGTCGGCCAGCACGCGATCGTACTCATAGGCCTTCCCGGCCACCATCAGTTGCCCGCCCAGCCGCACCAGCGCGGCCCTGGTTGCATCGTCCAGCACGGGGGCCGTTGCAGCCGGTGTTCCGGCGGTCTGCGCAATCGCACCGCATGACAGAATGATCGCCACTACCGGAACGCAAAATCTCCCTCTTGCCATCGTGCCTCCTCGTTCTTTTTAGAGTGCGTTCAGTGTAGCAGCCGCCACGCCGGGCTCTCGCCGCCTATCCCGCGCTCTCGCGATGCCCTAAAATGAAAGCGCGGAGACAACTCTCCAGGATTCCCCACTCCAAGAAAACGAACATGACCTCAGAACTGAAATCTTCTCTCGCCACTTCGCTGGAAGCGGCCGCCGCAAAGGCTGGCCTTGTTCTCATTTCTGTCACCCAGGGCGCTGGCTCAAACGGCCGTCCCACCTCAGTCTTCCAACTCGGCCTCGGCGACAAAGACGCCTCCGGCCGCTCGCTCAAGCTTGAGTTGAGCGAGGCCTTCGACTTCGACTCCGGGGCCCCCGGCGACAGGTCTTCGTCGCTGGGGTGGAAGTCGCATCTGCTCCCCGAGCTGGAGGCCCACCTCGCCGCCGAGGCCAAGCGCCTGCGCAATCCGCGGCCCGAGTGTTCCGTCACGCTCGGCGGGCTGCCCGTCGCCTTTGGGCAGTTCGGATGGCCCTTCCACCGTTCCACGTCCGGCGCCGACACCTACATCGTCCACGGCGAGATTCACCTGGCCGACGGCGGCGCGCACAACCTCCACGCCAAGGTCGCCGCCAGCGTCACCCTCACATTCGCCGAGATCGTACCCGCCATGGAGCAGCCCTACGCCGAGGACTTCGTCTACAACGCCGTCCGAAAGACTGTCGACATGGGTCAATTGGAGTTCGTGAAGTCCGGCAACCGCCAGCCCGTGCCCGTCACAACACGCTATTACAGCCGCTGGCAAAAGAGGTTCGTCTTCACCGAGACGAATGACGACGAGCGCCTCCGCTACCTGCTCAGCAAGGTCTACTGGCTCTCTGGCGTGCTGGGCGATTCGAAGCCTGTGTGGATCGCCGACCCGCGCGACGCGCAATACCTGAACACTGCCGAGGCCGATCTGCTCCGCATGGCGGGGGATGAAGCGGCCAAGGGACTCATCAAGCTCGAAGGCGAGTTCGCCGCAGCCACTCCGGCACTCATGGCCCGCGCCGCAGACTACCAGGAGGCCCTCGAAGCCGCGCTCGACTTCACCAAGCCGAAGTTCAACGAATCCATGCGCTCCGGCCACGCGAACATGTAGCCGTTGATCCGACTGCCTAGGTAACGCCTGTCTCCAGGCCGGCTTTCGTGCGGGCGTTCACGCCGGCACACTCTCCGCGCCCCCAACCATTTCGCGCCCATTGCGAAGAGCATGGAGAATCTATTCCGCCAGTTCGCCGACTTGCTCGCTTGCCAACTCGCCGACTCGCTTTCTACCCCCTATTCCCTATTGGCTACTCCCTGCCTTACAGCGCCTGCCCGCACGTCGAGCAGAACTTCGCTCCCGGCGCAGTCGCGTTCTGGCAGTTCTGGCAGATCGCGGCTGGAGGGGCCGGAGCAGGAACTTTAGAGAGGACTGTCGCCAAAGCCGGCACTGCGATCCCCAGCGACGCGGCGATCGCAGCCGCCTGAATGGCGTTGTACTCTCGCACACGCCCCGGCATAAAGAAGCACTCGATGAAGCCGAGGATCGCCGGGATGCCGGTCCAGAAGAAGCAGCAGTAGAGAATCCCCAGCCCCGTCCGGCGCAAATAGAAATGGTGCACGCCAAAGGTGCCCAGAAAGAGCGCCAGCAGAATACCCACCACCTCGTCGCGGCGCGCCGACTCGTATTGCTGGTAGAAGATGGCTTGCGGGTTCGGATAGGAGTAGGTGCTCATTGTCTCGGATCTCCTTGCCTTCGTTCGTTCAAGGATACGCGAGCAGAAGGAGCGAGGTTCCCAATGCGTGGCTCGACAGCACAGTCCCACAGCGCCGCACGGCCTCCGTTGCGCCGCCGGCCTCAGGGCCGGCTGTCGTGCGAGAGCCTGCCATGATCGGAGTCGAAGGGACCACGCCGGATGCATCGGCACAATCCGCGGCCGGTGTCGCTGCCATTGCCTCTCACGCTGCCCGGCGCTAGCATCAAGATCGAATGACGAGCCCAGCCAACCTCCCCGCCGCCTCCAGCGGAACCTTCCTCATCGGCGGCGATCTGCCCGTCCACCGCCTCGGCTACGGCACCATGCGCCTGGTGGGCGAGGGCGCCTGGGGCGAGCTGGCCGACGAGGCCGAGGCCCGCCGCGTCCTCCGCCGCGCCGTCGAGCTCGGCGTCACCCTCATCGACACCGCTGACGCCTACGGGCCCGAAGTCGCCGAGCGCCTGATCGGCGAAACGCTCGCGCCCTACCCGCCCGGCGTAGTCATCGCCACCAAGGGCGGCATCACGCGCCAGGGCCCCGCGAAGACCGAGTACGTAGGCCGCGCCGGCTATCTCATCCAATGCGTCGAGATGAGCCTGCGCCGGCTCCGCCTCGAGCGCATCGAGCTCTACCAGCTTCACCGCATCGACCCGCGCACACCGCTCGAAGAGTCCCTCGGCGCGCTTCGCCGCATGCAGGAGCAGGGCAAAATTCGCCACATCGGCCTCAGCGAAGTCATACCCGCCGAAATCGAGGACGCCGAGAAGATCGTCTCCATCGTGAGTGTCCAGAATCGCTACAGTCTTGCCGACCGCCGTCATGAGGAAACGCTCATTTACTGCGCGCGTCGCGGCATCGCCTTCCTGCCCTGGTATCCCTACGCCGGCGGCAAGCTCCTTCAGCCCGGCCACCCATCCGCCCAAGCCCTGGGCCGCATCGCCGCGCGCCACGGCGCCACAATCCCGCAGCTTTCGCTGGCCTGGCTGCTGCACCGCTCGCCGGTCCTGCTGCCCATTCCCGGCACATCCAAGGTCGCGCACCTCGAAGAGAACATCGCCGCCGCGAATCTCAAACTCACCGACGATGAGTGGCGCGAGGTGGAAAAGAGCACGCAATAGCCTTATTTGGAATCGATCTGGCGGGTGCGGATGGATTGGAGGATAATCGGCTCATGGCGACTTTGCCCAACCTGGAAGAACCTTGGACTGTGCGGGAATATCTGCGTACGAGTTGGAGCCCCGACCGCGAATTTGTCGATGGGCGAATCGAGGAGCGGAACTTGGGCGAGAAAGAGCATTCCATCCTGCAGCGGTATCTAACCGTACTCTTCGCAATCAAGCGCGCGGAGTGGCGCGTCGAGGTCTTTCCCGAGTTGCGCACGCAGACCCAGGCCAGGCGATTCCGCGTTCCAGATGTCCTCATTGTGCGCGCTGGAGACAAATTCGAGCGCTACGTTACTCGGCCGCCTCTCATCGCCATTGAAATTCTCTCGCCCGAAGACACGCTTCACGCGATGCAGGAGAAAGCCGCAGAGTACCGGCACTTTGGCGTCGAGCACATCTGGATCATCGACCCCGAGCCGCGCATTGCCTATCGTTACACCCAAGGCGCGCTGGAAGAGGTGCGCACCGGCGAACTAACCGTGCCGGGAACGCCCATTCGCGTGGCGCTTAGCGAGATGTTCGCGGAGTTGGACCGGGCGTAGAGCGCCGACGATTGTTCAAAAGCTCAAGCGAAATTGCTTCTGCGGCTTGACATTCTCCAGCCACACACGGTCTCCCGTTCTGACGGTCAGCCGATTTATCCTTGCCTCGATGCCCCGCACCCTCTCCGTCGCCCTCATCACGCGCAACGAGGCGGCCAACCTGCCGCGCACTCTGGCGAGCGTTAGTTGGGCGCAGGAGATCGTCGTCGTCGACTCAGGCTCGACCGACGCAACGCTCGAGATTGCCCGCAGCGCCGGTGCGCGAGTCTTCTCCGAGCCGTGGCAGGGCTTCGCCGCGCAGAAGACCTCGGCCATCGGCCACGCCACCGGCGACTGGATTCTCTCGCTCGATGCCGACGAAGAAGTTAGCCCCGAACTGGCCCGCGAGATCCAGGCCCTCCTCGCCGGCGACCCTGCCTTCAGCGCCTACCGCATCCCGCGGCTCAATCACTTCCTCGGCCGTCCGCTCCGCCACGGCGGCTACTGGCCCGATCCCAAGCTCCGCCTCTTCCGCCGCGGCGCCGCGCGCTTCCAACTGCAGCCCATACACGAGACCATGAAGGCTGACGGACCTGTTGGCATTCTGAGGGGCCACCTGATCCACCACTGCTATCCCACGCTTGAGGACTACCGCGAGCACATGGACCGCTACAGCACCATCGCCGCGCAGGCGCTCATCGCCTCAGCCCGCGCTCGCGCCTCCCGGCTCTGGCTTTTCTGGAATGCCTACCTGAACCCCGCAGTCACCTTCCTCTATAACTACGTCTTCCGCCTCGGATTCCTCGATGGCCGCCCCGGACTCCTCCAGCACCTGAACCATTCGGTCTATATCCACTGGAAATACGCCAAAGCATGGCGCGCCGTCCGCGACCCTCGCCCGGCACAACCCTGACGGCCCCGGCCGCGCCTCAATAATGATGGCGTCCGTGCCCCGCCACAAATGAAATCATCCGCAGCAGCAGCAAAAGCACAATCAACGCCACGCCCGCCGCCACCAGCAGGCCGCCGCCGCGGGCCTTCGTCTTCTGTTGTTTCACCTTGCGCTTCGTCCCCATCGCCGCACCCCATCATAGCGCCGCTGAACTGCCATTGAACTCCGTCTGCCGCGCTCGCCCCGTCCGCGTGCCAACTCGCTGCCCTGCTGGCTCGCTGACTTGCTGACTTGCTGCCCTGCTGACTCGCTGCCTCTCGTTCCGTTATTCTCAGTTTCAAGTGAGGTCGATTCATGCCCCTACCCCTGCTGAGCAACGCCAAAACCAAGAAGATCCTCGCCGCCCTCGAAGGCAACTGGCAGGCCGAGATGGAGGGCTTTCACACCTACAACACTTTGGCCGACCGCGACGCCGACCCCGTTCGCGCCCAGATCCTCCGTCACCTGGCCCAGGCCGAAATCGAACACGCCATGCTGTGGGAGGGCCGCATCAAGGAGCTCGCCGGGCCGCAGCCCGTCTACGCCGGCAGCCCCGGCGGTGACGCCGACTCGCTGGCCAGCCGCGCAGGCGGCCTGCGCATGGCCCTCCGTCGCCTCGAAATCGAAGAGAGCCGCGCCATCGCCAGCTACGGCGAGCAGCTCAAGGCCCTCGGCGACGAGGGCTCCGTCGCCATCCTCGAACACGTCATCCAGGACGAGCAGGACCACTACCGCGAGCTGGGTTCGCTCATCCGCGGCCACTACCAGGCCCCCGCCGGCGCGCCCAAGATCGAGGCCAAGGCGGTTCTCGAAGAGATGCTCGCCAAGCGCAACCAGGGCCGCAAGCAGCCCGGCGCGTGGATCGGCGACGCCATCTACGGCGTCAACGACGGTCTGGGCGCCATCTTCGGCATCGTCTCCGGCGTCTCCGGCGCCACCGCCGGCGACCCCAAGTACGTCCTCCTCGCCGGCCTCTCCGGCATGATCGCCTCCGCGCTTTCTATGGGCTCCGGCGCTTACCTCGCCGCCAAGAGCGAGCGTGAAATCTACCACGCTGAGATCGCCCGCGAGCGCGAGGCCATCGAGATGAATGGCCCCGAGGCCCGCGAGTTGCTCCAGCTCTACTACCAGGTCAAGGGCCTTCCCGAGGAAGACTCCATTCACATGGTCAACCACATCGCCAGCGATCCCGAGCAGTTGCTGCGCGCGCTGGCCGCCGAACGCCTCGGCTCCAGCGAGGAGGCGCTTTCCAACCCCATCGTCTCGGCAACCTCGGGCGCGCTGTCCACGGCCATCGGCGCCATCATCCCCGTCATTCCGTTCTTCTTCCTGCAGGGGATCCCGGCCGTCATCGCTGCGGCCATCATCTCGCTCGCCGCGCACTTCGCCGTCGGCGCCGCCAAGTCGCTCATCACCGTCCGCTCCTGGTGGTCCTCGGGCTTGGAAATGACAATTGTCGGTGCGCTCGAGGGCGCCGTCACCTACGGTATCGGCATCCTGCTGGGCAAGGGTGGCATGTAGATCGCTGAATATAAGCAACTTGCAGAACAGTAGACGTCTCATCTGCGCTTTGTCGATTTGACACAGTATATGTGCGCACATATACTGTGTTCATGAATATCACCCTCTCCGTCGACGAGCAGACCGTCGCCCGAGCCCGCGAGAAGCTTCGTGCCGTTGGCAAAAGCGTGAACGAGGAGATCCGCGAGCATCTCCGGCATGTCGCGGGCGCAGACGATGAGGCGCTTGAACGCGATCTTGAGTTCCTGAGAAACACCGCCGGCCTCGGCGACTCAACGGGATGGAATTGGAACCGCGAGGACGCCTACGAGGAGCGAATGCGGTGGCCTCGTTCGTGAATGCCAAAACGCCGCTTACGGTCAAGCGGATTCCGCGCACCTTCCTTGACACGAACATTCTGCTTTATTGCGAGGATTCGGCGAATCCTGCCAAGCAAGTGAAAGCGCTCGGCCTGGTGCAGGAGCACCTGCGCCGGAAGACCGGCGTTATTTCCATGCAAGTCTTGCAGGAGTACTTCCGCAACGCCACTCGAAAGTTGGGCGTTGATCCCTCGCTTGCGCGCCAAAAGATCGAAGTTTATACGCGCTTCTATGTGGTCGAGCCTGTACTGAACGACATCTTCGCCGCAATCGACCTTCATCTCCTGCGCAACTTGTCCTTCTGGGATGCGATGATCGTGCACTGTGCCAAGCTGGCGGGTTGTCGTGAAGTCCTTTCCGAAGACATGCAGCACTACCAGTACGTTGACGGCGTCCGCATCGTGAATCCCTTCCTCTAGTCCGTGCTCTTTGGTCCGCTGGTCGGTCCCAAATCCGTTACAAACTCCATCAGTTCCACCGGCGCCCCGTCGTCCAGAATCATCGCCACTCTCACGCCTTCCGAAGGGCTGTTCGGCGCAATCAAAATCTCTTTGCCTTGGAGCGCCGCCTCCAGGTCGTCCACTTCAAACGCAATGTGGGGAATGGCCTTGACAATCTCCGGGTAAGGCGCATCCGGCTCGAAGCGCATCCACTCAATCCCGTATGGGCTGGACTCAAAGCCTGAGACGGACACCTTTAGGCCCGGCAGACGGCGCTCGCCGGGATGAGGCGTCTGCGTTGGAATACCGACGTGATGGTATCGCCATCCCTCGCGTGCAATCGCCGCGGGAGCCTCATGACTCTGCCGCCCAGCGGACGCCGCGGATGGACTCCGGTCGGGAATCGTATTGTTCAATTGCCTCTCCTTCCGTCCGGCTTGCCACCCGCTTCATCTTAACTCCCGAAGAAAGTCGTGGTTGAATTTCCCAGCAATTCGCGGTATTCTGGCGATGCAGACGAGTTTGTCCGTCAGGTAGTTTTCCGTGTGCGCACCGGCTGGCGGAGAGATGAGTGGGCCGAAAGCCCACTTTTTATTTGGGGCAAACTCCCGGCCAGCGCACAGGGGCCGGAGTGGGACGAACCCCTTTCAAAATCAGTCCTCTGCGGGCAACTTGGGGACGGAAACCCCGGCCAGCGGCTTCTGCCTGATGGGGTGTAAGTACGGGATCCCCGGCGAGCGGTTTTTTGCTCGATGGGGCGTGGGTACGATGGCGGTCAGTTTGGATGAAATCCGGTCTGCGGCGGAGCGGGTTGCCGCCTCGCACGGGCTCGACGTGGTCGACTTCGAGTTCACAGGGACCGCGAAAGACCGCACCTTGCGCGTGACTCTCGAGAAGAACGCCGAGGGCCGTGCGCAACTGAAAGCGGCGGCCGAGGCCCACGCAGAGGGTTTGCCGGAGAAGCTTTTGGAAGGCTCGCTGACCGTTGAGCAGCTCTCCGGCGTCACGCACGAGGATTGCGCGGCCTTCAGCCGCGATTTTGGCGTGCTGCTCGACGTTGAGGACCTGGTTCCCGGCGCGGCCTACACGCTGGAGGCAAGTTCGCCAGGGCTGGATCGCAAGCTGGCCAGGGTTGAGGACTTCAAACGGTTTGCGGGTTGCCTGGTGAAGGTGCGGACCTTTGAGCCGGTCCGCAACAACCGGCACTGGCAGGGAAGATTGATGGCGGGCGAGAAGAGTCCGTCCGAGACAGGAACGATCGCGATCGACCTCGCGGCCGTGAAGCAGAACAGCAAGGGTCGGAAGGCGGGCGTGGAAACGGTCGAAATCGCCCTCGGCAACATCGAGAAGGCGAATCTGGTGCCGGAGATTTAGCTGCTGGTTTCTAGCCACTAGCTTCTAGTTCTCTGGCGGTTGGAACGACGATGTTGGTTCCCTCAACGAACTGGCTAGGAGCTAGAGGCTGGCAGCTAGAAGCTGGCTTTTGGCGAGATTCAACAACGCCGGCAGGAGCCTGATCGCACTGCCAGTCACAAGAGAGAGTAGTCCGAGTATGGCGACCAGCGCTTTGTATCAAAGTATCGAGCTCCTGAGCCAGGAAAAGGGCATCGACCCGTCGATCGTTGTCGGCGCGGTCGAGGAAGCCATCGCCCTGGCCACGCGCAAGTACTACAAAACCCAGGAAAACATGCGCGGGGAACTGAACAAGGAGACCGGCGAGATAACGGCTTACATCTACAAGATGGTGGTCGCCGACGAGGATCAGATCGAGGATCCGGTCAACCAGATCACGCTGGCCGAGGCCAACGAGATGGCCCCCGGCGTGGAGGTAGGCAGCGAGATCCGCATCTATCGCGACACCAGCCCGCTGGGCCGTATCGCCGCGCAATTGGCCAAGCAGATCATCTTCCAAAAGGTCCGCGAGGCCGAGCGCGACACGGTCTTCCAGGAGTACGCGCACCGCGAAAAGGAAGTCCTGAACGCTACCGTGAAGCGCATTGAGGGTCAGGACATCATCTTCGACCTGGGCAAGGCCGAGGCCCGCTGCCCCAAGCGCGAGCAGTCGCGCCTCGAGCAGTTCTCGGTGGGCGAGCGCGTGCGCGCGGTGCTGCTCAAGGTAGACCGCGCCGCCAAAGGGCCGCAAGTCATCGTCAGCCGCGCCGCGCCGGAACTGGTGCAGAACCTCTTCCAGTCCGAAGTTCCCGAGATCTACGACAGCACCGTCGTCATCCGCGCCATCGCGCGCGAGGCCGGCGAGCGCACCAAGATCGCCGTTCAGTCCCGCGACAAAGACGTTGACCCGGTTGGCGCCTGCGTGGGCATGAAGGGCATGCGCGTGCAGTCGATCATCCGCGAACTGCGCGGCGAAAAGATCGACATCATCGAGTTCTCCGACGAGATCACGACCTTCGCCGAAAAGGCCCTGCAACCGGCCAAGGTCAGCCGCGTTTCGATCACCGACCTGACCGAGAAGCAGCTCGAAGTGATCGTCGACGACACGCAGCTTTCGCTGGCCATTGGAAAGAAGGGCCAGAACGTGCGCCTGGCGGCCAAGCTGCTCGGCTGGAAGATCGACATCAAGAGCGAAGAGGAGAAGCGGCAGGAGGTCGAGCAGCAGATGCAGGCCCTGGCTGGCGCTCCCAACACTCCCATCGAGCAGGTGACCGAGCTGGGTGATGGCGTCATCCAGAAGCTGGTGGCTGCAGGCGTGACCACCGCCGAGGCTCTGGCAGACATGACGCCCGAGCAAATCATGGAGATTCCGGGCATCGGCGAGAAGACCCTGGAGAAGATCTCGGTCGCCGTCCGCCACTACTTCGGCCACTTCGAAGAGGGCGAAGCCGGCGCCCCGGAAACCGCCGCAACGGAAGGAAGCGCCGGGACGGAAGGAACATCGGAAGCCGCTGAACCCTCCGAGGCCGGCGAAGCTACGGAAGAAGCCGAGGCGGAAAACTCCGCCGAAGTCATTGAAGAAGCCAAAAGCGTGGCGGACGTGGAATCGGAAACCGAATCCGAGGAAGCCGATGAAGACGAAATCGATGCTATCGGCGCCGCAGCGGTCCCGGAGCCTGATGCCAATGAGACCAAAAGCGCAATAGAGGACGAGCAGGCGGCCAAAGAGGGCGGCGCATAGGATGCGCGGCGTGCTCCCAGGCCAGACGAACGATAACGCAACCCACAAGAGCAGCCAGTGCCATGAGGTAGCTATGAGCGACTAAAGGGCTTGTTGGCGGCAGGTATTGAAAAGAGGCGGATGAGCAAGGTTCGTATCAACGATCTCGCGAAAGAGCTTGAAGTCAAGTCTCGCGCGATTCTCGATATTCTTCCGGAACTCGGTGTGGCTGGAACCAAGACACACTCCAGCTCGCTGGAGGCGGACGAGGCAGCCAAGGTTCGCGCGCACTTCGCGCAGGGAGAGCGGCCGGCGTCTCATTCCGCCGCCGGGCCCGCGCGCCACGGCCAGCAACCTGACATCGTGCCGAAGTTCGATTTCTCGCACATCTCCAAGCCCGGAGATGCGCTCAAGGCCATCCTGGCCAAGAAGAAGGAAGAGGAAGAAGAGGCGCGCCATCCTCGCGTGCCGGCAAAGCCAGCGGTTGCGCCTCCGGCCAAGCCCGCCGCGCCTGCTGCGCCAGTCGCCGCGACTCCCGCTACCGCTCCCGTTGCAGCCAAGCCCGCTGCCCCAGCTCCGGCCCGTCCCGAACCACGCAAGATCGTTCCGCAGCCGCGTCCGGCGCCACCCATCGTTGCCCCTCCTCCGGTTGCTCCCGCGATTGCCAGCCGTCCCCCCGCCGGAGCCGTTGTCGCCAAGCCTCCTGCGGGCGCCGTCGCTCCCGCGCGCCCGGTCGTCGTGGTCGCGCCGCCTCCTGCCGCGGTAGTGGTCAAGCCGCCCGTGGCCGCGCCCGCGCGCGAAGAAAAGATCGTCGCCAAGCCGGCCGCCGCTGCACCGCCCGCTGCCGTTGAACCGGCGGCGCCGGTCGTGGCTCCCGAGCCCGTCGCACCCGCTCCGAGGGTCGCTGAAGCCGCCGTTCCCGCCGCCGAAGCCCCCGGCGCAGTCCCAGCCATTGCCGCCGAATCCACGGCCGCGCCCGAGCCGCGCCCCAAGCCCGCTGCTCCTGCCCCGCCTCCGCGCCGCATGGTCATGCCGCAAACCGGGCCGCGCCCGGTCTACAAAGCCTCCATTGTTCCGCCCACGGCGCCCGCCGCCGGTACCGGCGTCGGACTCCAACGCGGCAAGCCCATCTTCGATCGCCGGCCTGGCGCCGGTCAGGCCGGCCCCGGACAGCGGTTCCCCGGCGGTCCTTCGGCACCCGGCCAATTCGCCGGCGGCCCGCGCCCCAAGCATCCTACCCGCGCTTCCGCGGGCAGCTATCCTGCCGCCGGCGGCCCAGCCGGACCGGGCGGACGACCCGGGTTTGGCGCGCGCCCCGGGTTTGGTGCGGCTCGGCCTGGTTTCGGCGGACCGCGGCCCGGCGCAGGCATGGCGCCGCCTGAGGCCGGACGCCCGCAGCGCGCTCCGTCGCGCGGACGCGGCCGTGGCCAGCAGCAATATCCGAAGACCAAAGAAGGCCCGATGAAGGGCTTTGTGCCGCCGCCACGCTACGGCGGTGTGCAATACAGCAACGAGCCGGTGCCCATCACGCGCGATATCACCGTGACCGAGGGCATCAGCGTCAAGAACCTGGCCGAGAAGCTCGACGTGCGCGCCAAGGACTTGATCGCCACCCTCCTCATGGGCGGCGTGTTCGTCACCGTCAATCAGTCGCTCGACGCCGAGATGGTCAAGGACGTGGCCGCCAAGTTCGGCGCCACGGCCAACGTGATCAGCTACGAGGAAGAACTGGAGAATCAGGCCATCGAAGAGGTGCTCGACGTCGAGAAGACCGACGTCGTGGAGACGCCGCGCTCGCCCGTGGTCACCGTTATGGGTCACGTCGATCACGGCAAGACCTCGCTCCTCGACGCCATCCGCGAAACGCACGTTGCGGCGGGCGAAGCCGGAGGCATCACCCAGCACATTGGCGCCTACAAGGTGAGGTTCGCCAAAGAAGGCTCCCCGGCGCACGGCCGCGAGATCGTCTTCCTCGATACGCCGGGCCACGAAGCTTTCACCCGCATGCGCGCCCGCGGCGCCAAGGTCACCGACATCGTTGTGGTCGTGGTCGCCGCCGACGACGGCGTCATGCCCCAGACCCTCGAGGCCATCGATCACGCCAAGGCTGCCGAGGTTCCCATCATCGTAGCCGTCAACAAGATCGACAAGCCCGAGGCCAATCCCGACCGCGTAAAGAAGCAGTTGGCCGATCGCGGCCTGATTCCCGAAGAATGGGCCGGCGCGGGGCAGGAAGGCACCGTTTTCGTCGAAGTCTCGGCAAAGAAGCGGATGAATCTCGATCTTCTGCTCGAAATGATCTGCCTGGTCAGCGACATCAAGGCGCCCAAAGCAACGCCAGGGCGCAAGGCCGTCGGCAGCGTTCTCGAAGCCAAGCTCGACCGCGGCCGCGGCGCGGTGGCCACCGTGCTCGTCCAGGACGGAACCCTCCATCTGAACGAGAGCTACATTGTCGGCAACACCTTCGGCAAGGTCCGCGCCATGTTCGACGATCGCGGACGCGCCCTCGAAGAGGCCGGTCCGTCGACGCCGGTCGAGGTCCTCGGCCTCGAATCCATGCCCGACGCCGGTGACACCTTCCTCGTGGTCACCGATCGCGACAAGGCCAAGTCCATCGCCACGTATCGCCGGATGAAGGAGCGCGACGCGCAACTGGCGAAGAGCTCCCGTGTGTCTTTGGAAGCGCTGGCCGAGCAGGTGCGCCAATCGGGCATCAAGGATCTGCCGCTTATCATCAAGGGCGACGTCACGGGCTCGGTGGAAGTGCTTGCCGACTCGCTCACACGCATGTCCACCGAGAAAGTGCGTGTCAAAGTTCTGCACTCCGGCGTCGGCTCGATCACCGAGAGCGACGTGCTGCTCGCCACGGCCTCCAACGCCATCATCATCGGCTTCAACGTGCGCCCCGAGCGCAAGGCCGCCGAGCTGGCGCAACAGGAGAACGTTGAGATCCGCCTGCACACGATCATCTACGAGCTGCAGGACGAGATTCGCCTGGCCATGCTCGGCCTTCTCGAACCTGCCTTCAAGGAAACCTACCTCGGCCGCGCCGAGGTCCTGAACATCTTCCGCATTCCCAAGGTGGGCACCATCGCCGGCTGCCGCGTGCAGGACGGCGTCATCCGCCGCGACGTCGAGGTGCGGGTGGTCCGCGACGGCGTGCAGGTGTTCAAGAGCAGAGTCGGCTCGCTCAAGCGCTTCAAAGACGACGCCCGCGAAGTAACCAATGGCATGGAGTGCGGCATCAGCATCGCCAACTTCGGCGACGTCAAGCAGGGCGACATCCTCGAGGCCTTCTCCACCGAGAAGCTCGCCGCCGATCTCGGCGCGCTGACGAGCGCGAAGGCGTAGCGCTCGTCAGCAGCTCGCGCAGGGCGTGCCTTTCGCTCGCATTGCCCTACCCCGCGGCCGCCGCTTACACTGGTCCTCTCCCTCGTGTAGGCAATCATGCTCCCGTTTCTTCGTCGCCGCCTCGACGAACTCGTGACCGTGCTGTTCTTGCTCATGGTCGTCGTAGTTTCGGCCCTGCACCCGCCGGTCTTTGCCACGCGCGGCGGCCAGTTGCTGGCCCGCTGGGTGCTTTCCTCGGCCCCGGTCGCGGTCGCGGCGTTATGGGTCGCGTCGCGCTTCAGCGCTCTTGCCCGGAGCGCACTCCGTTTTGTCCTGGAGTGGGGAATCATCGTCGTGGCGGTCGTAGGCTACGTCAGCCTCAGGCTCCTGCACGCCGAGACCGTCACGGCGTGGCTCGGAATCCCATCCTTCGATCGCGCGATGATGGCCGCCGACGTCGCCCTGTTCGGCAAGACGCCCTATCTCTGGTTCAGCCAGTGGGGCCTCGACGGCGGGCTGTTCCTCTGGATCATGTCCTGCTTCTATGCCCTGTACCCGCTGATCCCTCCCGTCCTTCTGGCGTGGTTCTGGTTCCGGGACGAGCGATCGCAGTTCTATCTCACCCGGCGCGCGCTGATCGTCTCCTACACGCTGGGCTACGCTTGTTACCTCTTGATTCCCGTCTCAGGGCCGCTCAGCCTGGTGCATTCTCCGACGCCCAGCTTCCTCGAGTCCACCCTCGCCTATTCGTTCCTCGCGGGCAATTATCGCTTCGCCTGGGACTGCTTCCCCAGCCTCCACACGGCCAATCCTTGGCTCCTGGTGTGGCTGAGCCGCGGCAAGCTGCCGCGCTGGCTGATGGCAGCGTGCGTCATTGCCGCCTGCGGCATCACCCTCTCCACCATCGTGCTCAAAGTGCACTACGGCATCGACGACATCGCCGGGATCGCCTGGGTTTTCCTGATTGCGCCGCTGGCCCGGGCCACGCTACCCCGCCAACAGACGTCGTAGACGGTGCGGCCGTATCCCGGCCGCGGATCTCTCGTCCCGCTCAGACGGTGGTCCCGCGTTGCCACACGGCCGCATCGAAAGCGTGCGCGCACTGGTAGCCTTCGAGCCGGTAGAGTTCGATGGCGTTGGCGTTCGCCTCGGTCACGGTCAACGAGATTTCAGAGGCGCCCAGGCGCATGAAACTGTACGCGGCTTGCGCCAGAAGCAGCCGGGCTAGCCCCCGGCGGCGGAAAGCGGGGTGAACGCAGACCTGGGTCAGGTGTCCGCTCCGGCCGCTCACGCGCGACCCCAGCACCAGAGCCGCCAGTTCTCCGCTGGCGCGCTCCATGATCACGAACGACGCCTGCTGGGAGAAGCTTCCGCAGCCGGCGTAGTGCACGATGTTATTCAGGAACCGCATCGAGCCGTGAACCGAGCGGTATTGGTCGTTGATCAGGCTGTCGGGGTGGCCGCGATAAGCCTCGCAGATCAGCCGCGCGGCCGGCGCCAGATCCGCCTCGCGCCACAGCCGCATCTCCAGGTTGCCGGGCAAATCGACTCGCGGCGCGCTCCATTGCCCCGCCAGCGTCTGCACCAGGTACAGCCTGCGGAAGATCTCGAAACCGGCCTCGTGGAAGATTCCGGTATAGGAGCCGGAGGGATGCAGAAGCAGTTGCGCTTCGATGCGCTCGACGTGAGGCGAATTGAGCAGCAGCTCGAAGAGATGCCGGAGAAGCGATTCTTCGCTGGCGCGGTCCTCGTCCGGCAGGCCATCCGTTCCGTTCGCCGTGCGGGGAAGGGCGAAGACGTCTCCGATCACCGCCTTGGTCTCCTCGTACACGCAGAACACGTAGCCCACTACGCGGCCGGCCGCCAGCGCCGCATAGCCGGGCAGCATGTGGTTGTCGAGATACTGCATGAGCAGGCGCGCCGAAGCCTGGTAGTCCCAATGCAGACGCCGCTCCCACAGCGCACCCTCGGCCTCCAGCACGGGGCGGAATACCGGCGCCCCAAAGTGGCGCAGATCGAGAATCTCGACGGAGGTTGGCGACGTCTGCATCCCGCCTCTGTATGCCACCGGATTGAGTTGCGAAGTCATCGTCGCACGAGCAGGCGTTGCATCCCGGCTCCGGATCTCCCCATGATGCGCGAGAACCCGTCCCTCGCAACCGGACGCTTCCGGCAGCGGCCGGAAAAAAGATGCGTAGCAGCGCTGTTCTTCCAGCTCAAATTGCCAGGGTACAGCGCCACGCCGCTTCAGCGAGCTGCGAAGCCGAAAAAACCCTCCCGGCCACTTTGCCACGAGTGCGCACACCCTCGCAAGTTGACGGCTGACTACCGGCTGCCCACGAAGTAGATTTCCAACCCCTGTTCCGGCCAGCCGAAGAGATGCACGTAGCGGCGGCCTTCGAGAAGCTCATTCAGGGCGAGCTGCGTGCCGAGATCTGCGCCGTGGCGGCCCTGCACGCGCGCCACCAGGATGTGCTGTTCGTCGGGCACGCCGCTTTCGTCGTAGTTCACCACTTCGTGATTGCGATAGAACGAGAGCCCGTACTCCGTGTCGCGGCGGACGCGGAACACGGCCACTGTCTCATCGGCGGGAACCAGCTCCGCCAGCCGCTCGGCCAGCGGACGTGCGGAATAGGAGCGGTCGAGCACGTGAATCGCTCGCTTGGTGGAGGAAAGCTCGGGACTGCCGAGAACCGGCCCCACTCCGTAGACGAACAACACCAGCATCGTCAGGATCCAGCAGGTGGCCGGCCGCAGCCAGGCGACGCCGAAGCCCTTGGTCACAATCAGAATCAGCAATCCGGCTCCAATCGCAGCCAGCGCCGCGGCGGCCAGCGCATGTGCGGGCGGCGTGGCGCCGCCGTGTGCGACAAACCAGGGCAGGAGCAACACAGCGATGGTCATGATCGCGCACAGCCCCGCATGGCCGAGAAGAATCCACCGGTTCAGTCCCGGCTGGCGCCGCCGGAACAGATAGTCGCCGGTGAGGATCGCGATCGGTGGGAGGGCGGGAAGGATGTAGCCGGGCAGCTTGGATCGCGAGAAGGAGAAGAAGACCACGGGAATCAGCGCCCAGATCACCAGGAATTCAGGGAAAGCGTCTCCAGGGCGCGTGGGCAGGGGCTTCCCCGCGCGCGAATAGCGCCGCCGCCACTCTGCCGCCGAGGTCAGGATGCCGTCGATCAGCGCCCGCCCCGCGATCACGGTCCATGGCATCAGCGCCAGCACCATCACCACCAGGTAGTACCAGAACGGCTGGTAGTGCTGGTAGCGGTCGGTGGCAAAGCGCTCCAGGTTGTGCTCGAGGAAGAATTCTCGGAAGAAGGTGGGATTCTGATGCTGCACGGCGATGAACCAGGGCAGCACCATTGCCAGGTACAGGGCCACCCCAGGCCACCACAGCGAACGGACCAGGATGTTCCAGTCGCGGCGCAGAAACGCAAACGCGGCGATAATCAGAAACGCCAGGAACGGCGCCACCGGTCCTTTGGCCAGCGTCGCCAGGCCGGTGAAGAAATAGATGTCGTAAAGCCAGAACTTCGAGTCGGTTTCGTACCACGCATACCAGCCGAGCAGTCCGATTGCCAGCGGCGCGGCCATCTGCATGTCGGTGGAGGCGCCGCGCGCAAAGCCCATGATGCCAGCGCAGGCCACGGTAATGAGCGCCGCGTCCAGGTGCCCGCCGGGCCGGAATCGCTTCATATGGAGGTAAACCAGCGCCACCATGATGAACGCGAAGGTGAACGAGGGCAGCCGCGCGGCCCAGTCGTGCACGCCGAAGTCCTGGAAAATGAACATCGCGCGCCAGTAGTAGAGCGCGGGTTTCTCCAGCCAGGGGCGCCCGAAGAGGTACGGAGTCACGCAGGCGCTCAACCGGTCTTTTAGCGTATGTGCGGCGTCGAACCGCACCAGCATCTCGTGCGCGATCTGGGCATAGCGCGGCTCGTCGGCGCCCAGCAGCCCAAGGCCGTCGCCGCCCAGGTACGGAGTGACTCCATAGACAAGGAAAAGGATGGTGAATGCGAGAAAGACCGAGGCTTCGCATACCGTAGCCCACCGAGGCATTCGCCATCGCCGGTAAGCGGGCAGTCCGGCGCCCGATGGTTCCACGGGATGTTCCATCTCCGCCATCTCTCCAGGAAACTTAGCGCCTGCCTCGCGCAGGGCAATCCCTCGAATTCATGCAGGGCGGATGGGGGATCGGACCGGGCCTGCTCGCCTTCCGCGCCGCCAAGAGGCGCGGGGAACGCCAAGCCTTGCGACAGGGTCAAGGCTATCAGATTCACCTGAAATCTCAAGAGCGCCCGAACCTGTGCGGCGCCTACTGCCCCGCCGGCGATGCTTCCGTTGGCTCCGGTCGCTCCTCACCGGGCCGGGCCGCCGCCGTACTGCTTGCTCCGCCGGTCTTGCGCCTCCGGCTCATCAATTCCTCGATGCGCGCCTGAAAGCGCCCCGACCGGTCGGCGAGAAAGCTCAGATCCGGCACGTGCCGCACGCCCATTCGCTCCTTTAGCTCGTGGCGGATGTATCCTTTTGCCGCTTCCAGGCCAGCGATCGTCTCCGCTTCGGTCCTGGCAATGTCCTTCGCCGCGCTGTCCACAGCCACGTACACCCGCGCCGACTTGCCCCCGGGATTCAACGCCACCTCGCTTACATGGCAGAAATCGATGCGCGGGTCGGAGAGCTCGCCTTCGATCATGGCGCCGATCTCATCCCGCAGCGCCTCCGCCACCCGGTCCTGATGATGCTTCCGCGCTCTCCGCTCCGGCATGGCGTCCTCCTGGCACAGTCAAACCATACAGGATATCAGAGAAAAAGAGGTGGACCGCGCGCCCGATCTGCCGGCTCCGCGCGGAAACAAAGAGCTGGAGTCGCCAGACAGGCTTGAATTAACCTACCGGCACCGGAACCGCGGCGCGGCACACGCATTCCGCCCCGTAGAGAACCTCATTCCCCGAAAGGACGGTCAAAAGCAATGAAACTGACAACGTATGTGAACTTCCCCGGTAACTGCAGACAGGCGCTTCAGTTCTATGAAAAGCAGCTCGGCGGCAAGACCGTCATGCTGTCCACCTACGAACACATGCCCGAGCCAAGAACCATTCCACCGGGTCTGGAGATGGGCAGCGTCCTCCACGCCCGCATCGTGATCGGCGATACGATCCTGATGGCGAGCGACGGCCCGCCGGAACGGGTTCAGCCGATGCGCAGCGCTTATCTGTCTCTTACAGTGGACAGTAACGAAGAGGCCGAACGAATCTACGCCGCTCTGACCGACGGCGGCGAGGTCTTCATGCCCATCGCCGAGACCTTTTTCGCGCACCGCTTCGCCATGTTCCGAGACAAGTTCGGCGCGAACTGGATGTTGGTCCACGAGAGACCGATGCCGCGGAACGCCTGAGGCAGGGGCCGGCGCCTCATTGAAAAGAAGGCCATGGACTGGTAACCTCATCTGTCCCGGCGAACCGGGAAGAGAGCAGGCACGTCCATGGCCTTCAAATTTCAGGGCTTCGATTTTCTGCACCTCGACGCGAGTCTGACGGAGGAGGAACTCCTCGTCCGCCGCACAGCCCGTGAATTCGTCGACGCGAACGTCGTCCCCATCATCGAAGAATGCTTCCGCGAGGGGCGTTTCCCGCGGGAGCTCGTGCCCGTGATGGGCGAGTTGGGCTTTTACGGCGCCAATCTCGAGGGCTACGGCTGCGCCGGCATGTCGAATGTCGAGTACGGCCTTGTGCTGCAGGAGCTGGAGCGCGGCGACAGCGGCATACGCAGCTTCGTCAGCGTGCAATCGGCGCTGGTGATGTACCCCATCTACGCCTTCGGCTCCGAGGACCAGAAGAGTACCTGGCTCCCCGCGCTGGCCACCGGCGAGAAGCTCGGCTGCTTCGGCCTTACCGAGTCCGGTTTCGGCTCCAATCCCGGCGGCATGATCACCCGCGCCCGCAAATCGGGCGGCGAATACATCCTCAACGGCGAGAAGATGTGGATCACGTCGGGTACCATCTCCGACGTGGCCATCGTCTGGGCCAAGGTGGACGACGAGGACGGCCGTGTACGCGGATTCCTCGTCGAAACCGGCCGGCCCGGCTTCTCTTCCAGCGACATTCACGGCAAGTGGTCGCTGCGCGCCTCCGTGACAAGCAGCCTGGCGCTCGAGGACGTGCGCGTGCCCGCGGCCAACCTGATGCCCGGCGCCGACGGCCTCAAAAGCGCGCTCATGTGCCTCAACCAGGCCCGCTACGGCATCAGTTGGGGCGCGATCGGCGCGGCCATGGACTGTTACTCGACCGCTCTGAACTACGCCAAGACCCGGAAGCAGTTCCGCAACGAACCCATCGCCAGCCATCAACTCGTCCAGGAGAAGCTGGTCTGGATGGCGACCGAAATCTCCAAGGCGCAACTGCTCTCATTGCAGGTTGGCCGCCTGAAGGACGCGGGAACCGTGGGCCACCAACACATCTCCATGGCCAAGCGGAACAACGTGTGGATGGCGCTCGAGTGCGCGCGGCTGGCCCGTGACATCCTGGGCGCCAACGGCGTCACCGAAGACTACCCCATCATGCGTCACAGCATGAATCTCGAGTCGGTGAAGACTTACGAGGGCACCCACGACATTCACACGCTGATCGTCGGCCAGAACCTCACCGGGATCGGAGCCTACTGAGAAACTCGATCAACTCACGCGAAGAAACAACTTTTGCTCGACCGTAGGACTGCGCCGGGAAGTGGCGTCTGTTCCCCGTGACAAGAAACTCCGCGCCTGAGGCGATGGCGCAGGCAATAAATGCTTCGTCTTTCGGGTCGGGAGAGGTTCCGGTAGCCTGTCGAGTCTCGAACAGCAACCCGGCGCGCCGCAGCAATTCAATCAGGCCGTCGATCTCGCGTTCCGCGAAATTGAATTTCGGCCGGGAAAGAACGCCCGCATACTCCTCGAGAATTGCCGGAGAAAAGCAAGGCGCAACGCGTCCCTGCTCGACCGCAAGCAGAACAAGCGCCTCATTGCCGAATGGGGAGATGAGCGCCGATACGAGTACATTCGTATCCAACACCGCGCGCGTCATCTTGCGGTTCCCGCGCGCTCCTCGCGAAAGGCGTCAACCTCGGCGTCGATCTCATCCATGGTTAGCTTGTCCAGGCCTCTCTTCTTTGCCCCGGCCCAAGCCTGGCGAAGCCAATCCGGCGCGGCAGCAACGCTCTCCAGATAGTCCTGTACGCTGAGGATCACGACCGCAGGCTCGCCGCGCCGGTCCACGACAAACCGTTCTTTGTTGCGGACCGCTCGGTCCATCAACTGCCCAAACTGGGTCCTTGCGACATGTGCATCGACTCTCCGGCTCATCGGCTCCTCACTCAATCAATGCATTGATTATATGCCAGTCCGAGATTCCCAGCCTCGACAACACCCGCTAAACAGCGCATATTCTTAGCCATGGCGTCCTCGCTTGCTTATCCTCGCACCCTCCTGGTATGTGCCGCTGCCGCGTTCGTCGCAGTCGCTCTCTCCGCGCAGGTCCCCGCGCCCGCCCCCATCGTCCTCCACGCCGCGCGTCTGCTTCAGGTCGATACCGGCGCCGTCCTCCAGCCCGGCGAGATTCTCGTCGAGGGCGCGCGCATCAAGGCCGTCGGCACAACGGTCGACCATCCGCAGGGCGCAAAGGTCATCGATCTCGGCGACACCACGCTGCTCCCCGGGCTGATTGACGCGCACGTGCATCTGTTTCTGCATCCCGGCGCTGAGGACCTGCAGACCGTCGTCGAATCCGTGCCCTGGCGCACGATCCTCGCCGAGCAGGCCGCCAAGGCCGACCTGATGGCCGGCTTCACCGCCGAGCGCGATATGGGCACCGAGGGCGCCGGTTCGGCCGACACCGCCGTGCGCGACGCCATCAACCAGGGGC
Organism: Occallatibacter sp.; assembly: GCA_049514795.1. Lineage (GTDB taxonomy): Bacteria > Acidobacteriota > Terriglobia > Terriglobales > Acidobacteriaceae > Telmatobacter. The sequence goes on from JBEKUS010000044.1 coordinate 25,460, forward strand.
TGATCCTTGGGCCCCGGCTGCGCATCAGCGGCAACGCCATCGACATCCTCGGCGGCCACGAGGACGCCAATCGCTTCAACCCCGGGCAGCATGTCCTCTCGAACGCCGACTATGCCAACACCGCGGATGACCTCGTCACGGTAATGCGCGCCCAGCACAAGGAAGGCTCCGATTTCGCCAAGATTTACGAGACCGGGCCGGACCGCATGATTGACGGCGTCCTGCGCACGCCCTACCAGTACACCGAAGCGCAACTCGCCGCGGCGGTGGAAGAGGCGCGCCGGCTGGGCACGACGGTGGGCGTGCACGCCATGGGCGAGCCGGGCACGCTTTACGCGGCACAAGCCGGCGTGGCGTCCATCGACCACGCCACCCAGCTCAGCGACGAGACCATGCGCCTGATGCGCGAAAAAGGCATCTTCGCCGTGCCCACCTTCGCCATCTTCGAGTACTTCGCCACGCATCGCGAATCGCAGGATCAAGCAGCAAAAGAGGCCGCGATTCTCGACTACAAGATCGCGGAGTTCAAGAAACAGATCGCCGCGGGCGTTCCCTTCGCCGTGGGCTCCGACGTCGGCCCATTCCCGCACGGCACGCAGGCCCGCGAAATCACACTCATGGTCCAGTACGGCATGAAGCCTCTCGCCGTTCTGCAGGCTGACATGATCAACGGCGCGAAGCTCCTCGGCTGGCAGGGCCAGATCGGCGAGTTGAAGCCCGGCTACTACGCCGACATCGTCGCCGTCCCCGGCAACCCGCTCGATGACATCTCGGTTGTGGAGCACGTGAACTTCGTGATGATCAACGGCGCGGTCGTGCGGCAATAAGGCTCTGGCCGCCACCTGCCGAACGGTTCCGCGTACACTCTCATCTATCCGGAGGTTCGGGTTTGGAACTCACGGACCCATCCCCAGCACCCTCTAAGAACCGCCGTTTCAGGAGATCTCATGACGCGTTTCGCCGCTCGATTTGTCTTTTCCGCCACGTTTGCCGCCGCTCTGGCAGTCTCAACAGCCTCAGCACAGGACCCCCGCCTTCGCGGCGCCTACAAGTTCAACGAGAACGGGTGGACCTATGTGCATCTCGATGGCACGCCGGAGCAGATCGGTTTTCAGCACGGGGCTTTGCTGGCGCGTGAGATCGAAGACACCGTCCACGTGTATCAGGTGCAAGCGCCGCACGAGACCAAGCGCGAATGGAGCTTCTACCGCGGTGCGGCGAGAGATGTTTTGTGGCCGCACATCGACGCCGAGTACCAGCAGGAGCTCAAAGGGATCGTCGAAGGTCTGCAGGCACAAGGCTCGGCCCTCGACCTGTGGGATATTGTCGCGTTGAACGGAATCATCGAGCTGCGCGACTACTACGTGCCCTGGCTGGATGCGAAAAAGGGCAAGCCGATTCCGCCCCAGGCCGTCGCGCCAGGCAAGTGCAGCGCCTTCATCGCCACCGGTTCGGCCACCAAGAACGGGGAGATCGTGATGGCGCACAGCAACTGGAGCTCCTACGCGGAAGGGGAGCGCTGGACCGTAGTCTTCGACATCGCGCCTGTAAGCGGGCAGTACTTCCTGATAGATGGCCTGCCGGGCGTCATCACCAGCCAGGACGACTTTGGCGTGAACGCCGCGGGTCTGATGATTACCGAGACTACGCTGCCTATGGCAAAAGGCTTCGACGTGAGCGGAACGCCCGAATTCGACCGCTCGCGCAGGGCGATGCAGTATGCCACGTCGATCGATGAGTATGCCGCGATCATGCGCAGGAGCAACAACGGCGGTTATGCGAATTCGTGGCTGATCGGCGATCGTAAGACGGGCGAGATTGCCTACCTGGAGCTGGGGTTGAAACACACTCCGCTCACAAAGAAGAAGGACGGCTATTTTGTGTCGTCGAATTTTGCTGCGAACCCGGAGCTGATCCGAGACGACGCGCCGGGCTTCGACCCCGGCGACCCTGAGAGCTCAATGAACGCACGCCACATTCGTGCCGAGCAGTTCATACAGGAACATTTGGGCAAGCTGGATACCGCCCTTGCCGAAGCATACCTGTCTGATCACTACGACAGCTACGAGCACAAGGTGGATGCCGGCAAGCGCAGCCTGTGCGGCCATGAGGAGACGTCGCCGGTAGGCGAGAAGGTCTGGGGCGATCCGCCGTTCAATCCCGGCGGCGCCGTGACCGGCAAGGTGATGGACTCGGAGTTGGCGGCGAAGCTGAGCTTCATCGGCAGAGCCGGTCATCCCTGCGGCGAGAGCTTTCTGGCCGCGCCGTTCCTGGCCGCGCACCCCGAGTTCTCGTGGCAGAAGCCGGTTCTGCACGATATGATCGCTGGCCCGTGGACGACATTCACGTCGGACGAGAAGCCGCCGGTGCCAACGACAGCGAACTAGAATTCTCCGATCAGATGAGAACCACCAAGTCGGAATACGGCGTCAACTGCGCATCATTGGTGACCAAGCGCAACATATCCGTTTTCGCTTGCGCGACAATCAAGCGGTCAAAGGGATCCCTGTGGTAGAGCGGCAGCTTTGCCACTTCCTTTGCGTGCCGCGCGTAGACCGGTAGCTCCTCAAGTCCGATCCGCTGCATCTCTTCGATCAATTCATCGGGGTTTACCCTCAGTTTTCCCAGACGAACTTTGATCGCGACTTCCCAGATGGTTGCGGCGGAGACGAAAACCCGCTCTGCATCTCGAATCAGCTTCTTTGCCTCTGTGGTTAACCGCGGACCGCCATCTACCAGCCACAACAGAACATGTGTGTCGAGCAGAATTCGCGCCATCAGGCCTTCCTCGTTGGCTCCCCGGCCGAATTCGCATCCCTCGTCTCGGAACGCTCCGGCGGAAAGATCGGACCGGCCTCGAATTCAGCAAGAATCTCATCGGGAAGCGGCGCGTCGAAATCCTCCGCGATCCAGATCTTCCCTTTTAGACCGCCGAAATGAATCGGTTTCTTCACGGTCTCCAGCCGCGTCAGCCGCACCACCGGCTTGCCAGCCCGCGCGATAATCACATCCTCGCCCTTCTCGGCCTTCGCGATGAGCTTCGAGAGATGAGTCTTGGCTTCGAAGACGTTGACGGTTGGCATGGCGGCTCCCTGACTTAGCTAAGTCTAGCTTAGCATGGGACGCCCTACACCGCTACGGTAAAGTTCGCCTCGTCCCGCGTCACCGGCCGGTAGAACGTGTCGCGCTCCACCGGAATCCGCCCCGCCTCGGTAATCAGCCGGCTGAGTTCCTTCCGTGTGAGCCCCTGCGGCGTAGTCGCCCCGGCGTCGTGGTAGATCTTCTCCTCGATCACCGTCCCGTCCAGGTCGTCGGCGCCGAAGCGCAGCGCGATCTGCGCGATCTTCGGCGTCAGCATCTGCCAATACGCCTTGATGTGTGCGAAGTTGTCGAGCAGCAGCCGGCTCACCGCCACCTGCCGGATATCGGTCAGCCCTGTGGTCACCGGCAGATGGTCGAGCGCCGTGTTCTCCGGATGGAAGGCTAGCGGAATGAAAGTCTGGAACCCCCCGGTCTCGTCCTGCAGGGCGCGCAGCTTCAGCAGGTGATCTACCCGGTCGCAGTCGTTCTCGATGTGCCCGTAGAGCATCGTGGCGTTCGACTTGAATCCCAGCTTGTGCGCCGCCCGCGCCGTCTCCAGCCACTCTTCGCCGTCGATCTTGTGGTCGCAGATGATCGAGCGCACGCGCGCCGCGAAGATCTCCGCGCCGCCTCCGGGCATCGAGTCCACGCCCGCCTCGCGCAGCTTCTTGAGCGTTTCCTCCACGCTGATTTTGGCGCGCCGGGCGAAGAACGCGACCTCCACCATCGTGAAGGCCTTCACGTGCACCTTCGGAAAACGCTCCTTGAGTCCCCGAACGAGGTCCAGGAAGAACTCGAGCGGCAGGTCGGGGTGCAACCCGCCAACGACGTGGAACTCCGTCACCGCTTCCGAGTAGCCCGAGGCCGCGGTCTGCCACGCCTCTTCTAGCGCCATGGTGTAGCCGGCCGGGTCGCCCTTCTTCCGGCCGAAGGCGCACAGCTTGCAGGCCGCCACACACACGTTGGTGGGGTTGATGTGGCGGTTGACGTTGAAGTAGGTTTTGTCCCCGTGCAGCCGCTCGCGGACATGATTCGCCAGCCATCCCACCGCCAGCACGTCACGCGAGCCGTAGAGCGCCAGGCCGTCGTCCGCGCTGAGCCGCTCTGCAGCAAGCACCTTGGCGGCAATCGGCTCCAGCCGCGGATCATGCGTCCGAAAAGCGGCTCGATCCCGGGTTTTCTCCGCCACTGTGGGCATGGATTGATGATACCGGACTCCGGGTGATTTGGCTCACCCGGCCGCTGGCCCCAGAACTGTGGGCAGGATCACACTTCACGCCCGGGCCGCAAGCGTACACTGCGGGTTTCATTCTCAAACGAAGGCAGAATCATGCCCGTCGATGAACCTATTTTGACCCAGAGCTATGCGCGGGGGCCGGAGCGGCCGCTGCTGAAATTGACGATAGGCGACCTGCTGAAGCGCACCGCGGATCGCTACCCCGATCGCCTGGCTGTGGCTTCGCGCCACCAGGAGAAGCGCCTTACCTGGGCAGAATTAAGTGAACAGGCGGATCGGGTGGCGCGCGGCCTCTGGTCCCTGGGCATTCGCCATGGCGACCGCGTGGGCATCTGGTCCACCAACTGCATCGAGTGGATCATGATGCACATGGGCTGCGCGCGGGCCGGAGCGGCGCTGGTTAACGTGAACCCTGCCTATCGTTCGCACGAGTTGCAGTTCACCCTCACCCGATCGCGCATGAAGGCGCTCTTCCTCTGGCACAAGGACAAGCACGCCGACTACGAGGAGATCCTGGGCCGTGCGCGCCATGGGCTCGACCTGGCGCTCGAACACACCATTTACTTCGACTCGCCGGAGTGGCCGGCGCTCCTCGA
>JBEKUS010000045.1:0-30330 GCA_049514795.1 Occallatibacter sp.
GTAAGCCGGACGGAGATGGTCCGTGCGCCTGGAAGTTGTACTTACTGGGCTGCCGGGGCCGCCTTCTTGTGCTCCACGAAGGCGTGTGCTTGATGGCAGCTCACACACGTCCTGCCTTTCATGAATGGATCGGACTTCAGTTGTGCCACTTGATCGGTGTGACAGGAGTCGCACGCGCTTAACGCCGGCCTGCTCGCGAAGTCCTTTGCTGTTGTCTCGCCATGGCACACGGTGCATTCGACGCCGTTGGCCCCATGCGGGCTGGCTTTCCACTGGTCATAGACCGTCTTATGACAGGTGGCACAGGTGTCCCCGGCTGGAATCAGCCGATGCATTATATGCGTGGCTTGTTCCTGCTGAGCAATGGCGGGTTGGACGGCAGCAGCCAAAAGGAGAAAAACGAGCAGGGTGGAACCGAACATACACGCGCAGAACCGATTCACGGAAAGATCCTCCTGTGTGCGACGTCACAGTATCAAAACGGCAATGCCTGCCGATCAGTGATCCCTATCACATCTCACCGGAATACGATCTTCGCACTGGCCGCGAGGTCTGCCAGATGAATGGGCCCGAACCTCGCGTGCGATCCCAGGTCCCCAAAGGCGAGGGACCTGGGGCAGCCGGCATTGCGGGGATCGGCTGCAGAAAGCCGAAGGCCCAATCTCCGCGGGGAGACTGGGCCTTCGTATCTGGGTTCGAGCCGCTTAGAAGAGGTTCCAAAGCGACTGGTTGTACACCGCGTGATGGAACTGCACTTCGGAGCCCTTGACGATGGTGCCGAGTTCGCGCGGAGAGCGGTTGGCGACGGCCTGCTTCAGCTCGGCATAGCGGCCCTGTACGTCGGCGCCCAGGATCTGCTCGATCCACTTCGAGGACTTGAAATCGTCGATGGCGGTCTGGATGTTGTCGGGCAAATACCGGCCGCCCTCACGCAGGTCCTTGGCTTTGGAAATGTCGCCGTCGATGCCGGTCTTGAAGATGCCGAAGAGCGACAGGTAGGGGTTTGCGTCCGGCGCCACCGCACGCACTTCGGTGCGCATGGAGCGGTGGTTGCCGATGGGCACGCGGACCATGGCGCCGCGGTCGACGGCTGAAGCGCGAATCTGGTTCGGCGCCTCGAAGTGAGGATCCAAGCGGCGGTAGGCGTTCACGCTGGAGTTGAAGACCAGGCAAAGATCGAGCGCATGAGTCAGAATGCGGTCGAGGAAGTCCCAGCCGAACTTGGAGAGCTGCTCTTCGCCCTTCTCGTCCCAGAACAGGTTGGTCTTGCCCTTGGAGACGGAGACATTGGTGTGCATGCCGCTGCCGTTCACGCCGACGACCGGCTTGGGCAGAAAGCATGCCGTGTAACCCACGTTGTTGGCGATCTGCCGGCACAGCAGCTTGTAGAGCTGAATCTGGTCGGCCGCGGCCACGACTTCGGCGTAGCCGAAGTTGATCTCGAACTGGCTGGGCGCGACTTCGGGGTGGTCCTTTTCGTTCTGGAAGCCCATGGCGCGCTGGACCTCGGCCGCGGCATCGATGAACTGGCGCAGCGGATCGAGCGGCAGCGAGTGATAGTAGCCGCCGTCGGAGATGAACTCGAACTTGCCGGTCAGGTGATAGTTCTGCTCGGCCGACTTGCCGGCGAACAGGAAGCCTTCGATCTCGGTGGCTGCGTTCAGCGTGTAGTTGTGCTCCTTGAACAGCTTCTCGGCATAGTTCTTGAGGACGCCGCGAAGGTCGCCCGCGTAAGGGGTTCCGTCTTTGTCGATGACGTTGCCGAAGACCAGAACCTTGCCATTGCCGAAAACGTCGGCAGGAACCCAGTAGAATGCGGACCAGTCGATGCCCAGGCGAAGGTCGCTCTCCTTTTGTGCCGTGAAACCGCGGATCGACGAGCCGTCGAAGGTCAGATTCTCGTAGGCTCCGAGCAGGAACTTCTTGTCGTAATCGAGCAGGTGGAGGCGGCCCTCGAGATCAGAGAACAATACGGTGACGGCCTTGATGCGCTTCTCGTCAGTGAGATACTTCAGACGTTTTTCGCGGATTTCGTCAGCGGCCACCCGATTCAAGCGGTCGCTTTTGGCTTGCAGGTTGAGCGTTTCCAGCTCTTCATAGGAGAGAGCGAGGAAATTCCGATACTCAGTGGACATGGATCTCCTTTTGAGATGAGAAATAGTTATGACCGGGAAACCGGCGGTTCATCAAGGCGGGGTGCGCGGGCGCGTTGAAATTTGCGAACCCGTTACGAGCTTCGACTCGGGAAAGACCCTCGCCACAGCGACGGAACCAAGAACGGACGGCACGACCCAAAATACTGCTCTCCCGGGTTGCGAGTCTGCGAAGCACCTACTCTTATCTAATTCTAGCCGGTCGATGGGTCAGGCGGCCGTAGGGACGAGGAGCTGCAGGGATGGCGGACAGAGGCGAGATCTGAAAAGGGACAAAAATACACCACGAGGGCTGGTCCGGGAGGTTGCCGGCTTCGAATTCTCGGTGGTGTCCAGTCCAGAGCCCATCGAGGAGAATCGGATTTCGATGAGCCCTGGCTGGGTCGTAAGCGGGGCCTCTGTTCTTGAGAGGCCGCGGGGATCACAGATCGTAGTAGAGGAAGAACTCGTAGGGCACGGGGCGCAGGCTGACGGGAGCCAACTCGCGCGTGCGCTTGTAGTTGATCCAGGTTTCGATCAGGTCCTTGGTGAAGACGCCGCCTTCGAGCAGGAAGGCGTGATCCTTCTCGAGTGCGTCAAGGACTTCGCCGAGCGAGCCGGGCGTGCTCTTGATCTTGGCTGCCTCTTCGGGCTCGAGCTCGTACAGGTCCATGTCCATCGGCTCGCCGGGATCGATCTTGTTCTTGATGCCGTCGAGGCCGGCCTGGAGCAGGGCGGCAAAGCAGAGGTAGGGGTTGGTGGAGGGGTCGGGGCAGCGGAACTCGATGCGCTTGGCCTTGGGGCTGGTGGAGTAGACCGGGACGCGGCAAGCGGCCGAGCGATTGCGCTGCGAGTAGGCGAGGTTGACCGGAGCTTCGTAGCCGGGAACCAGGCGGCGATAGGAGTTCGTCGTCGGGGCGGCGATGGCGAGCAGCGCCGGAGCGTGCTTGAGCAGGCCGCCGATATAGTACTTCGCGGTCTGGCTCAGCAAGGCGTAGCCCTTGGGATCGTAGAAGACGTTGGTGTCGCCCTTCCACAGGCTCTGGTGCACGTGCATACCGGAGCCGTTGTCGCCGAAGAGAGGCTTGGGCATGAAGGTGGCCGTCAAGCCGTGCTTTTTGCAGATCATCCGGATGATGTACTTGTACCAGAGGAGGTTGTCGGCCATCTGGACCAGGGGGCCGAAGCGCATGTCGATCTCGGCCTGGCCGGCGGTGCCGACTTCGTGGTGCTGGACCTCAACCTTGATCCCGACTTCTTTGAGGGCCAGGATGATCTCGGAGCGGATGTCCTGGAACTGGTCGGTGGGTGGGACCGGGAAGTAGCCTTCCTTGTGGCGGATCTTGTATCCGAGGTTCGGACTCTCGTCGCGGCCCGTGTTCCAGACGCCTTCGCGGGAATCGATGTAGTAGTAGCCGCTCTGGGCGTTCTGGTCGTAGCGGACGCTGTCGAACATGTAGAACTCCGCTTCCGGACCCCAGTAGCTGATGTCGGCGATGCCGGTGCTCTTGAGATGTGCTTCCGCTTTGCGCGCCACGTAGCGGGGATCGCGGCTGTAGGGCTTGCGGGTGATGGGATCGACGACGTCGCAGATGATGTCGAGCGTAGGAACCGAGAGAACCGGGTCCACTCGCGCCGTATCCGCGTCGGCAATCAGCAGCATGTCGCTCTCGTGAATCTGCTGGAAACCGCGGATGCTCGATCCGTCGAAGCCGATGCCGTCGCTAAACAGATCGTCCTCAAGGTCTTCTACTGGAATTGAGAAATGCTGCCACATGCCGGGCAGGTCAATAAATCGGAGGTCGACGATCTTGACGCCAGCTTCTTTGGCGAGCTTTTTCACGTCATCGGGTGTACGCGGCATTCTTACTTCTCCTTTCACTTCTTGTTGTGCGGTTCAAGTACAGGTTCCTTGTGGAGGTGGAGCCAAACTGCGGCATTCGTGAGCATGAATTCAGTTAGAAGGCGGCTCAGCGCTCAACCGCTAGAAGTTGCAGCGCACGCGAAGTCGAAGCCGCCCCCGGGCACAGTTCCAGCACAATCGAGTAGATGCCCGGGATTCAAAGCAATGCTATTTCCCCAGGTATAAGGAACCCGTGAAGATTTCTATATACGGGGTGTGGAAAAACCCGGCCTAACGGGCGTGGGCGATCAGGATCATGATGAGCAGAATCACCACGGGGATCAAGGCTAAGGCTCCATAATAGATGACTTTCCGCGTCCGATGGGACTTTCGCTTTTGCCAATCCCTCAGCTCAGGGCGGTCCTCGACGCCCACCTGCTCGGGGTGCTGGAGGTCGCGGAGGAACTCCTGGGCAGTGGCGTACCGGTTCTTGGGGTCGCGCTCCAAAGCCCGATACAGAATCTCCTGCAATTGCGGCGAGACCGCGGGATCGGCCACGCTGGGCGGGACGGGGTAGTTCAACAGGCGGTCGTTCATGGCGGCCAGGGGGGTGGGGCCGGTGAAGGGCAACTGCCCGGTCAGCATCTCGTAGAGGATGACGCCCATGGAGAAGATGTCGGTGCGGCCGTCGCCGCGCTTTCCCTTCACCTGCTCCGGGGCGATGTAGTTTGGCGTGCCCAGCGTGGCGGTGAAGTTGGCGTAGGTGAGGCGCCTGGACGCCGAATCGCCGGCGATGCCGAAGTCGATGAGCTTGATGTTATCGCGGTCGTCGACCATGATGTTTTCCGGCTTCAGGTCGCGGTGCACGACGCCGTTGGCGTGGATGTAGCCGAGCGCATCGAGGACCTGCTTGGCGATGGGTATGGCGCGGTCCTGCGGGATTCTGCCTTCGTCGAGAATCTTGCGCAGCAGCCGGCCTTCGCACCACTCCATCACCATGTACTTGCGCGAGCGCTTTTCGCCGCCATAAACCTTCATGACACAGGGGTGGCGGAGGCGCTCGCCGATGGCCGCCTCGCGCTGGAAGCGGTCGAAGAGAATGGGGTCGGCCTCCATGTCGGGGTGGGGGATCTTGAGAGCGACGATGCGGTTGTCACGCGTGTCGGTGGCGCGGTAGATGGAGGCCATTCCGCTGCGCGCGACCGGGGCCTCAATGCGGTAGTAATCGAGTTTACTGCCAGCTTCCAGGGCGTCGTAGAGGCTCATCGTGACGTTCGCTCCATCGGGGCTTTCTTTACTCTACCGGGTCAGGGACAGGAGTCTGTAAGGAATCCGTAAGACAGGGAGCGAGGGAGCACATGCTAAACGGGCAGACGGTAGGGGCGGCCGCGATACATGCCGACCTGTTCGACGGCGCGCACGCGGATCACCTGCGCGGTGGTGTTGTCGCCTCCGTCGATCTCGACTGAGCGGGCGACGAGCTCTTTGGCCAACTGCGCCGCGTCTTTCTTTTGCGAGACGATAGAAGCGATCTCGGGTTCGCGCATTTCGTCGTGCAGGCCGTCGGTCGACAGGACCAGAACGTCGCCCGGCTGAATGGTCAGGGCGGTGGTATCGGGAGAGACGAACATCTCCGGGCCGATGGAGCGGATGAGGACGTGGCGCGAGTCGGAGGAAGGGATTTCGTCCGCCGAGATCAAGCCCATCTTGCGCTGTTCGTTAACCCAGGTGTGATCCTGCGTAATCTGCCTGGCCTGGCCGTTGCGCACCAGGTAGCAGCGCGAGTCGCCGACGTGCGAGACCACGGCCTGGTCGTAACGCAGGGCGCAGGCGACGAGAGTGGTCGCCATGTTCTTGCCGTGGTACTCGGGTTGGAGCCTGCGGTCGTGGACGGCGGAGTTGGCCTGTTGGATCAGCTTCGGCATCAGGCTGATCAGCATCGCACCGGCTGGCGCTTTAACGAACTGCTCGGTCACGACCGAAATGGCGGTTGCCGAAGCGACCTCGCCGAGATCGAGGCCGCCGACGCCGTCGGCGACCGCGAAAAGAAAGCCGTGTGACCGGGCTTGCGAGCGCGAGGCGGGGAGAAAGGACCCCATGGCGTCTTCGTTGTTGGTACGGACTTTGCCGAAATCGCTTGCCTGGCCGAACTGAACATCCAACATTTGCGCCGCCGTTTGATGCACCTCGTGCGATCCCACACCGAGATGCCTTTCTTCAAGTTACTGAGGTCCCAGTTTGAAAACAGCGATTGGGTGGATCCCTTCCCCAGCCTTTCATATCGAAACCGGGAACGGAATCCACCCAAAGACGTGCTCTGGCTTGCCTAGGTCCTGCAACAGCCGCTACTTTGCTTCCAGAATGACACTCTTGCCTTTTGCCTTTGAGGAGCGGAGGAAGTAGACCGCTCCGTAGAGGCCCCAGACCCCGGAGATTCCGAGGGCTGTCAAAGGTTCCATCTTGGTGCCGAGGTTGAAGAACGGGCCAGCCAGGTAGAAGGCCATGCAGGTGAGGTTAGCCGCCAGACCGAAACCGGGGATCAGATAGTGCTTGAGCCAGTGTTTATCGTGGCGCTCGGAGTAAGCGATGATGCACAGCAAGCAGCTCAACCCGTAGAGGATGAAGGTGCCGAAGTTAGATGTGAGCGTAATGGCGAGCAGCGAGTTGGGTAGCGCGGCCATCTTGTCGTGCGTCGAGTAGCCGAAGCTGGAGAAGATGCCGTGCGGCAGCGCCGCGATGGAAGCGTCGCTGGGAGCGCCAGCGTCGGCAAAGGCGAGCGAGCAGGCAACGACACCGATGACCGCGGAGATGACGGCCAGCGTCCAGATCGCGCTCCGGGGCGAGAGCGACTCGGCATGCAGGAGGCCGAAGTGCTCGGGGACCTCTTCATCCTTGCCCATGGCGTAGGTCACGCGGGCGCCGGTGTTCATGCAGCTCAGCGTGGTGCCGATCAGCGCAAGGAAGACGGTGAAGGCCTCGGCCAGCATGAAGTACTTGCCGTGGCCCTGGCCGAGCAGCGCGTCGCCGACGATGATCATCATGTCGCCGATGGGCGCGGCCGAGCTGGCAGCGCTCTGCATGGTGTAGCCGGAGTTGAGGAAGTAGTTGGCACAGAAGTACTCAAACAGGTAGCAGATCAGCCCCTGAATGAGCAGAGACGCAATGACGGCGATGGGAATGTGCTTGGTGGGGTTCTTGGCCTCGCCTCCCATCGAGGTGACCGATTCGAAGCCGACCAGAATCAGGATGGCGACCGTGGCTTGGATGAACATCCAACTGAAGCTGTGCACGCTGATGACCGAGGCGGCGTTCGGGTGCGTGAGGAAGTTACCGCTCGAGTCGGTGGTCGGATAATCGATCACGTAGGGAACCGGCTTACCGCTCTGGTCCACCTGGCAAATGGGAGTTCCGCCGGAGTCGCGCATGGTCGAGCCGTCTTTGTTCGTTGCGTAGACGCAGGTGTAAGTCGACATCGACTGCGAGTCGTACTGGAAGGTTGTCGGGCCGCTCGATCCGGCGGGATGGTTGGCGCGGTAGCCGAGCGCCAGCACACTGAAGACCACCAGCGCCGAGATCTGCACGATGTTGATGGCAATGTTGACCGCGGTGGAAGCGCCGGCGCCCTTCGAAGCGATCCAGGCGACGAAGAAGGAGAAGACGATGGCGACGAGACTTGTGAAAACAGGGCCGGGGTTCGAGCCGCTGATGAAGTTCGGATCGAGGAAGCCGACGACATAGCCCACGAAGATGCCGGTGACGGCCACCATCACGCCGGGATAGACCCAGTAGTAGAGGTGCGAGCCCCATCCGACAACGAACTTGGCCACGCGGGCGTATTTGAAGGCCTTGTCTTTGGAGAGTAGGGCCTGCTCGGCGTAGTAGTAGCTGGAGCCGGTGCCGGGATAAAGCTTGGAGATCTCGGCGTAGGCGACGGCGGTAGCCAAACACAGCAGCAGCGCGGCGAAGATGCCGATCCACATGGCCGGAGCCGTGGATGGCTGGCCGGCAACGCCCGTGGTGGCCTGAATGTAGAAGGTGAGCCACAGGAAGGCGCCGGGGGCAATGAGCGCCATCGCATTACTGGTTAGTCCAGTGAGGCCGAGTGTTGCCTGCATCTGAGGTGCTTTCTGTTCTGCCATGAGCATTCTCCTTATGAAATTCGTTTGGCGGCTCCCGGCGGACGGCCCCCGGGAATTTCAATCGCAGTTGATCGTGTGCTCGCCTCTGCCGGGCGGTGCTTCGAGCGGCTGAGCCGATGGCCGGGTCCAGCGAGCGGCCTGGTTGAGCTGCGGCCGGTTCCGGTTTTGGATTGCCGTGTTGCGAGTCTATTGCGCGCCCGATGAGGACGGGATAAAGAGCGATCGCGATTCTTAGCGCTTGGGACCGAAGAAGGCTGCGAACTCTGCGGAGCCCAGCGCCTCGATTCGGCTATTTCTGGATGTTGTTGCCAAAGATGAAGCCGAATTCCAGTACGCCTCGGAATTGACTGGCATCCGCTCCTGTCTTGCCAAAGACACTTCCCGGCGTGTAGTTCGTTGCGTGCACCCACGCGAGATCGCCGCGAACGTACATTCCACCCTTTTGGTAGGTTGGCGTTGCCGTGAAAGTAGTGCCTGCGCTGCCAGGTCCAAAGCCCAACAAATTGACCGATCCGTCGGTAGCGCTCCCCGAACTCGTGAGGTATTCCACGCGCGCCGGAAGCGAGAAGCCGCTCTTAAAGGCGTAGCTGACGTTGAACGCGCCGCCGGTTGAGGATGTGCCCTTGGTGACGCCCACCTTCGCGTTGGTCGGCAGCTTGCTGTACTGGAAGTACGGCTGAACGATCCATGGGCCCTTGGTAAACGTGTAGATCACCGTGTGCATGTAACTGTTGTTCTGCACTGGTGTAGCTGTTGTCTCATAGACGGTCTGCCCGACGTTCCCCATCCCGTCGTACACCAGACTATGAGGCCCCTTTGTGAAGGTCACCGAGCCCGAGAGCCAGGAGTAGCGGTTGGAATAGTAACCGTCGTTCCAACTGAAGGCTGCGCTGAGGTACTTACCCATCGTTTGATTCACTTGGATGCCGCGATTGATGGCGTTTTCCTGGTTCCAGACGATGCCGCGCTCGATGTTGAAGTTCTGGTAAGTAAACGTGGACTCGGCGCCCATCAGAGTGGGAAGGGAGCCGATGAGGAACTGTGTGTTCTTAGCCGCCTGCCACTTCAGGTATGCGACCGGAACAGGCCCGTAGAAATTGTTCACGGTATTTTGGGCATTAACAAACGGCAAGCTGAGCGTCGGCATGGTGTAGACGCCCGCCTGGATGTAGTACTGAACTAATCCGTCCGCCTTCTGGATAAAGATCTGCCCGTTGCTCAGAGTGGCTTGCGCCTTGTCGTCTCCTGGCACGTAATTGTTCTGGAACTGCGCGAAACCGGTCACGATGCCGTTGACAGACAGCTTGCCCAACGGTCCGGCATCAAAGGTCGCCGGCGGCAGCCATTGCAGCGGACCCGTGAGAACGAATGTGGAGAGCGGGGCTGGCGGCTGCGCGGCGGCGGGGGCGGCGGGCGCCGCGGGCGCTGGAATTTGCGCGGGAGCAGAGGATGAAGAATCGGGCGCGGGTGTGGCGGCAGGTGTTTGCGCGGCGGCCAGGAGCGCGGAAGCCATCGCGGCTCCAGCGATGGTTCGAAGGGCGAACTTTGCGTTCAAGAACATCAGATACCTCCATAAGAATTTTCGAATGACACGAGATGAATCGATGCTGCAGCGCGATCGCACTCAAATGCGCTGCAGAATTGTGCCTCGCAGTTGAAGGCTGCGCCGCGGCCGGCACATTTCAGGTGCAGATTCCCAGGAGCAGAACTGGCAATCGCACGGTTCAGACAGGCGCCCTGAATCGTGTTGAACGAGCTACAACTAGTAACGCAAACAAAGCATAAAGAAGATATGAGGAACGCATCAGGACGGCATGAGGAACAAAAGTTCTGGAGAGTGAAAGCCCGCTGAAGCGGCTTTGACTGCGGTTTTTCAAACGTTCTACAGTTTCGTGCAGATCGGGTTCCGAAGCTGTGCGGAGAGGAAGATGGAATCAGGAACTGATAAAATTCTCTTTTCCCTGCTCAGAGCCTGCAGATGGCGGTCAATCCCCGGCGGAATCGGATTCGATCCCCGGGAAGTGGAGAGGCGGCGTGCAGGCGGCTGTGCTTGCCGATCTTTCTCTGCGTGAGACGGGTCCCGCGGTGAATGCCAAAGCATAAGGTGAGTGCCCGGTTGTCTCAGAGCTATCCAGCGCGTTCAGTTTTCCAGTACGGGCGTTCGCATGGCTCCGGCTCGCGGCTGCTTCTCTTTGCGCTGGAATGCGCGCTGGGCATGGTGGCCGTGGTGATGGTGGCGGCGGTGGCCCACTGGTTCAGTTGGCTGCTTCCGCTGGCGGCGCTGCTCTACCTGCTGATCGTGGTTCCTACCGCGTTGCTGTGCGGATTCTGGCAGGCGGTGATTGTCTCGCTCTCTGCGGTCGTCGCGCAGAGCTGGTTCACGGTGCGGCAACCGGAGTTGGCCCTGGCGGCGAACCCGGCGAATTCCGTCACGCTGCTGGTCTTCGTGCTGGTGGCGCTTACAGTGAGCCGGCTTTCGTCGAGGGTGACCGATCACGCGCGCGAGGCGGAATCGCGAGGCGGGCAGATGGAGGACCTGTATGAATTCACGCGGAGGACGCTGCAGATGGACCTTCACGCGGAACCGGGTCCACAAATTGCCGAGCTCGTACACGAGATCTTCAATCTCGAAGCAGTCGCGGTGTTCGACGCCGATCTGCACGACGTGTATCAGGCGGGTTTCTGGAGTGTCGACCCGCAGGAGATGGCGCAGAACGTCTACTACTTCGGCACATCGGACGACGATGCGGCGAGCGGGATCGGACGCCGCGTGGTGAAGCTCGGGGCGGTGCCGGTGGGCAGCCTGGTCGTACGCGGGCACACGAGCCCGCTGACGAACAACGCGATCGCCTCGCTGATTGCGATCACTTTCGACCGCTACCGCGCCTTTGCCAATGAAAGCCGGATCGAGACCGAGCGGCGCACGGAGCAACTGCGCACTACGGTGCTGGACAGCCTGGCGCACGCCTACAAGACTCCGCTTACGGCGATTCGGGCCGCCTCGACGGGGCTGGCGGAAATGGGCCACCTTTCGGCGGGACAGGCGGAACTGGTAGCGCTGATCGACGAGCAGACGCGGTTGCTGGGCGAGCTGACGACGCGTCTGCTGACCACGGCACGGCTGGATGCGGGAGAGGTGAGCACGCAGGTCACGCCGGTGAGTATCGGAACGCTCATCGAGGAAGTGCTGGCGGGCCTCAAGGACCGGCTGGCCAGCATGAAGGTCTCACTGGAGATCGACGACGAGGATCTGGTGCTGAGCTGCGATCATCATTTGATGTTGATGTTGCTGACGCAGTACATTGACAACGCGTGCAAATACTCCAATTTCGGCACCACGATCACGATTCGTGTCCGGGTTGCGGGAGGGGAAGCGATCTTCTCCGTTCACAGCTTTGGGCCGGTGATTCCTATAGAGGACCGCGAGCGGATTTTTGATCGCTACTATCGTTCGTCGACCTACTCGGGCCGCGCTTCCGGCACGGGGATCGGCCTTTCCGTGGCCAAACGGGCGGCGCAGGTCCACGGCGGCTACGTATGGGTGACCAGCGATGAAGAAGAAGGCACGACTTTTTTTGCAGCCATTCCGCTGACCGCGGAGAAGGAGGCCCCGAAATGACGCAGCCATTGATCCGCATCCTTCTGGTCGACGACGAGCCGGCCATCCGGCGAGCGCTGCGGCCTCCGCTGATCGAGCTCGGCTTTCAGGTGGCGGAGGCGTCGCGCGGCGAGGAGGCGCTGCAGGCGCTGCGCGCCGCCCCGTACGACGCGGTGCTTCTGGACATCAACATGCCGGGGATCGGCGGCATTGAGACGCTGCGACGGATTCGCACGTTCGCGCCACGGCTGCCCGTGCTGATGCTGACCGTTCGCGACGAGGAAGAGGACAAAGTGGAGGCGCTGGATATGGGCGCCGACGACTACGTGACCAAGCCGTTCAGCACACGGGAGCTGATTGCGCGCATCCGATCCGCGGTGCGCCGCGTGCGCGCGCCGGCCCGGCCAGAGGACGCGCCGATCGAGATCGGAGAGATTCGCCTGGAGCCGGTGAAGCGGCTGGTGACCAAACGCGGCACGCAGGTCAAGCTGACGCGCAAGGAGTTCGACATCCTGTATTGCCTGATGAGCCGTGCAGGGCGCGTGGTGACCTACTCCAAGCTGCTGACGGCCGTGTGGGGCGCCGAATTCCGCGAGGAGGTTGAGTATTTGCGCACCTTCGTCCGGCAGTTGCGCAAGAAGATCGAGGACGATCCGTCCAATCCCCTCTACCTGCTCACCGATGTCTACGTGGGCTACCGGTTTGCGGACCCGCAGACGTTCGCTGAGGATCCCACTGCCACGAGCGAGGAGCAGGACGCCGAGCGGGTTCCGGAAGACGGACTGTGATGCGGACGGCGGGCCGGGCGCATGCCGGATTCGCCGCAGCTATTCGTCGTAGTGCAGAAGGCTGAAGACGTCGTACTCCTTGAAGCGGTCGCGCCCCTTCAGGAAGTCGAGCTCCACCGCGAACCCCAGTCCGGTGATGACGCCGCCCAGTTGCTTGACCAGCTTGACGGTGGCTTCCATGGTGCCTCCGGTGGCGAGCAGGTCGTCAACCAGCACCACGTTCTGCCCCGGCTGAATCGCATCCACGTGAATCTCGAGCGTGTCAGTGCCATATTCGAGGTCATAGGTGACGCGGGCGACCGGAGCGGGCAGCTTGCGAGGCTTGCGCACGGGAACAAAGCCCGCATTCAGCCGGTAGGCAAGCGCCGGCGCGAAGATGAATCCCCGGGCCTCAATGCCCAGGACGAGGTCGACTTTGCGCTCGATGTAGTGCGCGGCAAGCGCGTCGATGAGCTGCGCAAAGCCCGTCTTATCCTTCAACAGCGTCGTGATGTCGTAGAAGAGAATCCCCGGCTTGGGGAAATCCGGCACGGTGCGGACCAGTTTTTTCAGGTCCTCTATGTTCACTGGCTTGCTGGATTCCGGCATGGCAGTACTACGCTCCTGGGTTGTAGGTTTCAGGTGTCAGGTGTCAGTTTAATGCAGCGTGGTACTAGCTTGCTCCGTATGGATAGATAAGAGATTTCGATTCGGTGCAAAGGCGAGGGAGCTGAAGCCTGGCACCTGAAACCTGGCACCTGAAACCTGAAACCTGTTCCTTACCATGCGCCGTCGATGCGGAAGGAGCTGAGTTGTTTGGCCTCGCTGTCGGCCAGGACGTTTTCGACGAGGCGGTCGACGCGAGCGCCCCGTGGGCCGCGCCGGAGGCTGGCGCGGAGTTCGTCCAGGTCGGCGGGCACGCCAGATGCGACGACTTCAACTTCGCCCTCCTCGGTGTTGCGGACCCAACCGCGCAGGTCGAGCTCGGCGGCCTCGCGCTGGACAAACCAGCGAAAGCCGACCCCCTGTACGCGGCCTTGGATGAGGAAATGGAGGACCATCATGACCAGCCTTCGCCAGTTTTGCAGATGCGCGCGACCGGGTGCAAGCCTGCTCGCTTTTCCTGCCACTGGAGACCGTGCAGTTTGCCGCCCGCGGTACACTGGAACTCACCATGGTCTTCGTCCTCGACAACTACGATTCCTTCACTTACAACCTCGTCCAGTATCTGGGCGAACTGGGCGCAGAGGTCGTGGTGCGGCGGAATGACGAAGTGACGCCGGAAGAAGTGGAAGCGATGAAACCGGATCGGATTCTGCTTTCGCCGGGGCCGTGCACGCCGGGCGAGGCGGGGATTCTTGTGCCCCTGATCCGCCACATGGCCGGGAAGGCGCCGATCCTCGGGGTTTGTCTGGGACATCAGGCGATTGGCGAGGCGTTTGGCGGCAAGGTGGTGCGCGCGAAGACGCTGATGCACGGCAAGACCAGCGCGGTGGAACACGACGGCAAGGGCATCTTCGCGGGGTTGCCTACGCCGCTCACCTGTACACGGTATCACTCGCTCGTCGTGGAGCAGGAGTCGCTGCCGAAGGAACTCGTAGTGACGGCGCGGACACCGGAGACCAGCGGCTCGGGCACGGTGATCATGGGCGTCCGTCATCGCAGTCTTCCCGTGGAAGGCGTGCAGTTCCATCCCGAGAGCGTTCTCACCGAGGGCGGGCATCAGATGATCCGCAACTTTCTGGAAATGTAATCGATGAAAAGCGCGTCGAGTGAACCGAGCCGTCGCACGGCAATGCCGCGGGGACACATGCTTGCTTTTGTCCTGGCGGTGAGTACCGTGATCGTGGCCGGATCGGCGATCCAGGCGCAAACGCCCGCGTCTGCTCCGGCTGCACCGCCCCCTCAGGTTGTTCCGGCTGGGGAACGTGCGCCCACGGCCCATTCCCAGGAGACCGGCGGCGGTTTGGCGCCGGGCACGCCTCCTGTGGCGATCGTTCCGCTCGACAAATCCATTCCCGGCGCGGCGCTCTCCGTCGCGGGGTCCATGCAGGCATGGAACGGCCGAGCCTATGTGACGGGAAGCGGCAGCATCACCGCCGGCGCAGGCACGGCGCAGGTCACACTGCCGTATCGCGGAACGATGCACGTGTGCGCCTCAAGCACCGTGAAGCTCGCGGCGGATTCCAGCACACCGGCGGGCGAAGTCCCCGGATTGCTGATTGCGCTGGATCACGGCGCCGTGGAAATGAGCCTTGCGGCAAGCACGGCACGCCAGCACAACGCCGATACTCTTCTGACGCCGTACTTTCGGATTCTGATCGGCGGACCCGAAGCGGCCGACGTGAAAGTGCGCCTGGGCGAGAACGGCGACACGTGTGTGGACAATAGCGGCGTCAACGCGCCGTACGTCGTGGTCACGAGCGTGTTCGAAGGCGGGATCTACCGCGTGCAGGCGGGCCAGCGGGTGATGTTCGAGCACGGCAGCCTTCACGAGGTGGTCGATCAGGAGAAGGAGCCGTGTGGATGCCCGCCGCCCCCAAAGTCCGAGCCGAATGAGTTCCCGCTGGCGCAGAGCGAGGGACTTGCGCCGGCTGGATCTGCGGCGCCGGTCAGTTCAGCACTGACCGGTCACGCTCCGAATGCGACCGACACATTCTCGGTCAGCGGCGCCGATCGCGCGGCGCAAGCGGCGGCGCCGCCTGCGGCTGCGCCGGCAGCGCAGGCGAAAGCGCCGAGCACGGAGAAGAAGCCTGGATTGCTGCGCCGGATTGGCCGCTTCTTCCGTCGTGTTTTCGGTGCGGAGTGAGTCCGTCGCGGCGACGGGACGAAGGCGCTGTCTTCCGTTTCTCGGCGTCTGGTGAACGGCTCGCAGTGGAGCTCACGGGATCAGCTTTGGCACGGCGCAGGGGACGCGTCGAATCACCTCACCCGGCCGTTCCATCTGAAACATGAACGAGCACTGCAAGGCCGAGTTGCCGGTCGTTGCTCCCTGGTACACCTACACGGTCTTTGTTTTTGGCTGGTAGACCAGCAGAGAACTGGTGGGACTCACGCTGGTGAGTTGAAACTGCACATCGCCCGACCCTGACTCATAGCCCGATGCGCTGACCGAGCGGCCCGAGCCGAGCCAGAACCCCAGCGCCAATACTCCAATGAGAGCGAGCCCGTTTCTCGTCCATACCCAGAACGCGTTCATTTTCCCCTCCAGCGGAGGCATCGTTTTCCAATAGACGCGAATGCCCCCAAAGCTGCTCATCGGGTTCGGGAGCAGCCCTCTCGGAGCAAGGCAAATCGGATATGGCCGATCGGGATTCCCCGACTGCGGGAATCGAGGGCGCGAACTGACGGAATGGCGCCATTCCGCCGCCGCGCCCCCGATTCACTCGCCATCAAGCCATGGTGTTGACGAACGTTCCTGTTGAGAGAGTGGCCAGAAACTTGACGAGGGTGCTCTGAGCCGTTGAGATGTTTCCTGAGGTGAGCGCCGAGCCGATCTCCGAGAGCAGCGTGGAGAAGGACATGTCGCTCGAATTGCTGGAGGCCGAGTCGCTTGAGTTTGTGGAAGTCGAGCCGGTCGAGCTGCTCGATGTAGTGCTGCTCGTGCTGCTGCTCGATGAAGATTGATAGGTCGATATCAGACTGGTCAACGTGGAGTAGGCCGATTGGGCCGCCTGCGTGTCGCCGGAACTGATGGCGTTGAACAGCTTCAAAATGTCCTTCCCCAGCTCACTGAACACCGAACTGCTCGAAGACGACGAGCTTGAGTCGGAGCTGGTTTGCGGTGGCGGTGACGGCGGAGTAGTGCTCTCCAGTGTGGTCAGCGCGCTCTGCGCCGATGAAATGTCATTGTCCGCAAGCGCGGTCGAGACAGAAGAGATGAACTGCCCCATCGGGTTGTTGGCGTCGGCGTTTGCCGGCGTCAGTTTCTCCAATTGGGCCAGATACGTCTTTGCCGAGCTGGTATCGCCCGATTTGATCGCCGCGATCAGGTTGGAAAGCGCGGAGTCGAAGGCGTTCTTGTTGGTTGAAGAGGCGCCGGAGACCGACGTGGTCGAGGATAGCTCTGAAAGAAGTGAGCTGCTTTGAATACCGGATACCGACATGGAATTCGTTCCTTTCGAGGGTTTCCCAGGGGCCTGCCGTCAGGAGCGAACAATTCCTCCCTGAGTTACCGGGGTTGACGGAATTCAAAAGAAATTCGATTACATTGGGCAGAGAAAGGGTAACCGGAGGATCAACAGCGGGCCCGGAGGCAGGTCCGGTCTTCATGACGGGCCGGCTGGAGGGGCTGATTGGCGGTGCGGATTACATCTCGCGAGCGCGCTCGACGGCCCGGATGACAGCCTGCGCCTTGTTGAGCGATTCCTGATACTCGAGCTCCGGAATGGAGTCGGCGACGATGCCGGCGCCGGCCTGGACGAAGGCTCCGCCGCCGGTGGAAAGCATGGAGCGGATGACGATGCAGGAGTCGAGGTTGCCGGAGAAGTCGGCGTAAAGAACGGCGCCGCCGTACGTGCCGCGCCGGGCCGGCTCCAGCTCCTCGATGATCTCCATCGCGCGCACCTTCGGCGCCCCGGAGAGGGTCCCGGCAGGGAAGCAGGCGCGAAGGGCGTCGACGGCGGTCAGCTCCGGCCGCAACCGGCCCTCGATCGAGCTTACGATGTGCATTACGTGCGAGTAGCGCTCCACGAACATGAGGCGGTCGACCTTGACGCTGCCGAAGTGGCTCACCCGGCCGACGTCGTTGCGGCCGAGATCGACCAGCATCACATGCTCGGCGCGTTCCTTTTCGTCGTTGAGCATTTCTTCGGCGAGGGCATGGTCTTCGGGCTCGGTGGCGCCGCGAGGGCGAGTGCCCGCGATGGGCCGGTATTCAACCTTGCCCTGGTGAACGCGCACCAGCAGTTCGGGCGACGAGCCAGCCAGTTCCAGCAGGGCGTCGGGCCTGTGCGGCTTCTTCGATGAGTTCCATGGCGCATCCGTGGACCGGGTGCCGAGCGGTGAGTCCGGGGCAAAGCGCAGGAAGAACATGTAGGGGCTGGGATTGACGGTGCGCAGGGCGCGATAGACCTGGAAGCTGTCGACGCCGGGATCGACGTCGAGGCGCTGCGAGAGCACCACCTGGAAGGCGTCTCCGGCGCGGATGTACTCTTTGATGCGCTCGACTCCGGCCAGGAAGTCCTTCTTTGCGGTGCGGTATTTCACCTTGAGCTTGGTGGGTTTCTGTGGCTTCCGGCGGTCGAGATCCGGCAACGGCTGGGCGAGACGCTTTTCGAGCTTGTCGAGGCGCTTGAGCGCGCGACCGTAGGCTGCGTCCGCGCCTTGCGTGACGTCTGCGGTCACGACGAGCCAGATCTCCTTGCGAACATGGTCAAAGGCCAGCACCTCGTCGAAGAAGAGAAGGCAGGCGTCCGGGACCCCAAGTTCGTCCTTTGCCCGCACGGGAAGCCGCTCGATCTGCCGCACGGCGTCGTAGGCGAAGTAGCCGACCGCTCCGGCGGTGAACGGTGGCAGCTCCGGCAGGCGGGCGGGCTTATGGCCGCTCAGTGCATCGCGCAGCACGGCGAAGACGTCGCCCTGAAGGCGAGTTGTCTTCCGGCCTTCAGTGATCGCGATCTCGCGCCCGCGGGACACAATCCGCTTGAAGGGCGTCAGCCCGATGAAGGTGTACCGGCCTACCTGCTCGCCGCCTTCGACCGATTCCAGGAGAAAGCACTCGCGCTCGGGCCACGCCGCGCGAAGGAAGGCCGAGACGGGCGTCTCCAGGTCGGCCATGAGGGTGCGGCAGACGGGCACCAGGGTGTGCGTCCGAGCGAGGGCGAGGAACTCCTTGCGGGCGGGAAGAGCGGAGCGCGTGGAGGCTTTCACAGCCTCAGTGTAACTGCTGGCGCGCGGTGGGCGCCGCAGTAACCGCGGCGCGGCCGAGGTCCGAGCGCTCAAAAAACTTCAACCTGGGCCAGATGGCCTGGCGCCGCGGCAATGCGCCGATCCCGTGTGATCAAAGGTGCGTTCAACTCTTCTGCGAGCGCGACGTACGCCGCATCGTACGCGCTCAGATTCTGTCTGAGCTGCCAGATGCGCCTGAGCAGTGGTCCCGGTGGATAGCGGGTAATGCGCAGAGCGCCCAAGTCCTCGATTGCCTCCTCGGCGCGCCTGCTCGTCAGGGCTCCGTCGCGCACAAGACGCCGAAGAACGTGCGCGAATTCCACATCGAGCAGATGCACGGTATGCAGGGATTCCCTGCGAACAAAAATCCGGCGCTCCATACGCTTTCCGGCGGGAGTTTGGAGCAGCCAGTCGATTGCCGCCGAGGCGTCGAGGACAATCATCGTTCCGCGCGCGCCTCGCGCAAAAGGGCCGGAGTGTCGAGGGCGGACGAGAGCGGTTTGCGCGAATGCAAACGCTCGCGGAACTCAGCGAGAGTAGGACGCTCGGCGATTTCCCGGAACTCCCCGAGCAAATAATCGGAAAGAGACATTCCCACCGTCGCGGCTCTCACTTTGAGAGTGCGGTGAAGGGCCTCGGGGACGTTTCGTACTTGAATCATCTTGGCCATGCTATGAGCATAGTTGCATGTGCCGCACATGTCAAGCAATCGCGATCCAGCGTGGCGCGAGCTGGAACCGAGCCCGTGTGGTGGGTTTCCTGGTCCAGCCTTTGCGATCGGAATCCGCACTGAGGCACCGCGGTGAGCTGACCGCTTGACGAAGAACTTTAGGTGGCCTAGACTCACTGAGGCTCGGACCGGCGCGAGATCGCAGGCGAGCCGAACGGCGCCGATAGCGGCCCGGCCGCGCCGGTTGGATGCGGTTGCGGAAAGACTGGGAGAATCGCTGCCGGGCCGATATGCTAGAGAAGCGAGATCCCTACAGGGCCGCGGTTGCAGAGGTGCGGCAGGAGATGGAGACGAGGTATGTCAACAGGAACCAACGTGACGCTAGACCAGGAGATCAATCCGTGGGAAGCACAAAACGCGCGCTTCGACTTTGCCGCGCGCAAGCTGAATCTCGATGAGGGCATGTGGAAGGTATTGCGCTCTCCGTCGCGGGAAATCATCGTTCACTTTCCCGTGACCCTCGACAACGGGATGATCGACATGTTTACGGGATTCCGCGTGCAGCACAATGTTGCCCGCGGCCCGTGCAAGGGCGGCATTCGCTATTCGCCGGATGTAACGCTGGACGAGGTGCGCGCCCTGGCCAGTTGGATGACCTGGAAATGCGCGGTCGTGAATATCCCTTTCGGCGGAGCCAAGGGCGGCGTTATTTGCGATCCGAAGAACATGAGCAAGGGCGAACTGGAGCGCATGACGCGGCGCTACACGTCGGAGATCATTGAGTTCATTGGGCCGGAGAAGGATGTTCCCGCACCGGACGTGAACACCAACGAGCAAACCATGGCGTGGATCATGGACACCTACTCCATGCACATGCGGCAGACGGTGACCGCCGTGGTGACGGGCAAACCGCTGAGTATCGGCGGCTCGCAGGGTCGAATCGAGGCCACGGGGCGCGGTGTCACGGTGGCTTGCAACGAGAGCCTGCGCTATCTGAACATGACCAAGGAGGGCTGCCGCGTAATCATCCAGGGATTTGGCAATGTGGGATCGAATGCCGCGCGGCTGTTGCAGGAGCAGGGCTACAAGATCATCGGGATCGCCGAGCGCGAAGGCGGTTTGTTCAACCCGGCGGGGATCGATATTCACCAACTGCTCGATTACAAGTACCGCAACAACACGATTCTGGGATTCCGCGGCGCGGAGGCAATGCCCAGCGAGGAACTGCTGGTGGCGGATTGCGAGATTCTGATTCCGGCGGCGACCGAGAACGTGATCACCAGCCGGAATGCCGACAAGGTGAAGGCGCGCATCGTCGTCGAGGGCGCCAACGGGCCGACCACCGCCGTAGCCGACGAGATCCTGTCCGCGAAGCGGGTGTTCATCGTGCCCGACATCCTGGCCAACGCCGGCGGCGTAACGGCCAGCTACTTCGAATGGGTGCAGGACCGGCAAGGGTACTTCTGGAAAGAGGCGGATGTCAACGAGAAGCTGGAAACCATCTTGCGCGACAGCTTCGACGACGTGGTGCGCTACTCCGAGGCGCACGACGTGAACAATCGCATCGCCGCGTACATGCTGGCCATCGACCGGGTGGCGTTCACCATCAAACAGCGCGGAATCTACGCATAGCGAATCGGTATCCGGAACCAACGGGGCGGGGAAGGCGGTGGGCTTTCCCCGCCGTTTACTTTTATCGGCGATCCGCAGGAGTGGCTGGCGCGGCATCGCGTGGCAGGCTGCGCAGAAACGCGATGATCTGCCATCGTTCCGGCTCGGGAAGGGAAATCCATGAAGGCATTCCCCTGCCGAGGCTGCCGTTGCGCAGCAACCAGGCCAGTTCACCGTCGGTGGCGCCGGCGACTCGTTCACTCCGCAGACTGGGACGGCCTCGCCGTCCTTCCGCATCGCTGCCGTGGCACTTGGCGCAGTTCTCTTCAAAGAGCAGCCTGCCGGCGGCGATCGCCTCTGGTTTGCCGGCGTACGGATTCGTGCGTTGTCGGTCGGTGACGGGGACCTTGCGCAGCCAGGAACCGTCAGCCGCTACAAGAGCGGCAGAGACCGATAGGAGAACGAGAGAAAGTCCAGCGATTCGCCCGCTTTTCATTGCGCCTCCTTTCGGTGGAAGAGATCGCGGAATTGCTGGACTTCATAGGAAACGGTGAGACGCCACAGCACGCTCGCGCTGTTTCCACTCAGACCGAACTGTGGCGAGAAGAAGAGCGTCGGCCCGTGCGGCAGGTTGAAGCTTGCCGTTGGGCCCGCGTAATGCGATGTGTCGTTAAAGCCGAAATCGTGCACGGTTGCCAAGCCACCGTAGACTTCTGCACCGGCACTGAAGTTCTGGCGGCAGAATGTACAACTTCGGCTGGCGGCGGCCAGCGCAAGTGACCGGCTCGCGCCCGCCGCGTAGCCAAACTCCCAGGCGCCGCCCCTCAGGTCCTTTTCCGTAATCCAGTTCTCCGAAATGTTCCACCCCTTCGGATTGCTGGAGAGGATCAACTTCCCCTCGAGGGTGCGGGAGACATCTCCGCGGCCTTCGGCGTTCCTCTCCTGAAAGCCGGCGATGCTGTCGTGCCCTGTAACCTCGAGAACGCTCTTATCGGCGCCGTTCACGTCCTCGTATTCGAGGTAGAGGACCGGGTTGACTGCGTGCTCAGTGGGCAGCACACGAAACCGGTTCTCCCAGCGGAATCCGGTGAAAAGGATGGAGTCGTTCACGGTTGCCTGGCCCTGCAGGTAGAGTTCAGTTGTCCACCATGCCTTGGCGCCGTATTCCAGCTCCAGCGTGGCGCTGTAGAAACCGTTTGCGTCCTTGGGAGAGCCGGTTGTACCTTTCTGGGCGATTTCGAGATTCCCTGGTTCTTCCAGGACTTCGGAGTAAGTGACGAAATAGGGCGGTTCCTGCGCCAGGGCCCGTGTGCCTTCCAGGGGTCCTGCGCAAAGGACGAGGAGCAACGGCAGCCCGAGTCGGAGCGAGGCACGCACGACGCGCGGATGATGACGAGGTCTGGCAGAAGTCTTATGGGACCACTGCCTGTGCTTCGTTGTGGAGTGTGGATGCGGTGTTTGAGCCATCGAATTCCTTTCTTGGATGGAATGGTGGCCAACGATTCCGCTATGCTAAGGAAACCGTCAGCTCACGAGTTGCCGGTTCAGCGGTCCTGGTGATGCTTCGCCAAAAGACGTTCACCAGGGCCGCCGTTTTCTTGCCCAACGAGCCGCCGCCACTGCGGGCGCCGGCAAATTGCGAAGTGATCCCCTAAGTGCTGCGAACGAGAGGAAGTTGGAGGCAAGAAAGCAAACTACGACCAATTTGGTCCTATATCAACCTACCATAGGATT
Source organism: Occallatibacter sp. (assembly GCA_049514795.1). GTDB lineage: Bacteria > Acidobacteriota > Terriglobia > Terriglobales > Acidobacteriaceae > Telmatobacter. The sequence goes on from JBEKUS010000045.1 coordinate 22,384, forward strand.
CCGAGGCGTGCAATCACGTGCGTTTTACCTCCCGGACTGAGTTGTATTTACTGAATCGACGAGGCCGAAAAACGACGAACTCGCGCGGGTGCAATAATGGAATCACACCACCAGAGACTCGAGAGCGTGGTTTTGCAGCCGTGAATCTGCCGAACTCCATCACGATGACGCGGATCGTCATGATCCCCCTGTTCCTGTGGATCCTGTCGCCGCATTTCCCCTGGCGTGGAGCGAACGGGGAGCAGGAGATCCTGGCGTCGGTCCTCTTTGTGCTGGCGTCGATCACCGACGGTCTGGACGGATATCTCGCGCGCAAGCGCGGACAGATCACGACCATGGGCATGTTGCTCGATCCCCTGGCCGACAAGATCATGGTGACGGCGGCCTTCGTCGCGCTGGTTGCCTACAATCCGGACGTCGTGAAGGTGTGGATCGTGGTGGTGATCATCGGCCGCGAATTTCTGATCTCCGGGTTGCGATCCATTGCTTCGTCCGAGGGGTTCACCATCACCGCCAGCGAGTTGGGGAAGCTGAAGACCGTGGTGCAGATTGTCTCGGTGGTTTCGGCGACCCTCGCGCATCGCTGGCATCATTGGCAGTTCGGCGTGATCACGGTTCCCGTGTACTGGTACGCGGTGGCGGCGATTTACTTCACGGTGCTGGTCTCGACCATCTCGGCGGTCGACTATTTCGTAGGCTTCTGGAGGAAGATCGACCACGCATCGAAGGACCGGCGCAAGGCCGCCGTGCTCTCGCGCGGCAAGAGCGTGCGGATCTCGTAAAGACAGGGAATAGGGAACAGGGAAGAGAAGGGCCTTGAGCCCGAAATGAACTTCCAGCTTTGAATTCTCCCTGCCGGCGCCCCGCAGTTTGCCGAGCGCGGCAAGAAGGCAACTAAGCCTCGCTGGCAGTGAGCTCGATCTTGATCTCCGGAGGAGACATGAGCGTGTTGTGCACCAGGCAGTGGTGCACCGAGCGCATCATCCCTTCGGTTTGTTCGGGAGTGAGTGGAACCGGGCTCTTGACGGCGATATGGAAGTTGCCCAGCCGCGCCGGCTGCAGCAGCTTTTCCGCGGTGACCGCGACTTCGACGCCGGTTTGTGCCAGATTGCGGGTCTTCAGGTATTGCGCGGCGTAGAACGCGGCACAGGAGCCGAGCGACGCCAGCAGAAACTCCGGCGGCGTCATGCCGGAATCCGTACCGCCGTTGTCAGCCGGCTGATCGCAGACGATGGTGTGCGATCTGGCCTGAATGTTGAACCGTACGCCTTCGAGCTGCGAAACCCTGACTTCCATTGGAATCCTCGCTTCCTGTCTCAGTAAAGCCATGAGGCGGATGCACCGTTACAGGATAACGGAGGTTTCCTGGCGACCGGAGTTCAGAAGGGAAGGGGGGCCGCCAGTCACAAACGGGCGAACCGGTCAAGAAAGGCGGAATCTGGCTCAATTTGCCGCCGCGACAGCTTGAGGAACCGAGGCGTCGAGCATGGCGCGGATGGAGTCGACGACCAGTTCGGGCTCGTCGAGATGGATCCAATGTTCGCTTCCGGCCGCCACAATCTGGCGCACGCTGTCCCCGATCCGCCGCAAATGATCCTCGGAGAGGGGCGTGGCGTTGCCCGGCGTCAGCACCGTTACAGGGATCGAGCGGATTGGCTCGGCCGAGTGCATCTCCGCGACGGTCAACGGAATCGACTTGATATGACTGCGTATTCCGGCGTAGAACCCGGGCCGTGACCAGTGCGCGGCGACCGCCGGCCAGACCTCCCGGGGCATCTTCCCAACTTCCGTCTTGATCCGGCTGACGACGTGACGGCCGTTCGACCCTGTGGCGCCCGCCACCTGGTTAGAGATCCCCCCGGCGTGACGGAGCGCCAGCGAAACGACAAGGCGCACGAGACCGCAGTGAACCGCCGGCAGCGTGCAGCGGATCAGCCTCCGGCCCAATTCGATCTGCGATTGCTTCGACGGGTCGAGCGGAGGCCATTCCTCGCAGCGCATGGGATCGACGAGCACGATTCCCACGACTTCCTGGGGATAGAGCAGTGCAAAGCGGCGCATGACCAGTCCGCCGAAGGAGTGCCCGACCAGAATGTATGGCGATTTGAGTCCGGCGCAGTCCAGCATCTGATGCAGTTCGACGGCGATGTTACCCGGCGTTCGGGGGGTGCGGCAGCGGCTGCTCCAGCCCAGGCCTCCGCGGTCATAGGAGACCGTGCCGGTAAAGAGCGCGGTTGCGTCCTGAACGGAGCGCCAATTCAGGTGTGTGGCGCCGATGCCGGCCTCAAACAGCACGGTGGGCTCGCCGAAACCCGCCTCGTACAGATAGAGGCTCGACCCGTTTCCAATGGACACGCAGCGTCCCTGGCTGGTGTGAATCTCGCGGTCGCGGCGGCTGCCGAGCCACTGATACACGATGCCCGCTATGATCAGAGTGACGACGAGCGCGGCGATCCAGAGAAAAACGGACATCGATCTCCTAGAACTTCGTCAGTTGCTCAAGACCAAAGTCTGCGGCAGTCAGGTTCGCCTTGGCGCTGCCACGATCGATGATAAGCAATGTCGAACCGGATTGGCCACGGGTTCTTACCTCAATCTGGTGCGCCGACCACTGGCCCTGCTCATGGCGCAAACCGAACGAGGTGAACTCCTTCACGGCTCCCGATTCCTTCACCGTCTTCTCGGCGTAAACGGGGAACCCGATGGAGGGATCGATCCAGGTTCTGACTTCAGAATAGTGGGTTCTGGCGGCTGGACCGGGCGTGCTCTTCACCACTTCGCAATCGCGTGCGCCAAATTTGGCTTTGCCTGCCGAGGTTTGGCCCGACCAGAAGTAATGCTGCTCGAGAAAATCCTCGTAACTGAAATCGGGGCCGAGCGGGCCGTCGCTCCACTGGCTGGTTGGCAGAACCATGGCCGTCTTGTCTCCCGGGTGAGCGATCCATATGGCGCTCTGGCCGTTGGAACGCAATTCCAGGAGGATATGAACCGGCATGTGGAGTCCAGCGGCTGGATTCGAGCCGGGCTTTGCAAGGGTTCCGAGTTCGACACGAGTCCGCAATACACCGGGGAACCAATGCGCCTTGATCGTGATTGGAACGCTGGCACGGATTCCGTTTGCCTGGACGCGAATGAACTGTCCCGTGGCGCGAAAGTCCGCGGTCTCGAGCTGTTTGCGCTGCGCCGCGATCAGATCGTTCACATTGACGGCCTGCGCGGACAAAAGCGGAACCAGAGCCGCCATCCAGGCAAACCGCGGAATCCTCATGCTTCGATCCTTCCGTCGCGGATGCGCACGTGGCGCGGGGCGCTCAAGGCGATCTCGCTTTCGTGGGTCACAATGACCAAGGTCATGCCCCGCTGTTCCCGGATCCCGCTAAGAATCTCCATGATATGAGCGGAGCTCACGGAGTCGAGGTTGCCCGTGGGCTCGTCGGCCAGCAGGACCGCGGGATCGTTGGCCAGAGCGCGGGCGATGGCCACGCGCTGGCGCTCCCCGGCGGAGAGCTCGTTCGGATAGTGATCCATACGGTGCTTAAGACCCATCTCGTCGAGCAGGGCGGCAGCACGCTCGGCGCGATGATTGGCTCGCCCATTCGTGGCCAGCATGGCTACCTGCACGTTCTCCACCGCGCGCAGCGTGGGCAGTAGATGAAAAGCCTGGAAGATGAACCCCACCTGGCGGGAACGGTAGGTGTCGAGGTCGATCGAAAAACCCAGGCGAGATCCCCGGAACAACACCTCTCCTTCGGTGGGCGAATCGAGGCCGCCGAGAAGATGAAGGAGCGTGGATTTGCCGCTGCCGCTGGGCCCCGTGATGGCGACGTATTCGCCGGCATCGATCCGAATATCCACGCCGCGCAGGGCGACGACCCGGCCGTCGTCATAACTCTTCGTGAGCCCGCGCCCTTCAAGAAGAAGATCACTCATAACGTAATGCCTCCACCGGTGAGAGCTGCGCCGCGCGCCACGCAGGATAAGCGCCAGCAGCGAGCCCTGAGGCGATGGCGATAAAAAGCGATTCCAGCAAGTGATACGGCGACACGGAAGGGGACACGACAGCCGCCGTCTGCGGCAGCGTGGAAAGCATACCTAACGCGCCCCATCCGACGGCAATGCCAAGAAGGCCTCCGGCGATGCCGAGCACTGTTGCTTCAGTCAGGATGAGCAGGATCACGTGCCGGCCCTTCCAGCCCAGGGCGCGTAGAATGCCGATCTCGCGAGTGCGCTCGAAGACCGACATGGCCATGGTGTTGGCGATGCCCAGAATGCCGACGAGGAGCGCGATGAGCGAGGTGCCCCAGGCGACCGAGTGGGCCAGGTCGACAATCTGGTTGTTGGCGGCGCGCTCCGCGGCGGGGACAGCCTTCGTTCCCGGCAGAACAGCCTCGATCGCCGCCTGTGCCCGCTTGACATAGTGATCGTACGATTCGTTGGCAGGCGTCGGGCGCAGGCGCACGTGAAATGCCGTCACTTTGCCTTGCATGCTGGAAATCATCTGCATCTGGTCGAGCGGCAGGATAACCGCGCCGGCCTCCAGTGCCGTGCCTCCGTGGAAAATTCCCACCACGGTGAAGGTCGTTCCCTGAATCGGCAGGATGTCACCGACCTTCTTGTTCAAGTTCGAGGCCAGCAGGTCGCCCAGGAGCACCTCGGGCTGCCCATCGTGAAAACGGCGGCCTGAGAGCATGGTGAGGGAGTCAAGCTCATAACAGTCAGCCCGCCAGCCATAGGCAAGCGCATTCACCTCGGGAGTCAGATCCATGAGGTTGAAGATGATGGGCGTGACCTGGGCCACATCGGGAATCGTGTCGATCTTCGCGCCGACCGACTGGTCGAGTGAGCTGTTGATGAGATTCGTCTCCACGACGGCGATATCGATGCCGGAGCTGGTGTACATGCGCAACCACTCACGCTCAAAGGCTCGCGAGAAACCGACCAGAGCCACAAAAGCGCCAATTCCCATCGTAATTCCGCCTAGCGTCAGCGCCGTCCTGAGGCGCCGCCGCCAGAGATTCTTCCAGGCGAATCCCGCGAACGAGAGTTGAGGGACGATGGCGTTTGGAGATGTACTCATGCGCGCGAATATTTAGGGGACCGTGAGCGTCAGTGTATCGGGCGGCGGCGGTTCTGTCCAATCACGAGACAGGCATTTCAACGAGAATCCGCAGCAGATTCGACACAGGGCGCGACCTCAATGCATTGAGTCGCCGGGTTGGTCCGTGAGGCACAGAACAACCCGGTCAGTCTGCGAGCGAATCCGCTGGGATACGCCACATCCGCTGCACTCGCCAACCCACGGACACACAGCCTCTGTGCTCACCGACCGACGGATACGGTCCGATCTTGGTTTGTTGCCGCGATGAAACGGGCCTGCCGACTACGCGCGATCGCGCGAGTGGGATGAGCCGCCGCCCTTGCGGGCCGTGTAGCAGTCCCGGCAGTAGACCGGCCGATCGCCACGCGGCTCAAAGGGGACAGTGGTTGGCTGGCCACAACCCGAACAAATCACAGGAGTTCCCTGTGACGGAGCCGAACGGTAGCCGGATCCCCCCTGATCGTTCTTCCTTGCCGTCCGGCAGGATCTGCAACGCTTCGGGGTCGAGTAACCACGTTCCTGGAAAAACGCCTGATCGGCAGCGGTGAAGGTGAACTCCTGCCCGCAATCGCTGCAAGTAATTTGGATGTCTCCGGCCATAGATCTCCTTGGAGGGATTGTACCGCCCTTCCGCGTGAATTCGTATGAGGATTCCTATGAATTTGAAAAACTCATCTTGAGGAAAAGCCTGCTGACGCCCTGAATCCCGGCGGAGAGCCGTAACGGTCCAGTTCCCGTTGCGGTATCATCGTTGCGTTCGATTTACCTGTAAGGTCTGAGATCCATGCGCATCGTAACCCTGCTGCCTTCGCTCGGCGTCGGCGGGGCGGAGAAGCAGGCGCTGGCTGTCGCGAAGCGAATGACAAAGCGTGGCCACTCGGTTGCCGTGCTTGTGCTCATGCCGCGCAAAGTGGAGGAGTGGCCTACAGCGATCGAACCGATCTTCCTGGGGATCCGAAAGACTCCGGCCAGCGTCCTGACGGGCTTGTTTCGCGCACGGCGTTTTCTGCGTGAATTCCGGCCGGACCTGGTGCACAGCCATAGCTTCCCTGCGAATCTGTTTGCCCGCCTGCTCAAGCTGCTGGTTCCGCGGATTGCGGTGCTCTCCACCGTTCACAACGTCTATGAGGGCCGTTGGTGGCGCATGGCGGCCTACCGGCTGACGGACGGGTTGAGCCGGCGAACCGTTGCGGTCAGCGAAGCAGCCGCGCAGCGCTTCGTGCGGCTCAAAGCCGTTCCGCGGCGGAAATGCACCGTTGTGCCGAATGGCATCGACTCCGACGGATTTGCCCCGGACGGAGGGCGAAGAACACGCGTGAGGGCGGAGATGGGCGTGGCCGATGCGGAGGCAACCGCGGAATTCGTCTGGATCGCAATCGGCCGCATCGCGCCGGCGAAAGACTACCCGAATCTGCTGCGAGCCTTCGCGGAGGTGCACGGGCTGAGACCCTACGCTCGGCTTTGGATCGCGGGAGAAATGCCGAAAAGCGGAATCGCCGAGCTGCAAACGCTCTGCGGAGAACTGGGCATCGGCAACGAGGTTCGCTGGCTGGGGCTGCGCCGCGACCTGCCCGCGCTGCTCGATGCGGCCGATGCGTTTGTATTGGGGTCGGCATGGGAGGGAATGCCGCTGGCCGTGGGCGAGGCGATGGCCATGCAAAAGCCTGTAGTCGCCACCGACGTGGGCGGTGTGCGTGAGCTGGTGGGCAATGCAGGCGTAGTGGTTGAGGCAAAGAATTCGAAAGCGTTGGCCGAGGCGATGCTCGCGAAGATGAACCAGGGCAGGGAATCGCTCGCTGCCGAGGGACGTTTCGCGCGGGAGCGGGTCACGCGCCACTTCAGTATCGACGCGGCCGCAGATGTGTGGGAGGCGCTGTACCGCTCGCTGATCGGTTCAACAGCCGGCGATTTTTGAGCAACGACGCGGAGACGGATGTTCTTGTTGCAGCGGCAAGGCGAATGCCCTTGAGTTCTGGAAAGAAGGGCCGGAGCGTTGCGCTCCGGCCCGCGACCGCATGTCCCCCCTGCGGTCTTCAGAATTGGAACGATGCCTGGAAGAAGATGCGCCGCGAAGCCGAGCTCGTCGAGAAGATCCCGCCAGCGAGGCCTGTCGATTTGCCAAACTGGGCGCCAGGGCCGTAGAGGCCGGTGCTTGAATTGAACGTCGGCTGAATGCCGCCTCCCGGCGTACCCAGATCGATGTTGTTGAACAGATTCAGCGCCTGGACGTTGAAGTTGAGGCTGTACTTCCTCGAACTGGCGGGTGAGCCGCCTCGTCCAAATGGTCCGCCGGGTCCACCGAATCCGCCAAATCCGCCGCCGGGTCCCCCACCTGGCCCACCACCGCCGGGACCGCCTCCGGGAGGCGGGCCACCCCCCGGAGGCGGGCCGCCGGAAGAAGAACCGGAAGGAGTCGAGGGCGCAACCTTGGGACCGATGCCGAAGGTCCGGCCGACGCGCAGGTTGACGGCAACGGAAGCCGGGCTGTTGCCCAACGAAATGGGAATGACCGTCTCGCCTGCCTGGGGCGCCACATTGAGTGCGCCAAAGCTGGTCTGCACGACGTTGCTGGCGACGGCGGAAGAGCCGGCAAACGAGGGCCGGTTGTTGAAGAAGTTGTCGCCGGTCAGATCGTACGGCGAGGTGATGTTGTACGGCTGCCCTGCCTGAGCGATCAGAAACGGGTTGAAGGTGATGGCCCAGGGGCCGGTGTAGTTGCCCATCAGGAACAAGAATTGCGGCCGCACGAATCCCGCTCGACCGTAGTCCTGGCGCAGGTTATAGGAGTTGGACGGGGCCGATCCGCCTCCGCCGTCGGAATTCGCCCAACTGGCCGAGTAGAAACCCGA
>JBEKUS010000046.1:0-29723 GCA_049514795.1 Occallatibacter sp.
ATCGTTCACATCTGTTTGATAGCCCGGCCGATCGGCGATGTCCATGACTCCATCGTCATAGACCATCCGCTCCTGCTCCTATCCCAATGCATTCAAAGGGATAAAGTTAATAACAGCCTCTAGCACCGGCGGATGGGACTTGACCGCAGAAATTTCAGCATGCTCTGGCAGTTTTCGCGCCCTTCATCCCGACGCTGACCGCGCGAAGCCCCCGTCCAAATTGGAGCGGTCCTTCATATTGCTAGGGAGCGTCATACCGAACAGTGTCATACCAATAAGTATCATCACTGCCCGCGAAGCCTCTCCCCAAGCCCCTGATCCGGCCGCCATTTGACCGCCTCTTCCGCTGGTCCCGCCGCGGCCGCGGCAGGCCGCTGCGACAGGCTTCGCGTCAACGCATCCATCGTTCCCGCCGCAAGCAGGCAAAGCAATACCAGAGCAAGCGGGAAAGCATTCGCGTCTAGAAAGCTAGTGGCGGGTCCCTGGCTCTTCGATAATCCGGAAGTTCCCGCTGCAGTGCATCAGGCTCATCAAATAAAGCAGCCCGTTGTAATATCTGTACTCTCCCGACGGAACCGGCATATTCCAAAGCGCATCCACGAACGCTTTGGCCGTCGGCCCGTCCGGCGCGGCCAGGCTGCCCACCGCCGCCGTCGCCGCCATGCCCGAAGCGTGCGTCGTCGACAACGGCTTACCATCCACCGTGTAACGGTCCACGAACGCATCGAAGCCCTGGCTCTCAAGAAACTTCTGCAGCCGCGCGCTTAACACGGTCTCCCGCGCGTCCTTGCGCCACCAAGAGTAGTCCACGCTCCAGTTGCTCACGCTCCGCCACGAGTCGGCCATGAACGGCACCGAAGACCCGTCGCGCCCCACCAGCGGCGTCCCGTCGAAGTTGCTCCGGTCCGGCGTCAGTCCCGTCTCCGGCCCCGTCACGCGATTGAACAGGTCCCGGCTCACATCTGCCGCCATCGCCCAGAACGCGCGATCCTCCACCGGCCCCCACCGCGCCCACAGCTCGTAGAACGCCGGCAGATGATACGACGCATCCGTCGTCCCGCCCGGCCAGTCGGGCACGAACTTGATCATGAAGTGGCTCTCGTCCACCATCGGTCCGATCGTCTCCGCCCGCGGCCCGCGCGGAAAACGGAACATCGGCAGAGGCTTCCCGCTCGCCTTCGCTTCCTCCTCCATCCGGTGCGAGTTGGGGCTCGGCCACGGATGATCCGGCTGGACGAACGGCGGGTCTTCGGGATGAATCCGGAACGGCCCGGTCCCCTTCAGCACCGGATGATGCCGCATCCCGCGCAGGATCTTGTCCGCCTCGGCCTGATAGTTGTAGATGCCCTTGCCGTTGCCCCAGCGGTGCGCGGCAAAGTAGAGCGCCATCGTGAAGTACTCTTCCCCATCCGGCGCGGCGCCGGTCGCGCGCGGCGTTCCATCCGTGTTCATTGACCACGCAAAGTAACCCACCGAGGGGTCCTTCGGATCGGTGATGAGCATGTAGGTATGCGCCCAGTTCCAGACGGCGTCGAACTCGCGCCTCTTGTCGAGCTCGACGCAGATCATCATGCCGTAGCTCATGCCTTCGCTGCGCGCGTCGTTGTTTGCCCAGTCGGTGATGTACGCCAAGGGCCCGTTCTCGTTGGCCCCGGTCTCAAAGTAGATCCGCTCCTCCTGCCCGTCGCCGTGAAACAGTTGCTGAAAGGCCTTCTCGATCTTGGCGCGAGTCTCGGCCGCCGAATGCCCCCGTTCGGCGAACAGGTCGCGATACTGGTGCGTCTTGTACGCCCCTTCGCCGTCGCCATTGAATCGCTGAATCTCGCCGAGCGGCGCGTTCTCGTGCGGAGCCGGCATCACCCATCCCGGTATCCCCGCGGGCAGCGCTGCCGGCGGCGCCTGCGCGGTCGCAGCCGGTGCAGCCGGTCCCCCGCCCTGCGCCCTCATTCCGCACGCAGCCAAAACCAACACTCCCGCCACAAGAACCCGACGACACCACCCAATATTCATCCGACTGCCTTTCTGCCAAGCCGATTTGGCTCCGTCTGCTTTACGATAGAGGAAAGGGTCGCTCGCACGATGATCACGGCCGCTGTTCTCATTCCACTTGCTCACCTGCTCTGGGTCGTGTTCGTGATCTTCGGCGCGCTCGGCACGCGCGGTCGCACGTTCTGGAGCACCTTCCATATTCTCGCGTCGATCTCTGCGATCTTCACGCTCAACAACGTCTATCCCTGTCCCCTCACCCTTGCCGAGAACTACTTCATCGGCCGGACCGGCCAGCCCACCTACCAGGGCAGATTCCTCGTGCACTACCTCAACCACTACGTCAGCCCAAACCTGCCTGCCTGGCTCATTGTTGGCGTCGGCGTATCCATGTGCTGCTTCAACCTCGGCATCTACGCCCGGCGATTCCGCCGCTACCGCCTCAGGCTGCGCACGCCCCTCCCGGCCGTCACCGGCTCACCGGAGTAGGATTCTCCGCGCCCGCTCCCGTTCTCTTCTCTTCTGTCTCTTTCGTCACGGTCAACTGCGTTCCCCAACTCTCGGCCTCGTTCCCCAACTGGAACACAATCTGTCCCGCGCCGATCTTTCCCTTGTAGTCGAGCCTGTACGTGTCCCCCTCGTAGTCCGTACTCACCCAGAATGTCACCGTGTCGCCGTCCACTTTTCCGTCGTGAATCTCCGCCGGTGTCGTCGGCAACCCTTCCACCGTCCCCGTCACCGCGCCGTTCGCCCCGCTCGTCAGGTGAATCGTCAAAGGCACGCTCTGGCCGTTGAATTCGAACGCCCCGTTCCACGTCCCGCTCACATCGCTGGCCGGGGCCGACGGTGTCTTCTCCACGCTCTTCTCCGCCGTCAACTGCGTGCCCCACGCGCCATCCTCCGTCCCAAAGCTGAACCCAATCTCGTTTCCCGCCGTCGAAATCGTTCCCCTGTAAACCAGCTTGTAGGTTTCCCCCTGGTAATCCGTATTGACCCAGAACGTCACTGTGTTGCCTTCGGCCTTGCCGTCGTGAATCTCCGCTGGCGTCGTTGGCAGTCCTTCCACGGTCCCCGTGATTGCACTGCCCGCAACGGTCAGGTGGAAAACCAGGTCCACCGTGCCGCCCTGGAACCCAAATGATCCCTTCCACGTTCCGCTCGCATCTGCGGCCTTCGCTGCCGGCACCACAGCCAAAACAGCCAGCAAACCCGCTGTCCGCAGCAAACCCCTCATCCGTTCACCCTCCGAACCCGAAAAGTCTACCATTCTTCCTTCCTCGCCCACGGATTCACGGCCCGCTCCCTTGATTCTCCCCCAGACCGGCAGCCTGCGCTCGATCCCTCCTCCCTATTCCCTGCCTCCCTGTTCCCTCGCTCTCTTGTTCCCTCGTTCCCTTGTTCCCTGTATTTCGTGTCACAGGACGTTCATACTCCCGCTGTGATAGCATCCGTTTTTCGAGAAAAGGGCGCTTGGCGAACTCGTTTTCACCCCGTCCACCGCGCCCCGGACGACCCTCCGCATGGAAGAGGAAGAAGCCCGACCGGGAGCTGGATCCCGGCAATCCGGCCGACTGAACGCCCTTTCGGGCGGCGCACGTCAACCCTTGTTCATGCGAGCCGATTCGAGTGCTCGAACCGAATCCGGCCCTAACCCGCCCATTTCCAATCACGAATCAACAAATCCCGCGCCTTCTTCCTGGTGCGGGCCTGCCGAAGGCGTCCGCCTTACCGCAGGGGTAAGGAGAATCGAATGAAAACGTACAAGGGAAGTGAGATCCGCAACGTGGCTGTAGTCGGGCATGCGCAGTCCGGTAAAACCACTCTCATTGCCGCTCTGTTGCATGCCGCCAAAATGACGCCCACCCAGGGCATGGTCGCCGACGGCTCGGCCGTCACCGCCTACGACGAAGAAGAGGTCTCCCGCGGCCTTACCATGTCGAACGCGGTCGCCTTCGCCGAGTGGCAGGGAATCAAGATCAATTTCATCGATACGCCCGGCTTCCACATGTTCACTCACGAAGCCCGCGCCGCCCTCTTCCCCGCCGAATCCGCCATCGTCGTCGTCAACGCCCAGAATGGCGTCGAGCCGGTCACCGAGCGCGTCTGGCGCTATGCCGAAGAGGCCGGCATCCCCCGCATCGTCCTCGTCAATCAGATGGACCACCCCAAGGCCGGCGGCCAGAGCGGCCTGAACGCCCTCATCGACGACCTGCACGAGCGCTGGGGCCGCAACTGTGTTCCAGTCCAGTTGCCCATCGTCGACGCCCAGGGCTTTCACGGCGTCGTCGATCTCGTCACCATGGAGGCCTACACCTACACGCCCGGCGGCGACGGCCGCGGCAAGGTCTCCGCTGAAATCCCCGCCGCGCTCGCTGCCGACGCCAAGGCCCGCCACGAAGCGCTGGTCGAGATGGTCGCCGAAGGCAAGGACGAGCTGATGGAGGAGTACTTCGACAAGGGCACCCTGGTTCCCGAGCACCTGGTCGCCGCCCTCCACGAAGCCATTCGCGAAGACCGCATCTTCCCCGTGCTCTTCTCGAGCGGCGCCTCCAACATGGGCCTCGACCATCTCCTCGACTTCCTCAAGGTCTACACGCCCTCCCCAGTCGAGCGCGCGCCCATTGCCGGCAAGCCGTCCGCCGACGCCGAGCCCGTCTTCCGCAAGGTCGACGATGCCGAGCCCGCCGCCGCCGTGGTCTTCAAGACCATGTCCGATCCTTTCGCCGGCCGCATCAGCTTCTTCAAGGTCGTCAGCGGCGCCATTAAGAACGACGCCACCCTCGAGAACTTCACCCGCCGCGGCTCGGAAAAGCTCTCGCACCTCTCCGTCATGCAGGGCCGCAAGCCCACTGAAGTCCCCGAACTCCATGCCGGCGACCTGGGCGCCGTAGGCAAGCTCCGCGACACCCTCACCGGCGACACCCTCGGCGCCAAGGGATCGGATATTCAGATCGCCCTCGCCACGCTGCCCGAGCCGGCCATGACCTACGCCATCGAGCCCAAATCCCGCGCCGACGAGGACAAACTGGCCCCCGCCATCCACAAGCTCATGGAGGAGGACCTGCTCATCCGCTTCTTCCGCGACCCGCAGACCAACGAGTTCCTCATCGCCGGCGCCGGCCAGCCCCACATCGAGGCCATCGTCAGCCGCCTCAAGCGCCGCTACCACGCCGAAGTCACCCTCAAGGCCCCCAAGGTTCCCTATCGCGAAACCATCCGCGGCAAGGCCGAAGCCCAGGGCCGCCACAAGAAGCAGACCGGCGGTCACGGCCAGTTCGGCGACTGCAGAATCCGCATGGAGCCCCTGCCCCGCGGCGGCGGCTTCGAGTTCGTCAACGACATCTTCGGCGGAGCCATTCCCCGCAACTTCATCCCCGCCGTCGAAAAGGGCATCGTCGAGTCGGCCGTCCGCGGCTTCCTAGCAGGCTACCCGGTCGTCGACTTCAGGGTCATCCTCTACGACGGTAGTTACCACGAAGTCGATTCCAACGAGCTCTCCTTCAAGATGGCCGGGCGCATTGCGTTTCGCAAATGCATGGAGCAGGCCAAGCCCTGCCTTCTCGAGCCCGTCATGAAGGTCGCCATCGAAGCCCCCGACGAGTTCGCCGGAACCCTCATGGGCGATCTCAACTCCCGCCGCGGACGCGTCCAGGGCATGGAGACCAAGGGCCGCACCACGATCATCAACGCCGAGGTCCCCATGGCCGAGATGCTCACCTACGGCGCCCAGCTCACCGCCATGACCCAGGGCAAGGGCAGCTACCGCATGGAAGTCGACCACTACGACATCGTCCCCCAGCTCGTCGCCGAAAAAATCCTCGCCAACGCCAAACGGCCGGTCGAGGAAGAAGAAGAATAGCGACTACTCGTTGCCGTCATCCCGGGCTGGGGTCGCCGCGTGCTAACGCGGCGACCCCAGTTGAAGGACTTGCAATTCAAACGGCTCCGCGCGCCCCACGAATCACGTTCCCCTTCCCACAGCCGTCCCGGCGTTGACTTCCCGCGCGGAGCAGCAGATACTGTCTCGCGATCTTCACATTGCATGTTCCGATTCGTTGAAGAGCTGACCCGCACTGTGCTGTCGCGCCTCGCACTCTCCACAAAGCCGTAGTTGCGGTTCGCACGTTCACCGCAGAAAGGAGCGGTCATGCTTCAAGCCGGTCGCGGAGTCCGATTCCATTTCATCCTTGCCGCCGTCTTCCTCGCAGCGCTGCTCACGATTACCGGACACTCCCAAGCGCCGCCATCGATTCCCCCTGACGTGCAGGCCATCATGAACAAGCTCAGTGCCGGAGGCGTCCCCACTCCGCAGGAGCAGCAGCGGCTCCAGCAGTGGGGTCAATCCATGGCCAAGGGCATGTCGTCCGCCGGTGCCGCATCGGGCGGCGCGTCCCCATCGAACAGCCCGCCACTACAGGGGCAGCCAGGCGCCGGCAAGATCTCCTTTACGCAGCTCTGCCCAAAGCCCTCGAGCGCCGCCCTGCCCTCCACGGCGCCCACCGCAGCTGAATACCTCGCTCTGGTCAAAACTTTGGCCACCCGCTATGGTGCCAAGCTCGACGCTCAAACCCGCATCGGGATTGACGGCGCCCTCACGCAGGCCGGCGCCAACGCCGGCTCCCTGCCTGCGCTGCTAGTTCCCGCCGGTGCCATCAACGAAGCCGTCTATGCCGGTTCCGTCGCCGCCGGGCGCAACCCGCTCGACGTGAATGCCGCAAACAATCTCGGCGTCAGCCTTGACCAGGCCAATGATTACCCTGATGCGGCCCGCGTGCTTCTTTATCTCACCTCGTTGCGCCCGCAATCGCCGCTCGCCGCCGTCAATCTGGCCTGGGTTGACTTCAATGCCGGCTCCCCTGCCGCTGCAAAAAAGCAGTTCGTGCACGCCCAGGGCCTTGGACCCGATATGGCCGCTCCCGAGGAAGGTCAGGGCTTGATTGCCGGCTGCCAGGGCGATATGGCGTCGGCCAAGACTCTGCTCGGTTCCTCGCTGAAAAAGGGATACTCTACCGCCGGCGCTGTGGGCTTTATGGCGGCGCAGCAGGCACAGCCCAGCTCGGCTACCGATGCCGGCTGGACGCCGCCGGAATCGGAACCGCCCCCGAATGCCGATTCCATGATTCCCGACCTGAAAGTGCCCGAGCAGCTTCAGTATTCCCCGGATTTCGCGGCCGCCCTGGCTCAGCTCCAGCAGAATGCCCAATCCCGATTCGTCGACCTGGGGATCCAGCTTATGGCTGCGGGGCAGCGTGTCGCCGCCATCAACCAGCGCACCCGGCAGCAAGGCGAGGGGGCAATTAACCTGCCCCTCACCTTTGAGGCCGAGCTCTTCGAGTTCAAAGAAGTGACAGATCTCGCTTACGTGGCCCGTTTCCGCAACGTGGACCAGGTCAATAAAGAGGTCACCCAGGCCATGAACGCCAACGCGCAAACCTCCGCGGCCACCGTGGGCAACGACACGCAGCAAATCCTTCGACTCGATGAACAGATGGCGGCCTGCGGCATGGATGAAGCTTGCCTGGCTAAGGTAAAGCAGCAGTTGGATCAGGTTGGTTATCAGATGTGCCTGCACGCCAAGCAGGGGATCGACGCTACGTACCCGCCACGCTACAAACTCTGGAAAACCCAGTGGGATGACTTCCGCCCTGCTTCCGCCGATCTCTACGCCTTCACCGATCCAATCCTGAACAAGGTTTGGGCGCCTGCACTCTACGATTTCCTCTCGCTGCAGCGCGAAACCATGGTGTATTCCATTTACAATCCCCTGGCAGGCGCAGCCTCCGGCCTGGTCGCTATGGGCGACGCCTACAAAGACATGAAGTGCGTGCCTCCACCCCCCAAAGAGACCAAAGAAGAAGCCCGCCCGCTCGACTTACCGAAGGAAACTCCGCCGCCCTGCCCTCTGGGAAATGGCGTAGGCTTTGGGCTTCTCGTTGTTTCCGTCCACCTAGGTTGCGATTCCGCTTCGATCGAAGGAGGAGAGACGCTCCGATTTAAGGCGACCCGCAATTTTGCCACTCACTCCACCACGCTTTGGGCCGGAGTGGGCGCGGGCGCCTCCGTCGGGGTCGACGCACCAATGCTGGGCTCCATGACGCCCAAAGCTTCTCTCTCCGCCGAGGCCGGCGTCGGCATCACCATCGGGCAGAACGGCACCGTCTCCGATGTATTCGTCAGTTCCGACCTGTCGGCGAAGGTCTCTGCCGGAAAAATCGACACCGGTCCCATCAGCCTGCCCCAGCCCGGCACTTCCGTCGGCATGTCCGCCTCCGGCGTCTATTCCCTTGAAAACGGCGCCACGCTCAGCGGCAACATCGCCGGCATCATCGGCGGAACGATGCATCAATGAACTGGCCGCCCACGACAAATCGGGCATCTTCAAAATAGTGCGGAGGAAAGGACACAAAGCCTCTCCTCTGCCCGGTTGCATTCGAACTGTTCCTCTCCGTTTCTGTTCCTTGCTTGATTTAATTAACTCGCATCTGCGCTGGATGAGCGTTACATGCTCGCTCGCCAGGTGCCCATTCTGGCTCCGCTGGGGTGGGGTTATTTCGAGCCTCTCCAGGTATTCCCCCGGTCCCACTACAGTCGCTCCCCCGCGCCCGCTCTCCGGGTAGTGCCTCAGATTCCCCGTCACCAGCTCCCCCCGCCCGTTGTGCCCAAGATTGAACAGTATGCTGAGTCAGGTACTGGGAAACTGAGAGGTGATGATCGAGGAAAACCCCATGAAAATGACCATCGCCGTGATTGCGGCCGCGTTGAGAGCGATCCTGTTGACCGCGGCCATGTTCACCGCTCTATCGATGCTGCCCGCGAATGCCAGCGCGCAAGCGCCGCAAAACGCTTCCTCGTTCACCATCGCCGGACACGCAGGTGAAGCCCAGCTTCTTCAGGTCAATGGAAAGTCGTATGTCGAAATTGAGACCCTTGCGCGTTTGACCCAGGGAACCCTTTCGTTCAAAGCCAACCGGACGATCCTCACGCTTCCCCCCTCGGATGCAACCGAGCAGGCATCCACGCCTCCTGCAAGGCCGGGGTTCTCAAGAGCTTTCACCGAGGCGGGCATCGAAGAGATGGGCGTGATCCGGGAATGGCGAATTGCGATCGTGAGCGCGGTCCTGAATAACGCTCCGGTGTCGGAAGACTGGGTATCGTCACAGCATCGGCTGTCAGAGAAGAACCTGGCTCTAGCCTCCGCCGCCGCATCGACTGACGACGACCGCAGCGCGTACCCACTGCTCTCAGCCGAATTCAACAACATGCAAACGCTGAGTGAAAGCTACCTCGTGATCCGCAAGCAGGCCGCGTTCATATCGCCGGACACCTTCCACAACAGTCCTCTTGAAGATCGGATTCTGAGTTGCGCGCGAGACTTTGTATCCATGACGGAAAACCACGAGTTTCAAGACCTGCCTTCATGTCACTAGATGTTTGGGAAATTCAACTCGCCAGCGCCTCCACCACCGCCTCCGGATGCCGCGCAATCATCGTCAGATAAGCTCGCGCGGCACGATCCGGACGACGCCGCCCTTGCTCCCAGTCCCTGCAACGCGCGCGGTCCGGCTTCCTTCCGCCAGCCGCTCCAACTACCCCCCGGCCCCACGCCCGTCACCTCCCGCAATCGCTGCCCGATCAGGCGCCGGAGTGGTATTCTGGCGCGTCATCGCAAAAGAACGAGGAGGGTGACGTGCGAAAAGCCATCATCGTTTTGATCGGGGCGTTGAGTTTCCTGGCGGGGTGCGAGAACCAGTCCGCCAAGATTCCTATTCCGCCCAAGTGGCAGGGCGCTCCCTACCATCTCGCGTTTGGCGCGGCGCCGGTCAAGCCCAACCCGGCGGGCTTCACCATTCCGCCCATCAAGTACACGGCGAATCCTGACGCATTGGAGACGCGAGCCGACCTCGTCGTCGAATTCGACCCCGCGGCAGTCAAGAGCAAGGGGCCGGTGATGGACCAGATGGTGATGGGAGCGGTGGACATCCCGGGCTCCGCGGGCGCCCTGCCCGCCGACTACGTGGACAAGGCCAGCACCGACCTCTCGAGGATGCTCCAGGCTTACTGCGTCATGGGAAAGGTCAAGATCTCCGTTGCCCTTACCAAGTCGTCGATCCCCATGAACGCGACCGACGACCAGATCAACGCTAGGCGTCTCTCTGACTGGACGCCGATCGAGCTCGTCTTCAAGAACCCCCATCCAAAGTGCTAGGGCCTGGCCGCACCGCCCGAGCGGCAGGCGTTGCGAGCGAGAATCGTGCCGGCGGCCCCACCTTGGCTCGGCTACAGTGGGCCACTCCAAATACTCCCCCGGCTTCACCATCGTCACCCCGCTCCGTCCCACGTCAAGAGAACAATCTTCTAACCCCTTGCTTCTCTTCCACTTCCATTTGCAGGGGGTTTTCCCCTCCCGGCGCACAGTATCCCCATGATCCGATTCCACACAAAGGCCCGCGCCCGTCGCCAGTCCCTCGTGAGCTCGCAGGAAGCCGACGAAAATTTTGGCGGAAGAGTAAATCTCGTCGCGAAATCGCCTCTTAACCCCTTTGGCTGGAATATCTTACGATCTAACCCATTTGGAATCAACGGGTTAGTGCAAATAGGCTTGGTGCAGGTCGTTGAAAACAATACGCTTAGCCCAGAATCTTGGGAGGGAGTACCAGTCAGTAATCAGCACCGTTCGGCGCGGGTGCTCCACCCTCGCCACGTTTCTGTTCTTGTGGCTAGGGTGGGTTGACGAGTCCCCGCCTTACCCTGCCTGCATGGGATACCCCGCCCGCCGCCCGGTAGAATTGGTGGGAGTTTTGTGCGAACCCTCAAGCACGCACCGAACGAAATCGATTTGCCTCAAAGGACTCCATGTCTCGACTCAATCCGTACGTCCTTCTGCTCACCCTCATCGCCACCCTGGGCGGTCTGCTTTTCGGATATGACACGGCCGTAATCAACGGCGCAGTCGACAGCCTGAAGGCTTATTTCATCGATCCGCGCTTCACCGATCTCGCCAACCCCGCCCAGGCCAACGCCGCCAGCTCGCTGCTCGGCTTCGTGGTCTCGAGCGCGCTGATCGGCTGCATCGTCGGCGGACTGGTCGGCGGCTGGGTCTCGACCAACGTCGGCCGCAAGCGCGGATTGGTCATTGCCGCCGTGTTGTTTTTGATTTCGGCCTTGGGCGCCGCGGCGCCGGAATTCCCATTCGCCCCCATCGGCCACGGCGGGCCGGGATACATGGCCAGCTTCGTCGTCTACCGCATCCTGGGCGGCATCGGCGTGGGACTCGCGTCCATGCTGTCGCCGATGTATATCGCGGAGATCGCGCCGCCCAAGGTCCGTGGAAACCTGGTGGCGTGGAACCAGTTCGCCATCATCTTCGGCATGTTGGTGATTTACTTCGTCAATTTCGGCATCTCCAAAGCGGGCAGCGGCGACACCTGGCTCAATGCCATCGGCTGGCGCTACATGTTCCTGTCTGGCGCCATTCCCGCCGGCCTCTTTCTGATCCTGCTGCTCTTTGTGCCTGAGACTCCCCGCTTCCTCATGCTGAAGGGAAACGAAACCGGCGCGCGCGCAGTGCTGGCCAAACTTGTCGCGGCGGAGGAAGGCGAAAAGGAACTCTCGGAAATCCGCGCTTCGCTCAGCGAGCATCACTCCGGCAAGCTGTTTTCCTTCGGCGTGCTGCTCATCTTCATTGGCATCACGTTGTCGGTCTTCCAGCAATTCGTCGGCATCAATGTCGTGCTCTATTACGCGACGGACATTTTCAAGGGCATGGGCATGACCACCAATGCCTCCCTGCTCCAGACCATCATTGTCGGCGCGGTCAACCTGACCTTCACTGTGGTCGCCATCTTCACCGTGGATCGATTCGGCCGCCGTCCGCTCCAGATCATCGGCGCGCTGGTCATGGCGGTGAGCATGATCTCCCTGGGCACGGACTTCTGGCTCGGCGGCAAAGGCATGGTCGCTCTCGTCTGCATGCTGGTCTACACCGCCGGATTTGCCGTTTCCTGGGGACCGGTTACCTGGGTGCTCCTGAGCGAGATCTTCCCCAACCACATTCGTGGCAAGGCCATGGCCGTGGCGGTGGCGGCGCAGTGGATCGCCAATTACCTCGTCAGTTGGACCTTCCCCATCCTCGACAAGAATCCTTATCTGGTGGACCACTTCAAGCATGGGTTCGCCTATTGGATCTATGGCGTGATGGGGATTCTTGCCGCCCTGTTCATGGCCAGGGTGGTGCCGGAAACCAAAGGCCGTTCGCTGGAGCAGATGGAAGCAATCTGGCAGGCGGCGGGTAAGAAATCGCTATAGGCGACAAGAGCACGGTATCTCGATCGCCGGGCGCGGGCGCCTTCCCGGTTGCATTCTCACCCCGCCCGGCGTATACAGTTCCCGTCATGCCGCCGTTCGAAATCATCGACGTAAACGCGAAGAACGTCGACCAGGTCGGCTTCTTTTGCGCCATGAGCCGGCCCGACCTGATCGGCTACGAAGACAAGTTGGTCTGGCTCGAGTCCCGCTTCCGCCAGGGCCTCCGCCTCAAGATGATCCTGAAGGGCGGCCGCGGCTTCATCGAGTACATCCCCGGCAAATACGCCTGGCGCGGCATCGTCGCGCCCAACTACATGGTGGTCCACTGCCTCTGGGTCGTGGGCCGCGCCAAGGGCCATGGATGCGGCGAGGCGTTGCTCGACGAGTGCATCCGCGACGCGCGCGACGCGAATCTGGACGGGGTAGCCGCCGTCACCGCGCACAAGCGGATCTGGCATTCGGAGACCGGATACTTCCTGCATCGCGGATTCAAGTTGATCGATACCGCGCCGCCCGGCGCCGACCTCGTCGCCCTCAAGTTCCGCCGCGCGCCCGACCCGGCATTCACCGGCGACTGGGAGAAGAAGCGCCGCAAGCTCGGCTCCGGCCTCACCGTGGTCTCGTCGGCGCAGTGCCCCTATTCCTACGAAGGCGCGCAGCAGATCGCCCAGGCCGCGCGCTTGCTCGGCTTGCCGGCGGCGACGGTGCGGCTGAAAACCGCCGCCGATGTGCGCCGCTCCGCTCCGACGCCCTGCGGGGTGTTCGACATCGTCTACAACGGCCAGATCATCCCCAACCTGTGCCACCACATCTCGGCGGCGAAACTCCGCACCATGCTCGACCGTTCGCAGGCGTCCGCGCGGCGGCTTTCGCGAGCACTGGTGTAAGCACCCCATTCGAACTCTGCGCAAGCGCGGTTTGCTCCCTCCGCGCCAGTTCCCCGGCGAATCTGCGCTCTAAGCGCCATTCCCCATTCTGGGACCGCCGCCGTCCGCACCTTTGCCGCGTTTTACGATAGAGATAGTGCCAACCGTACATCCAGAGCATTCCCCGGCCGCAATCGCCGAGGGAGCGGTGCGCTCCGCCGACGGAACGCGCATCGGTTATCGCCGCCTGGGCGCCGGACCGGCGATCGTCATGGTCCACGGCAGTGTTTCCACTCACACCGACAGGATGCCCGCCGCCCGCCTGCTCGCGAATCGCCACACCTGCTACGTGATGGACCGCCGCGGACGCCGAGGCAGCGGCGCCGGCCATGGTCCCTACTCCATCGAGCGCGAGTACGAGGACGTTTGCGCGGTTCTGGAAGCGGCCGGCCCCGGGGCCGCGCTCGCAGGCCACTCCTACGGCGCCATCTGCTCCATGGGCGCCGCCCTGCGCCACCCGGTTCCCAGGCTGATCCTGTACGAGCCGCCGCTGCCCGTCGGCGGTCTCATTGCCGGCGAGCCTTTGGCCGTCTATGCGCGAATCGTCGCCGAGGGCCACTTGGAACAGGCGATGGAGCTTGGCCTCCGCGAATTCACCCGTCTCCGCCCGCATGTCATTGAGGCCATTCGCACTTCGCGCGGGTGGCCGCGCCTCTGCCACCTCGCCCCGACCTGGACCCGCGAGCTCGAAGCCGTGGACTCCCTGCCCGCCTCGGTCGAGCACTACCGCGCGATCGCCTGCCCGGTCCTCATAATTCTGGGCACGGTGAGCACCGAGCATCCCATGCAGAACGCCACCCGCGCCCTGGCCCGAACCCTCCCCGATGTCCGCGTCGAGCCTCTCCCCGGCCAGAACCACCTCGGCCTGCGCGGCGATCCGGAAACCGTGGCCCGCCTCATCGCCCAGTTCCTCTCTTCCTGACTGCGAATGCGGCCAGCGGACGTCGAATCACATCGCACCGCTATGCGAAAAGTCGGGTATCTGCAGCATGATGAATCCGAAAACGCCGCGGGCGGGGAAAAGGCTTGATGAGCCCATTCCCCGCCCGAGTCGCTCTGGATCGATCGTCCTGCTCCACGCAAAGGAGCGGCGCTCGTCGCCCGCTCACACCTCCACGCCCTCGATGTTCTCCACGTGGATCACCTTGGCCTGCGCGTCCAGTTGGCCTGTCACCTTCACCGTCTTGCCCTCGAACGGCTGGGCGCGCGCCGGGTCGTCAAGTCCGTAAATCGCGCCCGACGAGTCGCGCAGTGCGTACCCGTCGCCGTTCTTGACGACCTTTCCCGTGAACGTGCTCGATTTGCTCTGGTTCTGGTCCGGCTGTTGCTGCGCCTGGTCCTGGGCAAGTGCGGCTCCCGCGCCCACAAATGGACTTCCCCACGCGATCGCAAATGTCAGTGCCACCGCAATCAGGGCGGCGATGTCGGTAATTTCTCGCTTGATCGAACGCATAGTGACCACCTCGGGGGTTGGATTTGCCGGGCCCTGCGTCCTGGTTGACCCGGGTGCGCGACTCTCTGCACCTGGCGGTCCAAATCGAAGGCAATTGAAAACGAAGGGGATCGGCCGTTCTCCACCGGCCGCGCTTGGGGGCGCGCCTGTCCGCCTCAAGGTAGAAAATTCCCATCCATGTAAAAAGGCGTCGTCCGCCGGCCTCAGCGGACTCCGTCTGGCCGCACGCGCTTCTCAAGCGCCCACTTCAGTTCCTCGATCCCCTCGCCCGTCACCGCCGAGACGGCGTGGAACTCGAGTTTGCGGCGCTTGGCGTGTGCGGCCAGCTTCTTCAGCTTCTCCGGGTTCGCGGCGTCGATCTTCGTCGCCACCACAATCATCGGCTTCTCGGCCAGCGGATGCTCCTCCTCGCCGCGCCCCGGCGGCGTGAAGCTCTTGAGCTCGTTGTTGATCACCCGGAAGTCTTCCACGGGATCCGCCCGTCCCGAGGCGTCCGATACGTCCACCAGGTGCGCCAGCACGCGCGTTCGCTCGATGTGCCGCAGAAACTGTACGCCCAGCCCCGCGCCCATGTGCGCGCCCTCGATCAGCCCGGGCACGTCGGCCACCACGAACGACTGCTGGTCCGGCTCCTCGCCCACCGTCACCACGCCCAGGTTCGGCTCCAGCGTCGTGAAGGGATATTCGGCAATCTTCGGCCGCGCCGCCGAGATGCGCGAGATCAGCGTCGACTTGCCCGCGTTGGGATAACCGACCAGCCCCACGTCGGCCAGGAGCTTCAGCTCCAGCCGGTATGTACGCTCCTCGCCCGGCCGCCCCAGCTCGTGCTCGCGCGGAGCCTGGTGCGTGCTGGTCGCGAAGTGCTGATTGCCGCGCCCGCCCCGCCCGCCCTTGGCGATCACGATCCGTTCGTCGGGCTGCTGGAAATCGTGCACCAGTTCGCCGGTCTCGGCGTCGAAAAGCGATGTGCCCACCGGCACCTGCAGCACGATCGACC
The DNA here is from genome assembly GCA_049514795.1 of Occallatibacter sp. GTDB lineage: Bacteria > Acidobacteriota > Terriglobia > Terriglobales > Acidobacteriaceae > Telmatobacter. The sequence continues at coordinate 15,668 of JBEKUS010000046.1, forward strand.
GGCCGTCCTGCCCCGTGCAGTTCGAGCCCATGCCGTGCTCGCCGCGCTGCGCCTTGTGCTCCGGGTTGTAGCGGAAGTGAATCAGCGTGTTGTGCCGCTGGCTCGACTCCATGATCACGTCGCCGCCGCGCCCGCCGTCGCCGCCCGAGGGACCCCCGCGCGGCACGGACTTCTCCCGCCGGAAGGCCATGCAGCCGTTGCCGCCGTCGCCGGCCTTCACGCGAATCTTGGCTTCATCGATGAACATTGCGAACAGGGTTCGGCGCCCAGCGACCGGCCTCCCCGGCTCTTCCTGCTATTCCGAGCCGCTCTCTGGCCAGTTGCCAGACGCCTTCACGTCTCTTCAGTGTATCGAACCGTTCCGCCCGCCTTTGCGCCTGTCAGACCGCCGCTGCGCCCTCCACCGGCCCCGCCACAACCGCCTCAACACCCTTCACCGCCAAAAAAATGTCGCTCTTTTGATGCAAATCACTTTTCAAATGACGAATTATAGGGATAGAATCTTCTTCTAATTACTTTCAGCCACCCTCAGCGTGGCGAAGTCCGGCGTTCCCTCCCACTCCCACCCAGATCGAACAGGCTGTTTGATTCACGCTCTTTCTCCCTGGATCTGCCAAAGGGGCAATCGGCCATGGCAGAACAAAGACAGAACTGGATCAAGAGTTCTATATGGGGTGTGCTGTATCTGGGCGCACTCGCAGCGATCTTCCCGCAATCGGCGCTGGCCCAGCCGCAATCCCTCCGCGCTGTTCAATTTCAATCGCCGCATCCCGGCTCGCTGGCCGGCCGCCTCACCGATCTGCGGTCGAGCCCGCTGGCCGGGGTCTCCGTGACGCTGCGCAATGAATCCACTGGCGCAGAGTTTCACACGGCCACGGCAAAGAATGGCGCCTTCCGATTTGCCTCACTCGACGCCGGCGAATACACGCTCGAAGCCGACGCGGCGCAGCTCGGCCACGGCCGCCTGGAAGGGATCCTCGTGACCGGCGGAGTCGAATCCCGCATCCAGGCCGCCGTCGATCTCGCGCCTGTCGCGCCGTCTCCCGTCGCCGCACCACTGCTCGTTGAAGCTGCCACGCCACCGCCGGCCACGGTCCGCCCCGCCGCGAGCGCCTCCGCTTCGCCTGCGCTTGCCGCTTCGCCCGCGCCGCCAGCCGTTGCGTTCTCTCCCGTCCACATGCCGATTGCGCTCACTGCCGCAGCGATCCGCGCTTCCGTCGAGGCGCAGCCTCTTTTGCTTGTCCCTTTGCCAGCCTTGACGATCGCGCAGCCGCCCCCGCCTCCTCCTCCAACTCCCGCACCCAACCCGCCGCTCACACGGCCCGCAACAGTCTTCCCCGTGTCCCACCCGAGCCTCGGCGTCGCGAGCCCGCCGCTGGCCGAATCCATCGCCGCGGAGCCAGTGCTCCCGATGCCCTTGGCCGCTTCACGCGCTGTTGATACCGTCCGCCCGGGGCCTCAGCCCAGCGCATCATTGCAGTCCGTCTCTCGCCTTGCGGCTCCACTGCCTCTTCAACTGCCCGCCCCGGCGCCACCCGCGACTCGCGCTCCCGCCATCCAACCCGTCACCGGTGCATCGCCCACGCCTTCGCTCGCATCGCATCAGAGCCCTGTCTTCTCCTTCTCTCAACGCGCCGCGCTTGGCGTTCAACCGATCGCCTTCCAGCTCGCACTTTCCATCGCCCCGCCGCGCCTGTTGCCGCTCCGCCCCATTGCATCGCCCGCGCCCGCCGCGGCGGCGCCGCCCAGCGCCGCAAAGGACGCAACGACGGGCGTTCCCCCGGCCGCGACTGTGGAGTACTTTGCTGCCGATCCGGTCGAGTCCGCCGTCACCACGACGGTGACCGCAGAGCAATTGCAAGCGCTGCCCGCGAGCGGACGCCGCTGGGAGGAGTTTCTCGCCGACACTCCCGCCGCCAGCGCCGCCGCTGACGCTTCACAAACCTCATTCCGCGGCTCCCCTGAATCCGCCGGCATCACGGTCGACGGCGCCAATACCCGTCTTCTCTTTGGCGCCGCGGCCGGGACCGGTTCGCGAGCCTCCGACGCGGCTGGCGACGGAACGGACGGGCAGGAGCCGGCGGGACGCACGTGGACAGGAGGCCGCGGGCTCGGCGTGAGCGAAGCCGCGATCCGCGAAGTTACCACCGCCAGCGGCAACTTGGCAGCGGAAGCGATGCGCTCCCCCGGCGGTCAGGCCGAGATCCACACCGAGAGCGGCGCCGGCCAATTTCATGGTCAGGGCTTCTTCTTCGACCGCCAGAACACGTGGGGCGCGCGGAACCCGTTCACGCAGTGGGTGAAGAACACCGGAACGGCGGCATCGCCCATCTTTGCCGCCGTACCGTTCACCCCGCCCGATCACGAGACCGTCTGGGGACTCGGCATGGGCGGCGGCATCCGACGCGACAAGCTCACCTGGTTCGCCGCGCTCGACAGTTCCCGGCGCAACGACCCCGGCGTGTCCACGGTCAGGCATCCGGACGAGTTTTTCTACTCGCCTGAATCGACCACTGCGTCCGTTAAGCTGCTCAGCGCGCAACTCGACGAGAGCCCGAACCAGGCCCTCGACGACTACCTCGGCGCTCCTGCCTCCGGGTCCACGCCGGCCGGCCTCGAGCAGTTGGCCTCGCTCCTCGGCCCCGCTCCGCGCACCGCCGCGCAATGGCTCGTCTTCGCGCGCATCGATTGGCAAGCAGCCGAGCGTCATCACCTCACGCTCGAGGGCAGGGGCGCCGATTGGAACTCGCCCGGCGGCGGCCTCAACCGTGTCGCCGAGAGCTACGGGAATCATAGCTTCGGCTCCAGAGAATCGAGCCGGCAATGGCTCCTGGCGCGATGGGAGGCGTTTCTCTCGCCGAACCTAGTGGCGGTCACGCAGGGCTCTGTGTCGCGGACTATCGCGAGGGCGCGGCCTGAGGCTCCGTCCACCTTCGAACAATCCTTCCTCACCGGCAACGTCTGTGGCCAATTGCCGCAGATCGTCGTCGATTCGCGCTATGGCTTCACCATCGGCAACCCGTCGCGCTTCGGCCAGGGCAGCTATCCCGACGAGCGTCTCTACCAAGCCCAGGAGATGCTCGCTTGGGTTCACGGCCGCCTGCTCGTCCGGTCCGGCTTCGAGCTCGACCACGATGCCGACGCCGTTAGCCACCTTCGCAACCAGACCGGCACGTACCACTACTCCAAAGTGGAAGACTTCATCTCCGACGCGCTGGTATTTGAGAAATTCGGTCTCAACCCAGACGGATGGAATGCTAGTACCCGGCAATTCAATCAGCACAACTGCGACCCAGCCAATAACGGGCAGTTATCGGGCGCGCTGCCTTGCTACGCCTACTATTCCCAGATGATCGGCCCCGCCGATTGGCGCTTCAGCACCAATGACTGGGCTGCCTACACGACCGCGCAGTGGCAGCCGAACAAGCTCGCTGTCTTCTCCCTCGGCCTGCGCTGGGAGTGCCAGCAGATGCCGTCGCCCATCGCCACGCTCGACAATCCGAAGCTCCCATTCACACAGAAACTCCCCACCCTCGGCAACAACTGGGGGCCGCGCGCCGCCCTGGCCATCGGAAAGGCCCGAAGCCGTTGGCCCATTCTCCGCCTCGGCTACGGCATGTACTACGGGCGAGTGCCGAACGCCACCATCGAAACCGCGCTCACGCAAACCGGTTCGCTCAAGGGCGACCTCTACTACTTCATCCGGCGCACCGATGGCTACACGACGATTGACGGCACAAGCAGTGCTCCCTTCTTCCCCTCCGTGCTTCAAGGTCTGCCCGCCAGCGTGGTCAAGCCCGGAGCCGTCGGCTTCGCTCCCAACTTCCGTAATCCCGAGGTCCACCAAGCCGTCGCCGCCATCGAGCAGCCGCTTCCCGGCCGTGTCGAACTCACGGTCGAAGGCATGGTCAGTCTGGGCCGCCGCTTGCCCATCGCCATCGACACCAACATCAATACGAACATTACCGGCAACGCAGACAATGGAATGATCACCTATGCCGTAAAGGACTCGACCGGCAAGGGGCCCATCAACACCTCGCAGACTACGCAGATCAAAGTGCCCTTCTATGCCTCCTGGCCGCCGAGCACGGGAACTTGCCCGTACTACACGCGACAGTCGAGCGACGTTCTTCTCGGGCGGCTTTGTCCCGATTACCAGCAGATTACTCAGATCACGAGCCGGGCCAACTCCACCTACGAGGCCGCCGTGGTCAGGCTCGTGCGCTACGGCACTCGCGGCCTTAGCTTCCACGCCCACTACACCTACGCACACGCCATGGACTGGAATCCCGGCGAGACCGCATCCGCGGCTGGCAGCGACGCCCTCGATCCGAACCCAGCCCGCTTTCACGACGAGTACGGGACCGGCAATCTCGACGTCCGCCACTCCGCCGCGATCATGACAGTCTTTGAAGCGCCCTGGAAGCTGCACGGCATCGCCAGCCGGTTCCTCAACGGTTGGATGCTCTCGGGCATCGGGCACTATCGCAGCGGCCTGCCTTACACCATGCGCACCACCGGCTCCATCCCCATGGAGTTCGGCACGAATGTGACAATCTCCGGCCTCGGCCCCGGCATGAATGGCTCGGGCGGCGACAACCGCGTCTACGGCGTTGGCCGTAACACCTTTCGCCATCCCAACGTGTGGAAAGCCGACCTTCACCTCGCCAAGCGCTTCGATCTCGGCGAAGGCCGCCAGTTGGAGTTGATCGCTGAGAGCTTCAACCTCTTTAACCACCAGAACGTGACCGGGATCGAAACAAACGGCTACTCGATCGAAAACAACCGCGCTTCCGGTGGCAATCCCACGCTCTGCTACCTCACCATCAACTCCGCCGGCTCCGCCAGTTGTGGGTCGTCCAAGCAGGCCAACTCAGGCACGTTGATTCCAGCCTTCGGCCAGCCGCTCAACGTCAACGCCACGGACTTCTTCCGCGAGCGCCAGATCCAACTCGGCCTGCGCCTGCGGTTCTAGCCGCTCCCAGCGCCTTCGGCCCGACTTCATTTGGCCAAGGAGCCTACACCTGTTCCCTGTTCCCTGTTCCCTGTTCCCTGTTCCCTGTTCCCTGTTCTCTGTTCCCTGCTCCCTGTTCCCTGTCTTCTCGCTCCCTCGCTCCCTTGCCCCCTGTCTCACGGCACTACCGGCCCCGCTCCATCCAAGAACCCCGGATCCATCTGCGCAATGTCGGCCCGATAGCTCACCGTGTTCGCGGTCGGGAACGCCGCTGGCGGCTTCTGCGTCACGCGCCCCGTCGCCACCCACTCCGTGCCGCGTTGGAACGTGGTGATGAATCCCACGCAGCTCAACGCGAACACATCGTGCCCCAGCACCGTGTGAAAGATCCGTCCCTTTCCGTAGCGCAGAACCATCAGCATTGGCTCGTCATGCCCCGTGCCTTTGTTCCTCGGGTCGGAGTGCGCGGTGGCCAGCACCGTCATGTTCTTTCCCGGTCCGCGCAGCTTTCCGTAGAGCTCGTCGTTCGCGTGCAGCCACACCGGCGGCAGTCCCTTCAGGATCGGGTGGTCGGGCGCGCGCGCCGTCACCTGGAACGGCAGCCGTCTCCCGTGCTCCCCGGCCGGCCCCGGCGACGCGTCCGGTACAACCTTGCCGTCCTTCCAATACCAGTACGGCCCCGCCTGCTCATTGCGGCTTCGCCAGCCGCTGATTCCCGTCATTTCGTTGTACGCCGCCCAATCCGGGAACGCGTTGTCGGCCGCGTGCACGATCACCAGCCCACCGCCTCCGCTTACATATTTCTCAAACTGCGCGCGCAACCCCGGCGGCCAGCTCGGCGCGTCGTAGTTCATCACGATCGCTTTGTATTGCTCGAGCTCCGGCTTGAAGTTGCTGAAGTCCCCGTCCGCCGGCGGCGCGGTAATCACTGTCACCGCGAACAGTCCGGTCTCCTCCAGTTCCTGTTTCAGGACTGGCGTCGTCAACCGCCAGTTGTGGTACGGGCCGCCGCTCTGCCCATCCACAATCGCCACGCGGATCGGACCGCCCGCGTGCGCTGCCCGCGCCAGCAACAACACTCCAGTTGCAATAATCCAGCCCAATTCTCTCCCAAGTCGCACGATTCCACCTCGATTCACAGCTGCGATGGTAATAGAGAAGAAGCATACCCCCAGCACAGTTCCCAGGTCGCTGGTCCCTTGTGGAACCCCGCTTTGGAGATGCTCGTCCCCAGTCCCTATGTCCCTACGTCCTTGCTTTCCAGCGGAAACCGCTCCCGCACCAGCCTCATCGCCTCTTCCGCCGTTGCCACCGTCCCCTCCAGTTGCGCATCCTCTGCCGTGCGCAGCATCTCGCGGAACTGCGCGCCAGGCGCATATCCCGCCGCAATCAGTTCTCGCCCCGTGATCAACGGCTTCGGCCTTACGATTCCCTCCGGCATCGAGGAAAACCGCTCGCGCATGAACTCCCAGTTCTCCAGATCGCCGCTCGCGGCCATGCAGTCCATGCGATGCAGCGCCAGGTGCTCCTCGAATCGCTCCAGCCGGAAAAACCGCTTCAGCGTCGATTCCTTCATTTGCTGAGCGTTCATGAACCGCATGTGGTTCTCGACGAGCGCCAACACCTGCCGTGTCTCCTCGTTCGAGAAGCGGAACCTCCGGCAGATCTCCGCGCCCACAACCATCCCCACCTCGACGTGCCCGTCGAAGCGGATGCGGTCCTCCGCGCGCCGGAAGGTTGCCGGCTTGCCCACGTCGTGCAACAGCGCTCCCCACGCCAGCGTCATGGAACAGTCCGGCTCCAGTTGCTCCAGCAGCATCAGCGTGTGCACCCACACGTCGCCCTCGCGATGAAACTGCGGCGGCTGCGCCACGCCCTTCATCCGCGCCACCTCCGGCAGCACTTCGCCGAGCAGCCCCGTCTCGTCCAGCAGCTCGAAGGCGCGCCGCGCACGCCCCTCAGTCAGCATCTTGGTCAGCTCGTCGCGAACGCGTTCGCGGCTCACGGCATGGATGCGCGACGCCAAGGAACGCATCGCACGCTTCGTCTCCGCTTCGATCTCAAACCCGAACCGCGCCGCAAACCGCACCCCGCGCAGCATGCGCAGATGGTCCTCTTCGAACCGCTCCTCCGCGCGGCCGATCGCGCACACCACGCCCGCGTCCAGATCCGCCAGCCCGTCGACATAGTCGAGCACCGCCGAACGCAAATCTCCTGCGGAGTCCGCGCCTCGGCCGCCTTTTGCAAATAGGAATCGATTGTCATCCTGAGCGGAGCCGCTCGCGTCCTTTGCGAGCGGCGAAGTCGAAGGATCTGCGTTTGCTCCTTGGCTTGGGTGCCCCACCCTCGCCGCGTCTTTGTCTTTGCGGCTAGGGTGGGACTCAACCTTAGCCTCGTCAGAAAGCAGCCGCAGCGGGTCCAGCAGCAGCCCGTTGATCGTGAAGTCCCGCCGCCGCACATCCTCCTCGGCAGTCTTCGTGTACCTCACACCGTCGGGATGCCGCCCATCCGAGTACTTGAGGTCCGACCGGAAGGTCGCGACTTCCGTCACAAAGCCGGCGTCCTCCGCCTCCGGCGCCACCAGTACAACCCCGAAATGCGCACCGACCGCGAACGTCCGTGGGAACATCTCCAGCACCACCTCCGGCGTCGCGTTCGTCGCCACATCGTAGTCGGCCGGCTCGCGCTTGAGCAGCAGGTCGCGCACGCACCCCCCCGCGAGCACCGCTTCGTACCCGTGCGCGCGCAGCGTCTCCACGATCCGGAGCGCCGCTTCGAACTGTCCCTTCCCAGCCATCGCCAATCTTTCTATTCTCGCTCCATCCATGCCGGGATGCAGCCCGCGCCGACTCACTGAGTCGCTCCCTTGCTCCCTTGCTCTCCGCTCCTCCGACTCCGCTCTGCTCGCAATCTACACTGGGATTATGCCCCGCTCCGGCCTCATCCTCGGCATCGAGTCCTCCTGCGACGAAACCGCGGCGGCCATCGTCGAGCGCGGCGCCCGCACGATCTCCTCGGCCGTTGCTTCCCAGATCGCCACCCACGCTCGCTACGGCGGCGTCGTTCCGGAGCTGGCCAGCCGCGAGCACCTCCGCGCCATCGTTCCCGTCGTCCGCACCGCCCTCGCCGACGCCCATCTCACCCTGGCCGACCTCGACGCTATCGCCGTCACCAGCGGCCCCGGTCTCGCCGGAGCATTACTCGTCGGTATTACCTACGCCAAGGCGCTCGCCTACGCGCACAATCTTCCGCTCATAGCCGTCAACCATCTCGAAGGCCACATCCACGCCGTGTTGCTCAACGAGCGCGAATCTCTGGGTGCCCCAGGTCCCGATTCTGGGACCTGGGAAGGCGCGCATCCCGCGGTTGCCCCATCCTTTTCTGAATTCGCACCAGCGGATTCAGAAAGGGTGGGAGAGCACGAGCCGAACCCCGAACCCGCCCTCGCCCTCGTCGTCTCCGGCGGCCACACCCACCTCTATCTCGCCCGTCCCGCCCACGGCACATGGTCCTACACGCTCATCGGCCGCACCGTCGACGACGCCGCCGGCGAAGCCTTCGACAAGGTCGCCAAGCTCCTCGGCCTCGGCTATCCCGGCGGGCCCTGGATCGACGCGCTCGCCAAATTCGGCAACCCCCGCGCCGTCCCCTTCTCCTTTGCGCAGATCAAGCCCAAGGTCCACCTCGGCGGCAAGCCCCCGCGTACTAAGGCCGCTTGCACCGCGCCCATCGCGCGCCTCGACCCGCACTTTCTCTTCTCGTTTTCCGGAATCAAGACCGCCGTGCTGCGCTACGTCGAGCTCCACGGCCTCCGCGCCGAAGCCAAGGCCCGCGTGCCCCGCGTGATGGCCGACTTCCACCCCCCGCAATCGCGCGACGAAGCCCTCGCCCTCTGCCCCCAGCCTACGCTCGACCTCATCGCCAGCTTTCAGCACGCTGTCGTCGGTGACTTGATGAAGAAGACCTTCGCCGCGGCAGAGTCGCTCGGCGCCGCGCGCATCCTGGTTACCGGCGGAGTGGCTGCCAACCTTGAGCTCCGCGTCCGCTTCACCGCCGAAGCCGCGCGCCGCGGCGTGCGTATCGCCTTCCCTACCCTCGCCCTCTCCACCGACAACGCCGCCATGATCGCCGCCGCCGCATGGCCGCGCCTGATCGCCCGCGACTTCGCCCCGCCGGACCTTACCGCCGACCCGTCGCTCACGCTGAGTTGAAGTTAGGCCGAGCTACTCCACGCACCCCATCGCCAGCTTCACCAGCGCCGCCAGCCGGCAAGTCTGCGACTGCGTAACCGGGCGGTGACCGGCCACAGGTTCACTCAAGTTCGCTCGTCTCACCGTGCAGATGTCCTCGGCCTTTGCAACGCTATCTTCACGCAGCCCCGTCTCCCCGGTCCTCAGCAACAGGTGTAGGGCGAGGGGATTCTGGATCGAAGTGGAGAGCGGAATGACGAGGACCGTATTCGAGCGCGGATGACAATTCCTGCTGTCGGGGGAAACGACAATGACCGGCCGCCGCCCCTTGTCAGGCGGATCGGTGGGAAAGCGCGTCCACCAGATCTCACCCCGAAGCGGATATCGCGCCGCCGCTTGCGTCATCGGTTTGCCTCTGCCTCTTCGCTGTCTGCCAGAAAGGCGGGGCCAGCCATCTCCGCCCACTCGCGCTGTTCCGCCAGCTCTTCATCCGTCGCCGAATCGTAGTACGCCTTGATTGCCGCATCGAGTTCCTGGCGCTTCGCCTCGAGCCTTAGTTCCTCCAGCAGCAAATCGAGAGTCTCGGAATCCGACCCGGTGCATCGCTTCCGCCGCGTTTCCGTGAGAAACGCCACCGACTCGGGAGCCAACGTGAAGCTGCGTTTGATCTTGCGCCCTGCCGCCTGAGTTGCCATACCGTTCATCTTACCTCAAATCCGATAGTTTATCGCCTTAATGATCCGACTTGTCATCCTACTGTCGGTCCCACCTTCTGTCGCCTCGCGCCAACTCACTGATTCGAAACCCCAATACGCACAAAAGCCCGGCTCGCGCCGGGCCTTCGTCCTGCTCCCTGCTCCCTACTGGCTATTCCCTGCTTTACTCCGTCCATCTCCGCATGATCAGCGATGCGTTGATCCCGCCGAATCCGAACGAATTCGACAGGGCAATGTCGAACGTATGCGCAATCGCCTTGTTCGGCACGTAGTCCAGCCGGCACTCGGGATCGACGTTTTCCAGATTCATGGTCGGCGGGATCTGCTGGTTGATCAGCGCCAGCACTGTGATGCCGGCCTCCAATCCGCCCGCGCCGCCCAGCAGGTGGCCGGTCATCGACTTCGTGCCACTGATCTTCAGCCGGTGGCTCAGCGCGTGCTCGCCGAACACGATTTCTATCGCCCTCGACTCGTTGCCATCGCCCGCCGGCGTGGCCGTGGCGTGCGCGTTGATGTAGCCCACATCCTCGGGCTGGATGCCGGCATCCTTCAGCGCGGCCTTCATGCTGCGCTGCGCACCCGCGCCGTCGGGTGCCAGCGCCGTCATGTGGTAGGCATCGGCGCTCATGCCGTAGCCGATCACCTCGGCCAGGATCTTCGCGCCGCGCGCCCGCGCAAACGCCAGCTCCTCCAGGATCAGAATGCCCGCGCCTTCGCCGATCACAAAGCCGTCGCGGTCCTTGTCGAACGGCCGGCTCGCGTGGGTCGGGTCGTCGTTGCGCGTCGACAGCGCCTTCATCGCCGCGAATCCGCCCACCGACATCGGCGTCACCGCCGCCTCGGCGCCGCCCGCGATCATCACATCCGCGTCGCCGTGCAGAATCATGCGCACCGAATCGCCAATCGCGTTGGCGCTGGTGGCGCATGCTGTCGCCGTCGCCGAGATCGGCCCCCGCGCGCCGTAGCGGATGCTGATCTGCCCGGCGGCCATGTTTACAATCGCGGCGGGAATGAAAAAGGGAGACATCTTGCGCGGGCCGCCCTGCAGCAGGTTCGAGTGCTCGCGCTCGATGACCTCGAATCCGCCAATGCCCGAGCCGATGAACACACCCGCGCGATCGGCGTTCTCTTCTGTGATCTGCAGGCCCGACTGCGCCATCGCCTCCTGCACGGCGGCAATCGCGTAGTGAATGAAGCGCCCCATCTTGCGCGCTTCTTTCTTGTCCACGAATTGCAGGGGATCGAAGTTCTTCACCTCGGCGGCAAAGGTCACCGGGAATCCGGTGGTGTCAAAGCCCGTGATCGGCGCCATGCCGCTGGCGCCGGCCAACAGCTGCCGCCATACCTCGGGAGCGGTGTTGCCTACACCGCAGAGAAGCCCCAGGCCGGTGATCACGACTCTGCGGTTGTGTGCCTGGGCCAACGCTTACTTGCCGCCTTTCGCGTTCTTCTCGATGTAGTCGATCGCGTCCTTCACCGTCTTGATCTTCTCGGCATCCTCGTCGGGAATCTCCATGTCGAACGCCTCTTCGAACTGCATCACCAGCTCGACCACGTCCAGCGAGTCGGCCCCCAGGTCTTCCTGAAAGCTGGCGCCGGGCGTCACTTCGGCTTCGTCCACCTGCAGTTGCTCGACGATGATCTGCTTCACTTTTTCTTCAACAGCCATGCGTGCCTCTCCTCGTGTCGATGAAAACTCCGGAATTCGTTTCGGGGACTGGAGGAATCTTCCCCGCTCCGCGAGCCTACCATACCCGCCCGCGGCTGGGGATGACAACCACCGCGCCGCAAAAAGATGCGCATGGCCCCGAAGCTTCAAGTCTACCGGGAGGGCCGGGGGGTGTAAAGACGTGCAGAAGAAGAGAATATCAACCGGCGATCCGGGAATTCCCGTACCCCCGCCGGGGCCTGCCGTCTCAAAAGGTAAGCCGGCTGCTCGCGCCGGCATTTGTCGCGAAGAAGTACAGCGTCCCGGCGTATATTTGGCGAAGAGGGCCAGGTTATGGGAAGCTCCGCGATTGTATTCTCACTGATTGCCGTTGGCATCTTTCTTCTCGGAATGTTGCTGGGCCATTGGCTAGGCCGCGCGGGAGCGCAAGCGCAGCTCGACGAGGCTAGGAACGAACTCAAGGACCTGCGGCCCAAGGCCGAGGAACTTGCCGCCGCCAAAGCTCGCGAGCAGGCACAGGCAGAGAAGTATTCGGAGATGCAAACCGAGCTAAAGAACGTTTTCGGCAATCTGGCGGCGGAAGCGCTGCGAGGCAACACGCAGTCGTTTCTTGCGCTCGCTAAGCAAGAACTGGGCGGACAGACGCAGGAAGCCAAGAAGACGCTCGAAGCCAAGGAACTTGCCATCAAGAACCTGATCGACCCTCTGGGCGCCACGCTCAAGAGTCTGGACGAGCAGACCCGCGCAATGGAGACGGCGCGATCCGGCGCCTATGCAAAGGTCGAGACGCTGGTAGGGAGTCTGCAGCAATCGATTCCCGCATCGCTCGATGCGCTGAAAAGCGAGACTACGCAACTCATCGCCGCCTTACGCGCCCCCAAGACGCGCGGCAACTGGGGCGAGCTGCAACTCAAGCGCTGCGTGGAGTACGCCGGCATGGTCCAATACTGCTCGTTTGCCGAACAGGTGACGGCGCGCGACGGCGACGACAATTTACTGCGCCCGGATATGACAATTCAATTACCCAACGGACGCGAGATCGTAGTGGACGCGAAGACGCCGCTCGATGCGTTCCTTGATGCCAGTGGCAGCACCGACCCGGCCGTGCAAAAGGTGCGCTTCGAGGCTCATGCGCAGCGCGTCAGATCGCACTTGAAGGAGCTTGCCGGTAAGGCTTACTGGAAGCAATTCGACAAGGCTCCCGACTTCGTGGTGTGCTTCCTGCCCAGCGAAGCTCTGTTCAGCGCAGCGCTGGAAGCCGACCCCTCGCTGATCGAGTTTGGCGCGCAAAGCCACGTGGTGATGGCGACACCGACTACGCTCATCGCCTTGCTGCGTGCTGTCGAGTTTGGCTGGCAGCAGACGGAGATCACAAAGAACGCCAAGGCGATTCACGATTTGGGTCGCCGCATTTACGAGAAACTCGTCGTCGCTCAAGGCCACGTTACGAAGCTCGGAAGTGCGCTGGCCGCGAGCGTCGATACCTACAACAAGTTTCTTGGATCGATTGAGGGCAAACAGGGCGGGAGCGTGTTCTTCCTGGGGCGGCAGATGGGCGAGCTCGTGCATTCCGATCAGGACCTTGCTGAAGTGCCGAAGCTCCAGCCCGAGCTGCGCGAACTGGAATCGCCGGAGTGGTCACAACCGCTGCTGGACGCAGCATCGGCTGACGAGCTCGCCCTCACTGCCGACGCGGACGAACCCGGGAACGCCGAGCCGTAGCACCAGTCTCCAGACCCGGATCCCCAAGAAGCGGTTTCTGCTTCTTGGGGTGGTAGATCAGCTGTCGTGCGGGCGGCCACGCCCGCACCTGCCAAATCTGCCCACTGATCGTGCCCCGCGAACAGCGCTACTTCGGCGGCTGGCTCGGTTGTGCCGGTGTCGCAGGCGGCGCTGCGGGCTGAGCCGGCGCGGCTGGCGCAGCCGGAGCCGTCGGCGCCGCTGGCGCCGCCTCCTTCACCCGCTTCAGCGTTAGCTCCATGGGAGGGAACTCGCCCCCTTCGGATTTCGCGCTCATCTTGATCGTGTCGCCGTCCACTGTGCACTGGTGGCTGATCGTCATCCCGTTGAACGAAACATCGAACGAGAACTTGTCGCCATCGATCTTGCCGTTGGAGATCTCCGTCGGATCGCCCATCGGCCCCTGCGCCGTGCCGGTCAGCTTGGCGCCGTCCTGCTTGAAGGTGAAGGTCATCTGCATGGTGCTACCGTCCGGCGAGGTCATCTCCGCCGTCCAGGTCCCCGTTATGTCGGTAGCCCGGGCATTCATCGCGCCGAACGCCATCGCCAATGCGGCACAACTACAAAGCACGAATTTCATTTGTCCCTCTCCGCCGTTTTCTCGGCTCACCCATCATACCGCGCTCGAACACCCCTCGCTCAGGGCCTTTTCGTTCCCTTGTTCCCTAGTTGTGATGTTTCAATAGGTTGTCCATCTGATCGGGACCTGTAAGGCTGAGTTTGAGAAGACTTGGCAGAACAGGAGACCAGATGGACTATCACAAGAATGCCCGATTAACGCAGATTG
>JBEKUS010000047.1:0-29332 GCA_049514795.1 Occallatibacter sp.
ACCTGCTCGTCGTCAACGCCAGCAACACCGGCAAGGACTTCGCCTGGATCATCCAGCAGGTCGGCGCTTTCCCCGGCGTCCACATCGCCGACGTCTCGCCCTGCTACTCGCAGCTCGCCCTCCAGGGCCCTCTCGCGCTCCCCACGCTCGCCCGTCTCACCTCCGCCGATCTCGCCGCCATCAAGCCCTATTGGTTCACCTTCGCCGCCGTCGCCGGCATTCCCAACACCCTCATCGCGCGCACCGGCTACTCCGGCGAGGACGGCTTCGAGCTCTACATCCCCTCCGATGAGCTCACCACCGCCGCCCTCTGGAACGCGCTCCTCTCCGCTGGCGCCGAGTTCGGCATCCGCCCCTGCGGCCTCGGCGCGCGCAACACCCTCCGTCTCGAAGCCGGCATGAGCCTCTACGGCCACGAAATCTCCGCCGAGATCGACGTCTTCGAAGCCGGCCTCGCCCGCTGGCTCAAATTGGATAAGGGCGACTTCATCGGCCGCGACGCCTTACTCGCGATCCAAGCCGCAGGCCCGAAACGAAAACTCATCGGCCTCGAGATGGTCGAGCGCGGCATCGCCCGCGACGGCTACGCCGTCCTCTCCCTGGACGGCTCGCCCATCGGCCAAGTCACCTCCGGCTCGCCGGCGCCCTTCCTCAAAACCAACATCGCCATGGCGCTCGTGCCCACCGCCACCGCCGGCTTCGGCGCCGATGTCCTCGTCGACGTCCGCGGCAACCGCGTCCGCGCCCGCCAGGTCCCGCTGCCCTTCTACAAGCGCCCCAAGAAGTCGTGATCCCCGACCCCCAAACTACACATAAATATCTTCATAATCAATTAGTTACATCCATGGCCATAGGCTTCAACTCCGTGAATCCGTACGACTGCGAAATTTCCAGCGAACCTTTGCTTCAATTCGGCACCTTTCCGGGTTACATTCTGCCTCAATTCGGCACTTTTCTAGGTGTATGTCTCGAGAAATCGCAACCTCTCAAGCGAACATTTGCGGGGCAAAGCGAACCATTCAAGCGAACATTTTGGCCCCTTTCCGCACCGCCAACGCGAACATTTTGCTAGATTTAGCATGGGTTCCGCTCCATCCCCCAAACGTGCAATACGAAGCGTAACATCCAGCGAAGTTACCAAACACGCACATTCCATTCGGCCTTTCTTCGCGGATGCGCGCCGATCCTCTTCGTCACCAGGGCCGCCGGCACTCGCCGCCACGGATAGCTCCCCAGACACGCCCGCGCAAAAAAATCTGAAAAAGTACTTGACATCATACACTGTGTCCCATACAGTGTGTTTAGTACAGTGTGTGGGGTACAGCATGACAATCACCGAGAGTCTCTTTGAGAACCTGCGTTTGGAGCTGCGGCGGGGATGCCTGACGCTGGCGGTTCTGGCGCAATTGAAGCAGGAGCACTACGGCTACACGCTTCGCAAGGCGTTGGCAGCGCAGGGGATGGAGATCGAAGAGAGCACTCTCTATCCCCTGCTGCGGCGGCTGGAGGCGCAGGGCCTTCTGACCAGCCAGTGGCGCGAGGAGGACAAGCGCAACAAGCGCTTCTACCGTCTCTCGGGCGACGGCGAGCAGATCTTCGCCCGTCTGCTTGAGGAGTGGAGCCAAATCAACACCGCGATCAACAACCTGTTGTGACGCTCGCGCGCCTGACCGATCCTAACGTGAACATCAAGAACACATTACAAGGAATTGAGGAACGCCATGGAACTTCTCGATCGATACCTGCAAGCCGTTGGCAAGCACCTGCCTTGGCAGCGTCAGAACGACATTCTGGCTGAGCTGAAAACCAACCTGGAAGCGCAACTCGAAGACAAGGAAGCGGAGCTCGGCCGGCCGCTGACCAAGGAAGAAACTGAGAAGTGGCTCAAGCAGATCGGCCCGCCGATTCGTGTGGCGGCACGGTATCAGCGTCCGCAGTACCTCATCGGGCCGGACGTATTTCCGACCTACTGGTACGTGCTGCGGCTGGTGCTCGCGTGGGCGACGGTTCTGTACACGATCGGAAGGACGGTCGAGATCGCGGTCAACAACCTGGGCTGGAAAGCAGCGGTCCAGGCGGCGTTTCAACTGCCGGTCCTGCTGCTGATCAACGCCGCGGTGGTGACGCTCATCTTCGTCGTGGTCGAGCAGGTGAGCCGCCGCTCTCCGGAGAAGTGCAAATCATTTGCGCCGGCGGCTTCTGACTGGTCCCCCGCCGATCTGCCGCCGGTGGGCGCGAGCGATGGGAGCAAGCCGCGGACCTTTGCGAAGGCGCTGGCAGAGGCGATCTTCGGCCTCCTGTTCTTCGTGTGGCTGCTGCTTGTGCCGCACTATCCGGTTCTGATTCTCGGCCCCGGAGCGTGGTACCTGGGCGCATCGCCTTTCGCGCTTGCTCCGGCGTGGTGGCCATTCTACTGGTGCGTGGTGGGACTGAATGCGTTCGAGCTTACGTGGAAGATCGTGGACTTTGTTCGGGATGCCTGGCAGGGCCCGAAACGCGCGCGGCACTTCGTAATGCACGTGCTGTCGCTGTTGCCGCTTGGGATTCTGCTGTCAGCGCCGGATCATGCGCTCATTTTGCTGAAGAACCCGGCTGCGGATGCCGCGGCTCATGGCGCGGAGCTCGCAGCGGCGAACAAGGGGCTCCATCAGGTTGTAATGCTCGTAGTTGTGATCGTCGGCCTCCAGTTGGCGTGGACGATCGGTCGCGCCTGCGTGCAGATATACCGGAATCGGGTTACAGTGATGCCGTAGTGGCAATCCGGAGTTGCCGCGCGCTTCAACTTCGCGGGTGCGCCGGCAACTCCGATCCAACCCCGGCGCGGTGCGTCACACCTGCATCACTTCGGCTTCCTTCTTCTGCGAGAGCTCTTCCATCCGGTGGATTTCGCCATCCGTCATCTTCTGCACCTCTTCGAGAGCGCGCTTCTCGTCATCCTCGCTGATCTTCTTGTCCTTGGTGAGCTTCTTGAGGGCTTCGTTCCCGTCGCGGCGCACGTTGCGGACGGCGGTGCGGTGCTCTTCGAGGATCTTGTTCAGGTGCTTGCAGACCTCGCGGCGGCGCTCCTCGGTCATGGGCGGGACCGGGACGCGAATGATCTTGCCGTCGGAGAGCGGATTGAAGCCGAGGTCGGCGATCTGGATGGCCTTCTCGACTTCTTTCAGGATGGTCGGATCCCACGGCGCGATCGTGATGAGCTGCGGCTCGGGCGCCGAAAGCTGTGCGAGCTGGTTGATGGGCGTCGGCGTGCCGTAGTAGTCGACCTTCACCTGATCGAGCATATGAACGCTGGCGCGGCCGGTGCGCGTGGAGGCCAGATTGGCCTGGAAATCGGCTACGGCATGGTCCATGCGGCGTTTGATGTCGCTGTAAAGGTCTTTGAGCGCGGGATTGCCGGCCATGAAGGCTGTCATACGGGATCGTCCTCAATGCGAGAGATTGGGCAAAACCACCAACGGCCTATTCTACAAAAATCCACCAGGAGCATGACGTTCATCGTTTGCAGGCAGGCGGGAAACGGGCCGAGAAGACCCTCTTGTGGCGTCCTCCCCTTGACAATCGACAAGAAGAGAGTGCATTCTGTTGTCGAACGTCGAGGGGAAGACATGCCGGCTTCGACAGACCTACTCCAGGGAACGCTTGATCTGCTGATTCTGCAAACGCTCGCGCTCGGGCCGATGCACGGCTGGGGTGTGGCGCAGCGCATTCAGCAGGTCTCGAACGACGTTTTGCAGATCGGCCAGGGTTCGCTTTACCCAGCGCTTTACCGGCTCGAATACAAGGGCTGGATCTGCGCGGAATGGGGAAATTCGGAGAACAACCGGCGGGCGAAGTTCTATCGCCTGACGGCGACCGGGCGGATGCAGCTCGAGGCCGAACTGGAGAGCTGGGACCGGCTCTCGGCCGCAATCGCTCTGGTTCTCGGCCGGGGCGCGGAGGCGGCATCATGATCCCGGAGTTCCTCACGCGGCTACGCTTCCTCGTTTTCCGGAAGAAGCGCGGCGAACTGGACGACGAGATTCAGTTCCATTTGGAGCAATCCATCGCTGCGAAGGTTGCTGCGGGGCTGCCCGCTCCCGAGGCGCGCCGCCAGGCGCTTGTCGAGTTCGGCGGCGTAGAGGCCGCGCGCGAACAATGCGAGCGGCAGCGTCCCGGATGGTGGATTGGGACCGTAATGCAGGACGTTCATTACGCGTTTCGCGCATTTGGCCGCAATCCGCTGTTTACCATCAGTGTCCTGATCACTCTCGCACTTGGCATTGGCGCGACGACTGCCGTCTTCAGCGTTGTAGATCGCATCTTGTTCCGACCTTTGCCCTATGCAGAACCGAGTCGAATTGTGTCGCTAGGATTCGTGCACCCACTGGAGCGGCAGGAGTTTATGATGGGGCGCTTCTATGTGGAATGGCAGAAGGATCAGACCCCTTTTTCGGCTCTCGCAGCGCAGAGCACAGGGGTCCACAATTGCGACCTGGTTGAGAACGATCCGATGCAACTGAGCTGCATCTCGTTCCAAGTCGGCTTTCTCCCCTTGCTAGGGATTTCTCCGCTTCTCGGCCGCAATTTTCTCCCCGAGGAGGATCGACCCAATGGACCTTACGTGGCGATGATTTCTTATGGTCTCTGGATGGGGCACTTCAGCGGCGATCGTCACATCCTGGATCGGACGATCAATGTCGACGGCAATCTTGCCCGCGTCGTGGGCGTCCTACCCAAGGACTTTCAGTTTCCTACCCTGGAATCTGCGGATATCGTCTTGCCTCTTGCGTTCGATCCTGCGATTCAGCAGAAAGTCAATGGGGGTTTCGGCGACCCAGAACGGGTATTTGCTCGCCTCAAACCCGGTGTCAGCGTGGAGCAGGCGTATGCGCAGATGCAGCCACTGTTCAACGGCGACCTCAAGTGGTTCCCTCCTTCGGCGAAAAGCGAAACTCGTCTCAGCATCCGGACGCTACGCGATCGCGAGACGCAGGATGCGCGGCCGGTCGCGTGGGTTCTCTTTGGGTTTGTCCTTGCGGTTTTGCTGATTGCGTGCGCGAATGTAGCCGGATTGATGATGGCACGCGGAGCGGGGCGGCACCGGGAGCTCGCCGTGCGCGCGGCGATCGGCGCCAGCCGTGGCCGGCTCATCCGCCAAGCCCTCACTGAGGCTGCGTTGCTCTCATTTGCGGGAGGCCTCGCCGGACTTGCGCTGGCGCAAGCGCTGGTCATGGTGTTTGTCCGCCTCGCCCCGACGGGAATTCCGTTCATCTCGAAGTCCCATCTCGATCTGCGCATTGCATTGTTTGCTGCTTTGCTTTCGAGCCTCTGCGGAGCGATCTTCGGACTCGCCGCAGCGCTGCAAGAACCGGACTTGGCCGCGCTGAACGCGAAGGCATCGATGTCGCGCAATCACGCTATTTTGTGGCGCAGCTTGGTCACGGCGCAGATCGCCATCAGCATCATCCTGCTGTCAGGTGCGGCGCTGTTGCTGCGCAGCTTTACGAAGATCGAAGAGCAGAATCTCGGAATGCAGACTGGTGGGGTATTGACCGTGAAGGTGGCGCTTCCCTGGTGGCGCTACAACACAAATCAGAAGGTCATGGACTTCTATCTCCTTCTTGAATCGTCTCTACGGCGGCTGCCCGGCGCACGTGCGGTGGGGATGACGGACTCGATTCCACCGGGAGGGTGGCAAGACGATTTTAGATTCTCCGATCTGCGCGTGCAGGGCAAGCCACCGGTCCCTCCAGGGACCGGCGGATCTGTTGTGGGCCGATCCGTGACGCCCGACTATTTTCGTGTACTCAACATTCCGATTGTGCGCGGACGGAATTTTGCGGATCAGGATCGCACAGGAGATGAGCGCGAAGTGATTCTCAGCCGGTTATTGGCCGAGCGCCTGTTTCCAGTTGAGGAGCCCATTGGAAAGCGATTCCTGCCGGGCGCGCATGTCAGCGGCGCCGGAGCCATAGTCGTTGGCGTGGCAGACAACGCAAAAAACAGCGGACTTACTGAACAAAGTGACCCGGAGATGTACGCGCTCCGCCGGAGCGTATCCGGCGACTGGGGCGGAAACCATTTGATCGTGATTGTGGATAGCGCCATGCCGGTGGCTGCGATTGAACCGTGGGTCAGATCGGAGGTTTCTTCCATCGATCACACCATCCCGGTTGAGATGGAGCCCCTGAATCAATCCCTCAACCGGCTGGCGGACCGCCCGCGCTTTGAAACAACGCTGCTTGGATTCTTTGCTCTGACGGGTTTGGTGCTGGCAGTTGTCGGCCTCTATGGCCTCATCGCCTACATGACCACCCGGCGGAAGAGCGAGATCGGCATCCGCATGGCGCTGGGCGCGACCCGAGGCAATATCTTAATGCTCCTCATGCAGGACGGCATTCGCGTGGTCGCCATCGGCACGGTGCTGGGGCTTGCCATGGCCCTGGTGGTGTCGCAAATACTGAAGAATTTGCTATTCCAAGTCGGTACCCACGACCTCTTGACGTTCATTGCCGTCCCGCTGCTTTTGTTGCTGGTAGCCATGGTTGCAACACTCGTCCCGGCGCGCGAAGGGATGCGCGCCGATCCAGCCGAGACTCTGCGGGCGGAGTAAGTTGTTCTGCCAAAAAGCGGTTTGTAATCTAAGTCGTTTGCACCGAGCGATGCGAAGCCATGCTAAGAAACAGCGGCCAAGCCGGTCGAGGCAGCTTGCTCGTGAGCGTGATAGCTGGAACGAACAAGCGGCCCGGACTCGACATGCCGGAACCCCATCGTAAGCGCTTCGGCCTTTAACTCGGCGAACTCACCCGGCGTGTAAAGGCGCGCGATGGGCAGATGGTCGCGCGAGGGGCGCAGGTACTGGCCGATGGTAAGGATGTCGCAGCCGACGCTGGCCAGATCGCGGAAGACGGCCAGCAATTCGTGGGTCTCCTCGCCGAGACCGGCCATGACACCGGACTTCGTCAGCCCATCCGGCCGCAACTCCTTCGCATAGCGCAGTAGGTCGAGCGTCCGTTCATACCGCGCGCCGGAACGGACCACGCGGTAGAGTCGCGGCACGGTCTCCGTGTTGTGATTCAGCACCTCCGGCCGCGCCTCGACGACGATGCGGATGGCTTCCCGGTCGCCCTGAAAGTCCGGGATGAGCACCTCGACGCGGCAGCCGGGCGCCTGGCGGCGGACCTCCTCGATGACCAGGGCGAAGGCCCGCGCTCCGCCCAGATTGTCGTCGTCGCGGTTCACGCTGGTAATGACGGCGTGCTCCAGACCCAACGCCGCCACGGCCTGCGCCACGCGGCGAGGCTCGTCGAAGTCGATGGGCTCCGGCCGGCCCTTGGGCACGGCGCAAAAACCGCAGCGCCGCGTGCAGATGTCGCCGAGCATCATGAACGTCGCAGTCTTGTGGTGCCAGCACTCGCCGATGTTGGGGCAATGGGCGCTCTCGCACACCGTGTGCAGCGATAGCGAGCGGGCCAGCCGCTTCAGATCGTGGTAGTTTTCGCCCATGTGGGCGCGCGCCTTCAGCCATTCCGGCCTACGCGGCTGCGTGCGGCGCAACGGCTCGATCTGAACCAGATCCATCACTATTTCATTGTAGTGGGAGCGACGGCCGGTCGCCGTCAGCCGCTCGCCGGCGCCTTACTCGCTTCAGCCGGCGCGTGCAAGACGCTTTGGTAGGCGGGCCTATCGCAGCTTCTCTCGCACTTCCGCGCGGACAAGATAGAGGAAGATCACCAGGCTGATCAGGCCCTGCTCCAGGGCTTGGACCGCGTGCTCGGTAAAGTAATTGAACAGAAACGATGCGGAGCACAGCGCGGTCGCGGCGAGAGTCAGCGCCCAGCCCCACCGGAATCGCATCAGCAAGCCAACGGCACCAGCCAGGAAGAGCGCGGCCAGCACAAGATAGGCCGGCCCGGCGCGGCCCTTCATAACATACCCCGCGGTGATTGCGGCAAGCATCAGCATGTAGACGCTGCTGGCGATCAGGCCTGGCTGGCGTAGCAGGCGCACTGGCGCGGTGCTGTGCCTCACGTGCAGTCCAGGCTTCGCGCCCGGCGGATCATGCGTCTTGGACAGCGCCGTCATAGGGTGTGCAGATAGGCGACCAGATCCTTCAACTGGTCGTCGGTGAGCGAAGTGCCGGGCATCATCTGCCGGCCGCTGACAATCACTTCGGTCAGCCGTTCATCGGTGGGCGGCGCACCGGACGGCATCGCTTTGACTTTGGTGAGCGCCTGCAAACCGGGCCCGTGCAGAGGACGCGTCGACGTGGGGTAGTGGCAGCGCGCGCACTTGGCCTGATAGACCACGGCGCCGCGCGCCTCCTGCGGTGTCCACTCGGAGGCCGGCTTGGAAGGCGGCAGCGAGCGGCAGCCGGTCAACGAGATCGCAAATGCGGGCGCGGCAAAGTACAAAACCACTGTGCGAACGCGCATGTGCCTCCCATATTACGCGTCCCTCGCGCCGTTGAGCCATGCGCAATTAGAGGCAGTTACCCGACTTGCAACGCCGCCTGCGGAGCGCGAGGGCGGCCACTTTCCAGCCGGCTATTCCGCTGCCGCGATCGCCTCGGCGATGCGGTCGATCGCCTGTTCCTCGGCGTCGCTGCCGGGCCGGCGGCCGTTGACGAGGATGGAGAACGTCACCGTGCGGCCGCTGTCGGCGGCCAGATAGCCGGAAAGCGAGTTCGCCTCGTCCAGCGTTCCGGTCTTGGCCCACATCTTCTTCTTCACCGGCGATTCCTTGAAGCGGTTGTCTAGCGTTCCATCGACCCCGGCGATGGGCAGCGTCTCCCGCCAGGCCGCGCCCCACGGTTGCCGCGAAACGTAGGAAAGGAGCTGGGTTAGCGCGTCCGGCGTCATCTTGTCCTCGGGGCTCATGCCAGCGCCGTCGTACAGGAAGAACTCGCTGTCGTCCACGCCCGCGTCGGTCATGAACTGCCGCACTACGCGTGCACCCTGCTCCAGTGTGCCGTCGGTCCCGTACAGCTTGCCCAGAAGGCGGAGTAGCAGCTCGGCGTGCAGGTTCTGGCTGGTCTTGTTGGTTACCGTAATGTCTTCTGCCAAGGGTACGGATCGGTGCGAGCCGATCACGTGGCGGCCGGCGGCAGGAGCCGCGACCGTGCTCAGCGCGAGCGGCCTGAGCTTGATCGGCTGCGCTCGCTCGTCGAAAAACTTGCCCGCGCCGGTCGCATAATTGTGGCGCGACTCCGCATCGCCGGTGACTTTGATGCCGCGCAGTAGGAGCGCCTGGCGGAACGCCGCCGCTGTGAATTGCGCCGGGTCCTCGACGGCTAACGAAACATGGAGCCCATCGCTGGGCGCGGTGCCCCAGGCACGCACCAGCATGGCCCCGGGCCGCCGCTCGATGCCGGGGTGGGCTTCCTTGCCGGGTTCGCCGATCGTCATCCGGTTGTCCAGCGCATAATAGTCGACGTCCGGCGTCCACTCGGCTTTGGTTGCGCCGGGATTAGCCGGATCGGCTTCAAAGCTGAGCTCATCGGCGTTCTCGTTGAAGGTGAGCGCCGAGACGGGCGCTCCGTAGCTCCATTGCACGTCGTTCCACGCCCAGCCCAGTGCGTAGGGTTCGTCGACGAAAAAGGTGTCATCGCCGATGACGTTGCCGTCGACCGTGCGCACGCCGGATTCCTCGACCTGCTGAGCGAGCGCGTCGAGGATCGCCATGGCGGTGGGCGGGGCGGAGCTGGGCAGCGTTTCGCTCGACGCAGAGTCGGGCGAGGCCGGCGGGGCCGCGCTGGGCTCGGCGTAGGGATAATGGCGCGCGCTGAGGGTGGGATCGCCCACACCGAGCAGAACGACATCGCCATGCAGCACCCCCGCCGCATCCACTTGGCCGTCCGCGACCACGAACGTGGTCCAGGTAAGCGTATCGGCCGGCAGCAGGGCGTAAGCTGCGGCGGTTGTCGTCAGCTTGACGTTTGAACCGGGTGTGAACAGGCGTCCGTCGTTGAGGCCGTAGAGCGGCTGGCCATCGAGGGTGGTCACGCTGATGCCGAACGTGGCGTGACTGACCGCGGGATCGGCGAGGATGGCCTGGATTCGGTCGGCCAAAGGGCCTGTCGCGGGCGCATGGCGCGGCGGGCGCGCATGAGCCGGCGCCTGCGCAGCGAGACCGGTGGAGAAAGCCAAAAGACAGCCCAGCGAGGACGCCAAAATTGCTCGAAGCGAGTTCATGCCCGGAGTGTAGCAGGAGCATCACGCCTCCGGCGTACCATCGGGATGAGACCCATGAGAAACACGGCGCCATGGCGGTTGCGCACGCGGACCCTCGAACTGGGCCGCCGCACCCTGGTGTGCGGCATCGTGAACATCACGCCGGACTCATTCAGCGACGGCGGTTCCTTCCTCGAACCTGAAGCTGCGGTGGCCCGCTGCATGCAATGCATCCAGGAAGGCGCGGACCTTCTCGACCTGGGCGCGGAGAGCACGCGGCCGGGATCGCGCGCCGGCGGCGCGGACGTGGCCGTTAGCGCAGACGAAGAGCAGGCGCGCCTCCTGCCCGTGCTGGAAGGAGTTCTTAAGAGGCTGCCTCGCGCCGTGGTCTCAGTGGATACGTATAAGGCCGAAACGGCGCAGGCGGCGCTGAAGGCCGGCGCAGAGATCGTCAACGACGTGAGCGGCCTCGTCTGGGACCCCGCAATCGCCAATGTCTGTGCGGAGCTTGGCGCGGGAGTCGTGCTATCGCACACACGCGGCCGGCCCGAAGAGTGGCGGACTCAGCCGCAGCTTGAGCCGGATGCACTGCTGGCTACGGTGCGCGAAGGTCTGGCAGCGAGTCTCGGCCGCGCGCAGCGCGCCGGAATCCCGCCTGAGTCCATCGTCCTCGATCCCGGCTACGGCTTTGGCAAGCGCTTCGCCGAGAACTACGCGCTTCTCGCGCGCCAGCGAGAGCTGCTCGCGCTGGGCCGGCCCCTGTTCGTAGGTTTGAGCCGCAAGTCGTTTCTCGGCCGCACGCTGGCCCCTCTCTTCGACGGAGCCGACGCCCCGGTGGACGCCCGCGAGAACGCCAGCCTGGCCGCAATGACCGCGGCGATCCTCAAAGGGGCGTCGATTGTTCGCGTACATGCCGTGCGGCCGGCGGTTGAAGCCGCGCGGATCGCGGACGCGATTCTGGATGCGGCCGCGATCTGATTGGACGATAGGCCGCGGAAAGCAGACGCCCTGCGTGCATCATGCCGCCGCGGAAGCCGGATGCGTTTGAGCGAACTTCACGAGAGCATCCACGTTCTGGTGCGGCGTGTCACGGACGATCTCACAGCCGGCGGCCACAATCCATCGGGGACCAGCCTGCGCCAGCAGCTTCTCCAGCGCCTGCGCGATGGAATCCGGTGTGCCGTCGCGCACGTCCTTCACCGGATTGAGATTCCCCGCCAGCGTTTGTTGCTCGCCCATCGCGGCGCGCGCCTGGTCCATCGCCACAGGGTAATCGATGTCGACCATTGAGCAGCCGAGCGCGCCCATTCCTTCGAGAATGCGGCGGGTATTGCCGCAGATGTGCAGCCGGACGCGTCCGCCCCGCGCGTGAATCGCTTCCACCAGCTTCTTCTCCCACGGCCAGACGAATTCCTTGTAGATTCGCGGCCCCACCAGTGACGCTGCGGCGTCGCCGACCCCGATGATGTCCGCCCCAACCTCGATCTGCAACTCCGCAAACCGCGCGGCGCGAGCCGTGTTGAATTCGAAGAGGGCATGCACGAACTCTGGGTCGTCGGTGAAGTCCGTCATCAGACGATTGATGCCGCGGAGGTCGGCGCCTTCCGCGCAGGGGCCTTCCACCCAGCCCTCCACCAGCAGTTCGCCCCCCACGCGCTGGCGCAAGAGCTCGATGGCGCGCAGACGGTCCTCCATGCGACCGCCGGGGACCGGGTCGCGCGCCTCAACGCGGCCCAGCGCCGTCTTGTCGGCGAGCAGTGCCTCCGCCTCGATAATCGCCGGAGGCTGGTCGTCATACCACTGAATTCTTGCGCCCAAATCGGCTGCCTCGCGAGCCGGGTCCGAGATCGCCGAGACATAATCGAACCCGAACATCTCCGCCGTCTTTACCTGCGCATCGGCCAGAACGCGGAAATCCTGCGCGTACGCACTGTACTTCACGCCCAGAACGTCCGCGGCAAACATCATAGTGATGGGCATCGCAGCCAGACGGTCGGTGCGTTGCCCTTGAAGAACGGCGAGAGTTCGTTCGCGGCCGGTCATCGCTCACACTTTCTTTCCTGCGAAGGCATGTCGGAAACACGGCCGTAGTATGGCACAAGGCGTGCGCCCCGCGCCGCCCCCTTCACACGGGCATCCGGCGCGAATCAACGAGGCGATCGTTGAGGGCCGATCAGTCAAGGAATCAGGCATTCATCAGTCGACGCCGGAGGAACTGAGAAGGTCTTCTTCCCGCATCGGTTTGCACGCAGCGCAAACCACGCATGCCCTCAAGCAATCCCATTCCGTATCCATTGCGGAAAGAGCGGATCCAAGAAGAAATAGCGGCCCTTGTAGCGATCCAGGACGCCTTT
This sequence comes from Occallatibacter sp., assembly GCA_049514795.1. Lineage (GTDB taxonomy): Bacteria > Acidobacteriota > Terriglobia > Terriglobales > Acidobacteriaceae > Telmatobacter. Next base: position 12,506 of record JBEKUS010000047.1, read on the forward strand.
CGAGCCGAGGGATTCGATCGCTCTCTGAACAGTGGACGCGGGTCCAAGCCGGAATTCGCTTCTCACGGTCTCTGCGTAGATCTGCGAGGAACCGCGTTCCGCCAGCGCCTGCAGCACGGCCCGTTGCGCAGCCGATAGGTGCTGCCAAAGCTGCTCGTAGTAAGTGGATTGTCCGGCCACGAGGTCTTCCGAGACCCAACGGACATCGGAAGTATAGAGAACGCGTTTTGACGCTAGTTCCGCGTAATCCCAGAGTTCATGTGCGATACGCTGTACGTCATACGGGATTAGGTCGGCGATCGCCAGCAGAGCATCGAGCGCGCTCTCGTCGAGCCTTCTCCGCTTCTTCCCAAATTGCCGGGCGATAAACTCTTTCCAGTCCCCCTCTGGAATCTTGTCCAGGAACATCGGCGGACCGGCCTTGTAAAACGGCCGGTCGGACGACAGCATCTCCCTCATCAGGGAGGGCTGAGACCCGGCAAAAACATAGCCGACCTCCCACTGCTCTTGAACTTGGCTCCGCAGAACGTTTTCCACCGAGCCACCGTCGAACTCGGAGATCTGCTGAAATTCATCGAGGCAGATCGCCAAGCGGAAACCTGCGTTACGGGCCAATTCTCCTGGCAGAGCAAAGACCTCCGGAGCGATCGGCGCGGGGTCAAAACCCGGTTTGGCGCCAAACGAAAGGCTCACCTCGCCGGTGGCGACGTTGAGATTGATTTCAGGCTTTACGCTCCGCCCAAACCGCGCGGCCCAATCCTTCACTCGATTCCATGGGCCGGCGGCGCGCAATACCTTCTCCGCGAACTTCTCCAGGAATTGGGTGTAGCTGGAGTAGCTGCTCACGGTCAGGTTGACAGTGCGAATCTGCCTCTTCCTGAGTTTGAGAAAAGCCAGTGCGACAAGGGAGCTCTTTCCAAAACGGCGGGGAGAAAGAAGAAACACCTTCTGGCCGTCCGCCAGGTCCCGGACCAGTTGATCCAGTTCCCGTGTCCGATCCACGAAATTCGGCTCCCGAACCACTTCGCCGAAGATGAACGGGTTCTCCTGATCTACCATTACGCTATTTAGCGTAACGCGCTTCCACGTAGTCATTCAACATCATTACGCATTATCGCGTTACGCATTTCTGCGTAATCCCGATTCGGTCCACGCGAAATGTCCCGGGGGTCCGCTAGCCGCTGATCCCCACCTTGTTTCGCGGCCACTGCGGGCGCATCGCATCGTGGTCAACTACCGGTTCGCTGTCGCACTCGACTTCGATCACCGTGACCGGCTGGTCAGGCGCCGCAAGCGGCAGGCCGGTGAGACGCAGCACAAACTCATCCTGCGTGAACGTGACCTTCTGGCCGGTCTTGAGCAGCTGCGCCGAAAGCGCCTTGGCCTTGAGTCCGCCGATGGCGACCACCACCTCGGGCTTGTAGAAATCGAGCCACTCGGCGGCTGGCGTGTGGCCCGGCCAGTAAAGCTGGTGCACGTAGAGCGTATTGCCGCGGCGTGTATAGTTGGCGTTTACGTTCCAGCTCGCATTACACCGTTCCGTCCCGTAGATTGCCTTGCCGTTCGCGTCGAGCCACTTGCCCACGGCTCCCAGAATCGTCACAGATTCCGGCGGGATGGAGCCGTCGGGCTCGGGCCCGATGTTGAGAAGGTAATTGCCTCCGCCGCGCGCGCAGGTGATCAGGTTGTCGACCACGGTCTTGGGCGTCTTCCAGGCATCGTCGCCGCGATTGAATCCCCAACTGTCGTTCAGCGTCATGCAGGTTTCCCAGGCGCGGCCCGACTCGGCGGCCTGAATGTGTTGCTCAGGCGTGGAGAAATCTCCGGGAAGGCCGTTGCGGTTGTTCACGATAATGTCCGGTTGCAGCGAGAAGACCATCTCGTTCATCCGCTCAGATTCCCACTGCTCGGCGGTCAGCGGCCAATCCACGTCGTACCACAGGATGTCGATCTTGCCGTATTTGGACATCAGCTCGCGGACTAGGCCGTGGGTGTAATCGACGAAGCGCCGGCGGGCGGCCTCGTCATGCGCACAAGTCGCCCCGTCCGGGTGGTGCCAGTCCATGAGCGAGTAGTAGAAGCCCACCCGCAGACCCTCGGCGCGCGCCGCTTCAACGAACTCCCGGACCAGATCGCGCCCCGGCCCCTGTTTCACGGCGTTATAGTCGGTCAGCTTCGTGTCCCATTGGCAGAAGCCCTCATGATGCTTCGTGGTCATCACCATGTACTTCTGCCCGGCGCGCTTGGCCAACCGCGCCCACTCACGGGCGGCATTGGGCTTGGGGTGGAAGTGTTTGACGAGCCGCTCGTACTCGAGCAGAGGAACCCCTTCGTTCTCTTTCGCCCACTCGTGCTGGCCGATCACGCTGTAGAGGCCCCAGTGGATGAACATGCCGAACTTGGCCTCGTGCCACCAGGCCATGCGGGCGTTACGCGTGGCGGCTAGCTTCAGATCTGCAGCGCTTGGTGCGGGTTGCGCCGGAGCCTGCGTGCTTAGCCCTGTGGGTAGCGCAAATCCCTCGGCATTCGCCGCAGCCAGGGCCGCGGCGCCGGCCACGCCAAACCGCTTCAAGAACGCCCGTCTCGTACTCTCGCTCCAGATCATCGCCCTCATTCCCCCCTGCGCTTTCGAGCGCGCGGCAGGCACGCCGGAATTCGCGTAGGGAACTATAACAGGCAAGCGCTGGGGACGTCAGACGCCGGGGCGCGTGTGAGGGGAATAGGCCGCCGGAGACGGCGCCGCGACGCGATGGAGCGATTCGTCAGTGCCTGTCGCCCGTCATGTAGACGGTGACACCGCCGAGCAACGCCAACGTGGCAAGCGCGGGGAACAGCACCAGCCAGGTCAGTTCCGGCATCGTCGAGAAGAGAGCGCTCAAGTGCAGCCCCTCCTGCGAAAGACTGCCAACCCAGTTGAGCCAGGCGACGCCGTGGCGAGCCTCGAAACCAGTGAACCCCACGCAAGCCGCCAGCGCGACCGCCAGCGCAAAGATCTGCGCGCCGAGGAGCGGGCGCTCGAGTCGCTCAATGGCGGCATTTCGGCGGCGCAGTTGAGCGCACCACTGCAGAACGCTGGGCGAAACAAGCCTGGCCGCGGGGAGAGATTCGGCGCGAGCCTGCCGGAAGGCTCCGGCGACGAGCGCCAGATCGCTGCACCGGCGGCAATTGCCCACGTGAGCGCGAAACTCCGGCCCTGCTGTCAGCGGCCATTGGCCGCGCGCGATCATCTCGCGGAGGTCTTTCTCGTGTGGGCAGTTCTGGAACATCATGATTCCCTCCCCGCGGCGGCCGTACGCAGAAGTCCGGCAAGCCTGCGCCGCGCGCGAAAGAGCAGCAGCCGGATGCTGGCTGCGGCAAGGCCCGTCACCTCGGCGATCTCGCGGTGCGAATAGCCTTCGGCATAGGCCAGCCAGAGCAACTGGCTTTCGCGCGGCTTCAATTGGCCGAGCGCCGGACCGAGCAGGACTTGCGTATCGGTCTGCCCGGATGAGCCCGGCGTGCTGAAGACCTCTTCGGGGATCTCCTCGAACGACGCCGGACGCGGACGCCGCCAGTGGTCGCGCAGCAGATTGGTCGCGATGCGGAACAGATAGAGCCGGGCAGCGGCTTCGCCTTGAACGATGAGCGACGGCGCGCCGCTGGCGCAGAGGTAGCGAACGTAGCTCTCCTGCATTAGGTCGTCGGCCAGCGCGGGATCGGAGGAAACCCGCGCCAAATAAGCCCAGAGCGGCCGGGCCGAGCGCTCGTAGAAGACGGCGAAGGCGTCGTTCTCCATCGCGGGATCACACACGCCGCCGGCGGGCGCTTTGTCGAGCGCGCCGCCGGCCAGTTCCCCGGGCAATGCGGATTCCCAGAACATACGCTCCTTCGCCACGGCCGGGCCCTTTCGAACTCACTGCCTGTCCTGTGAGCCGAAGGGCGCGGCCTGAGTCTGCGCGTCGAGCTTCTCGGGCATGATGCCCAGCCGGTGAGCCAGAACCCACGTGGCCCCTGCCGAAAGGATAAATCCGATTCCCGGCATCAGCGCCAGAGTCCCCAGCACGGTCATCGGGGTTTCCATGTCGGGCCCGGCGTGCCGCAGGAAAAACAAGCCAATGCCCAGCAGCGTCATCACGATCCCGGCCTGCAGCGGCGTTAACACACGGGCCACGGCATTCGGCATGCGTTGAACCAGGTCGGTGCCGGGCCCAATAGGCAACCCCGTCAGGAATCGCTTGCCCGCCTCTGTTTCCATATACGCAACCAGGTCCTGGCTGGTGCCGAGCTTATCGATCAGCCTGGCATGGACCTCGCTCTGCTGCTTGAAGGTGCGGTTCCATCGACGGCTTTCGACGAAGATGCGTACGATCCACACGACCGCCAGGAACAGAAGGGGAAGCACGATAATGGGGATGATCTTGTCCATGACAGCCGCCGTGGGTGAGGGCTCGTACGGCGCAGGCTGCACCAGTTCGGGCCACACGGCGCGCTCGAGCGCTTGGCCGCGGTCCCCGCCGCCCTCGTCCAGGTGGCTGAAGAGATAGAACTCGGGGTTGCGCGCCACATCGGGATGGCTCTGAAGAAACTGCGCCAGCTCGGGGTTGTTGCGGGCCACGTACGGCTGGTCGGCCAGCAGCGACGGGTCCCGGGCCACGACGGTTGTGAGCATCGGACTCAGGCGCAACAGGTGGATTAGCTGGGCCTGCGTGTCGGCGACTTCCTTATCCGTCGGAGCGCCTGCCGTAATGGGCTGCCGGGGCGGTTCGGGGCGGTCTTGCGCGGCGGCAGGCAGCGCCAGCGCCGGTCCCATGACGAAGCACAAGATGCAGGAAATGAGGCGGTTGCGGCTGATCATCGGATTGTCTCCTCTTCCAATCGAGCGACGCATGCGTGTCTACCGGTAGAACGAAGCAGCCGGGGCATTGGTTAACAGCAGGCCGGCCGCGCTCAGCCGTGCCGCTGACGGCCCCGGGTTTAGAATCGAGTTGGTTGCGGCCAGCAATACCGCACCCAAATCCGCGCCCGCGCGCAGCGGCCTTCATAATCAGCTTGCTACGGCGGGTGAACGTGTGGAATCGGAACTGCGATGCGAGCGAAAACGGCTGTGGTCGTAGGCGCCCAGTGGGGCGACGAGGGCAAGGGAAAGATCGTGGACGTGCTCAGCGAGCGGTTCTCCGCCGTGGCGCGCTACGCCGGCGGCCACAACGCCGGGCACACGGTCATCATTGGCGAGCACAAGTTCGTCTTGCAGCTCATTCCCTGCGGCGTGCTTCGCAAGGGATGCAAAGGGATCATCGGCAACGGCGTGGTGCTGGACCCGATCGCCTTCCTCAGCGAGGTCGGCCGCATCCGTGAGCTGGGCGTCGAGGTCGACGGCAACCTCTTCGTCTCCAACCGCGCCCAAGTGATCCTGCCCTACCACCGCATGATCGAGCTCGCCGCCGAGACCGCCCCGGGCCGCCAGAAGATCGGCACCACGAGCAAGGGAATCGGGCCGGCTTACGAGGACAAGATGTCGCGCGGCGGCCTGCGCGTGGTCGACCTGCTTCATCCTGCCCTGCTCAAGACGCACATTGAGGCAGCCTGCGCGGAAAAGAACGCTATCGCCCATGCCCTGTTCGGCACCGACCCGCTCGACCCGGCCAAGATGTACGAGGAATACGCCGCGGCGGCCGAAAAGGTGCGGCCGTTTGTGGCTGACACTGGCCGTCTGCTGAATGGGATCTTGGCCCACGGCGGCAGCGTGATGTTCGAGGGCGCGCAGGGAACCATGCTCGACATCGACCACGGAACCTATCCGTTCGTCACCTCCAGCTCCGCCACGGCGGGCGGTGCGGCGACGGGAACCGGCGTGGGGCCTGCCGCCATCGGATCGGTGATCTCGGTGACCAAGGCCTATGTAACGCGTGTGGGCGGGGGACCGTTCCCGACCGAGATTCACGACGCCACCGGCGAAGCCTTGCGGGCGCGCGGCAACGAGTACGGCGCGGTGACGGGACGGCCCCGGCGCTGCGGCTGGCTCGACATTCCGCTGTTGCGCTACTCCAACCAAGTCAACAGCGCGGAATGGCTCGTGGTGACCAAGCTCGACGTGCTGGACGAGCTGGCCGAAATCCCCGTCTGCACCGGCTACGAGATCGGCGGCAAGGTCACTGACGAAGTCCCGGCCGACGTCGCTGGGCTGGAAGCGATCAAGCCGCGCTACACCATGCTGAAGGGCTGGCGGCAGTCGACGGAGAGCATCGTCGAGTATGACAAGCTGCCCCAGGCCGCGCGCGACTACCTCGCCTTCCAGGAACGCGAGAGCGGGGCAAAGATCGGCATGATCTCCACCGGACCCGACCGCGAGCAGACCATCGTACTGCCGGAGTTTGCCGCAGCGCTCCGTCGCATAACCTCCTGAGCCAGCCGGATTCTCCGCCATTCGGTCCAGCGGCGCGTATTGTGCCAGTTTTCCATTTGACCGGCGCACCTTTTCCGGTCTACCGTGTACGCGTATGCCGGGTTCGGTAAACGCCTACTGGAGTTCCGCTTGCCGCCACCTGCAAGCCGCGCGGCTGTTTGCAGCGGTCCTTGCGCTGGCAGCGTTCGCCGTCTCTTCTTCCGCCGGGATGCCCCTGGCCCAGAAGCACGAAAACCGTCACGAGATCGACCAGCTCGAAGATAATTGGCGCGACGCAATCCTCACATCCAATATCAAGGCGTTGGACGCCCTTCTGGCCGATGACTACATGGCCATCACACCTTCCGGGACCCTGCAGTCCCGCGACGAAGCGCTGCAAAACCTCCGCTCCGGGCGGGTTCATTTCTCGCTCCTCACCATTACGGACCGTAAGGTGCGTTTTTACGGAGCAACGGCAGTGGTCACGTCGCTGGCCACCGTCCAGGCCACAACCCCCGAAGGCCAGGTCAGCGGCAACTACCGCTATACGCGCGTCTATGTCCGGGATGCCCACGGGGCGTGGAAGATCGTGAACTTCGAGGCCAACCGCGTTCGCGAGCCGGGCCCGCATCGGCGGACCGAACTCCACTAGAAGAAATAAACCGCGATCCTCGCGCGTCCGCCCCGCATCCTATCTCTAGCGGAATCTGAGCCGAAGGGTTATTCTCCGCTTCCGCGATCCATTCACAGGTCCTCAGAGACAAAATCCGACTCTTTTGGTCTTGAATTGGACGAGGGTCCGGGGTACACTGATATCAATATAGGACCAAATGAGTCCTATATTGCGGGAAAGCAGTTGGCTCCCCCCTGTCCGGTCCGTACAGCGTTTCGCCGCGGGGCCGATAGGAAGAATGATCCGGGGCGGCTCCCGTGGAGGTCGAATGAGTTCCAACGTCGATACAATTCGCGGTCTGACGGAACAGGAATACAAGTGGGGCTTCGTCACCAACGTTGACGAGGACCGGGTCCCCAAGGGCCTGAACGAGGACATCGTCCGGCTGATCTCGGCGCGCAAGGGCGAGCCCGAATTCATGCTCGAGTGGCGGCTGAACGCGCTGCGCCACTGGTTCCGCATGGAGCGCGAAGAGGGGGCCCCCAAGTGGGCCAACCTGACCATCGGCCCCATCGACTACCAGGGCATCACTTACTACTCGGCCCCTAAGCAGAAGCCCCAGCTCGAAAGCCTCACCGATGTGGACCCCGAGATCCTGCGCACCTACGAAAAGCTCGGCATTCCGCTCACTGAGCAGAAGCTGCTGTCGGGCGTGGCCGTCGACGCGGTGTTCGATTCGGTTTCGGTAGCCACCACCTTCAAAGAGAAGCTCGCCGAACTCGGCGTCATCTTCTGTTCGTTCTCTGAGGCAGTGAAGAAGCATCCCGGCCTGGTGAAGAAATACCTGGGCTCCGTCGTTCCGCATACCGACAACTTCTATGCCGCGCTGAACGCGGCGGTGTTCACCGACGGATCGTTCGTCTACGTGCCCAAGGGCGTGCGCTGCCCCATGGAGCTCTCCACCTACTTCCGCATCAACGCCGCGGAGACCGGCCAGTTCGAGCGCACCCTCATCGTCGCCGAAGAGGGCTCCTATGTGAGCTATCTCGAAGGCTGCACGGCGCCCATCCGCGACGAGAACCAGTTGCACGCCGCCGTCGTCGAGCTGGTCGCGCTCGATAACGCCCAGATCAAGTACTCGACCGTGCAGAACTGGTACCCCGGCGACAAGGAAGGCCGCGGCGGCATCTACAACTTCGTCACCAAGCGCGGCAAGTGCCTGGGCGTGAACTCGAAGATCTCGTGGACCCAGGTCGAAACCGGCTCGGCGATCACGTGGAAGTATCCGAGTTGCATTCTGCAGGGCGACAACTCGGTCGGCGAGTTTTACTCCGTGGCGCTGACCAACAACCGCCAGCAGGCCGACACCGGCACCAAGATGATCCACATCGGCAAGAACACGCGCTCCACCATCGTGTCGAAGGGTATCTCGGCCGGCTACGGCCAGAACACCTATCGCGGCCAGGTAAAGATCATGAAGAGCGCGACCGGCGCGCGCAACTACACGCAGTGCGACTCGCTCTTGATCGGCGACCGCTGCGGCGCGCACACCTTCCCCTACATCGAAGTGCGCAACGCCACGGCCCGCATGGAGCACGAAGCCTCCACTTCCAAGATCGGCGAGAACCAGCTCTTCTACCTTCGCCAGCGCGGACTCAAGGCCGAGGACGCCGTGTCGATGATCGTGAACGGGTTCTGCAAGACCGTCTTCAAGGAGCTGCCCATGGAGTTCGCCGTCGAGGCACAGAAGCTACTGGGCGTAAGCCTCGAAGGCAGCGTGGGATGATTTGTAACGCCGGCCTCAAGGCCGGCTGTCGTGCGGGCGTCTACCCCCGCACTCGGTCCTCAACGCGGGACCCGATGCTTCAAGGAGATCGGAGAAGAACGAATGGCATTGCTAGAAATCCAGGACCTGCACGCCACGGTTGAAGGCCACGAGATTCTGAAGGGCGTGAATCTCACGGTGAATGCCGGCGAAGTGCATTCCATCATGGGCCCCAACGGGTCGGGCAAGAGCACGCTGGCGGCGGTGCTGGCGCGGCGCAGCACCTACGTGGTGACCGCCGGCCGGGTTCTTTTCAACGGCAAGGACCTGTTGGAGATGGAGCCGGAAGAGGCCGCCTGCGAGGGCGTCTTCCTCGCCTTCCAGTACCCCGTCGAGATCCCCGGCATCGGAAACGCCTACTTCCTGCGCTCGGCCATGAACGCCATCCGTAAGTTCCACGGCCAGGAAGAATTGGACGCGATGGACTTCCTGCCGCTCTACAAGGAGCGCGCCAAGCTCCTCGAGATAGACGAGAAGTTCATGAACCGCTCGGTGAACGAAGGCTTCTCGGGCGGCGAAAAGAAACGCAACGAGATTCTGCAAATGGCCATGCTGGAGCCCAAGCTTGCCATCCTCGACGAGACCGACTCCGGACTCGACATCGACGCGCTGCGCATCGTGGCGCAGGGCGTGAATGCGCTGCGCAGCCCCGATCGGGCATTCCTCGTCATCACGCACTACCAGCGGTTGCTGGATTACGTCGCTCCGGACTTCGTGCACGTCCTGGTCGACGGCAGGATCGCACGCTCCGGCGGGCCGGAACTGGCGCTCGAGCTCGAAGACAAGGGATACGGCCGGACCGAGGCGGACGCGCACGCGGCATTGCCCGCATGAGTCTTTTTGAACCGATCCGTGTCAGGACACGGCTTCAGCCATGCCGATGCGGCAAAAAGAATGCGGGCTTTAGCCCCTGAGGAATCGTAAAAGCAACGGCTCAGCCAATCTTGCCGGATTCTCTGAGGACCGGGCCGGGAGAGATGGGAAGCGAGAAACAAATGGCGACGGTGATCGGAAGGCCAAACACATATCTCGAAGCGTATGGCGAGCTGAGCGCGCTCCGGCAGGAGCGCGAGCCGGTGTGGCTGCGGCAACTGCGCGAGGACGCCTGGCAGCGCTTCCATGCCGCCGGCTTCCCCACAACGCACGATGAGGATTGGCGCTTCACCAACCTCGCCGCGCTGGCGAAGACTCCATTCCAACGCGCGGCCGGATACAGCACAGCAGTTTCCGCCGAAGAGATTGCGAGGTTCCGCGTGCCGGGCGCGGCCTGCCGGCTCGTCTTCGTGAACGGCCGCTTTGCGCCGGAACTCTCCAACGCGGGCAACCTGCCCGCCAGCCTCGAAGTCTACTCCTTGGCTCAGGCACTGCGAGGCGCCGTACGCAATCCGGCTCCCGAGGGCATCGAACAGCACCTTGGCCGCTACGCCAGCGTGCGCCGCGACGTGTTTGCCGCCCTCAATACGGCGCTCTGGGAAGACGGCGCGTATCTGCGCATCCGCCGTGGGGCAGCGATCGAACAGCCCATCCATCTCCTCTATGTTTCCGCCGGCGCGGACGCCACAATCATGGCTCATCCGCGCACGCTGATCGTCGCCGAGCCAACCAGCCATGCGGCGATCATCGAAGACTATGTCTCCATCGGCGAGGAAGCCGCGTTCTCCAATGCGGTAACGGAACTCGTCGCCGGGCAGGACGCCGTCGTTTCGCACTATCTCGTCGAGCGCGAGAATCTCGCAGCCTTCAATGTCTCCACGCTGCGTCTGGAGCAAGCGCGCGGCGCGAACGTCTCGTCGCACTCGATTCTCCTGGGCGGCGGCCTGGTCCGGAACAACGTGCATCCGGTGCTTGCGGGCGAAGGCGCGGAGTGTCTGATCAACGGCCTCTTCGTCGGCGCCGGCAGCCAGCATCTCGACAACTACATGATGGTGGAGCACGCGCAGCCGCAGGGTACCAGCCGCCAGTTCTACAACGGCATCCTCGACGACTCCGCGCGCGGTGTCTTCCACGGCCGCATCGTGGTCCACAAGGACGCTCAGAAGACCGACGCTAAGCAGACCAACCGCAACCTGCTCCTATCGGACAACGCGCGCATCGACACCAAGCCCCAGCTCGAGATCCACGCCGACGACGTGAAGTGCACCCACGGCGCCACCATCGGCCAAATCGAGGACGAGCAGCTCTTTTACCTGCGTACGCGAGGCATCGACGAGGCCTCCGCGCGGAACCTTTTGCTCTACGCCTTCGCCGCCGAGTGCCTCGACCGCATGAGCGAGCCCCCGGCGCGCGAGTTCGTCGAAGGTCTGATTCGCGAACGGTTGAACGATCTCACCACAAATCGGCAGACCGCGGTTTCCTCCGCGCCGCCCGAAGAGGGTGCGCGGAACTGGGAGGAAGTGGGATGACCGCCGTCGCACAAGCCGCACCCCGCGAACCGCTCCCACGCGAGAGCGCGCACGGCCTCGACATCGCCAGGATTCGCGCGGACTTCCCGATCCTTTCCGAGCGCGTCTATGGCAAGCCTCTCGTCTATCTCGATAACGCGGCCACCTCGCAGAAGCCGCAGGTGGTGCTCGACGCCATCGCGCGCTACTACGGCCACATGAACGCCAACATCCATCGTGGCGTGCACACGCTCAGCGTCCGCGCCACGGAAGCGCATGACGCCGCTCGTCAAACGGTGCGGCGCTTCATCAACGCCGCCGATGCGCGCGAGATCATCTTCGTTCGCGGCGCTACCGAGGCCATCAATCTCGTGGCGCAGACCTACGGCCGCACGCACGTCGGCGCGGGCGACGAAGTGCTCATCACGACCATGGCACACCACTCGAACATCGTGCCTTGGCAGATTCTGTGCGAAGAGAAGAGCGCGCGCTTGGTCGTCGCGCCCATCGACGACCGCGGCGAGCTGCTCCTCGACGAATTCGAGAAGCTTATCGGCCCGCGCACCAAGATCGTTGCCATCACGCAGGTCTCCAATGCCCTCGGAACCGTGAACCCGGTCGCCGAATTGATTGCGATGGCCCACCTCCGCGGCGTCCCCGTGCTCGTCGACGGCGCGCAGGCCGTGCCGCACATGGCCGTCGACGTGCAGGCGCTCGACTGCGACTTCTACGCCTTCAGCGGCCACAAGGTCTACGGCCCCACGGGCATCGGCGTGCTCTACGGCAAGCGCGCCTTGCTCGAAGCCATGCCTCCCTACCAGGGCGGCGGCGACATGATCCGCTCCGTGACCTTCGAGAAGACGACGTACAACGAATTGCCGTTCAAGTTCGAGGCAGGCACGCCCGATATCGCCGGCGCCATCGCGCTGGGCGCGGCGCTCGAATACATCTCCGGCCTCGGCATGGAAAAGGTTGCCGCGCACGAGCACGAGCTCCTGGCCTACGCCACCGAAGCCGTTGGCTCCCTGCCGTATGTCCGCCTCATCGGCACGGCCCGCGAGCGCGCCGGCGTGCTCTCGTTCCTGGTCGACGGCGTGCATCCGCACGATCTCGGCACCATCCTCGACCGCGATGGCATCGCCATCCGCACCGGACACCACTGCGCGCAGCCGGTCATGGATCGCTTCGGCATTCCCGCCACGGCGCGTGCCTCGTTCGCCGTCTACAACACGAAGCAAGAAATCGATGCCCTCGTCGCGGGCATTCGCGCGGCGCGTGAGGTGTTCGCGTGACGACCGATCTGGGTGAACTCGGCGATCTCTATCAGGAAGTGATCCTGGAGCACAGCAAAGCTCCGCGCAACTTCCGTAAGCCGGCCGACGCCAGGCAGCACGCCGAAGGCTACAACCCGATGTGCGGCGACCGATGTACCGTATACATCAACATGGATGGCGACGCCATCCGCGATGTGGCGTTCCAGGGCTCCGGCTGCGCCATCTCCCGCGCCTCCGCATCGATGATGACGCAAATCCTCAAAGGCAAGACCCGGGCCGAGGCGGTCAAGCTCTTCGAGGAGTTCCATGACCTTGTGACGGGCAAGCAGGAGGTCACGCCCGCCGACCTCGGCAAACTGACGGTCTTCTCGGGCGTTTCCAAGTTCCCCGCTCGCGTCAAGTGCGCCACGCTCGCCTGGCACACGCTGCAGTCGGCGCTCGACGCCGACGGCAAACCCGCCTCCACCGAGTAACGCCGGTCTCCAGACCGGGGTCCCAAAGAAATGGTCCTACTTTCTTGGGGTGGGGGACCGGCTGTACTGGCGGCGTCCACGCCGCCAGCTGACAGGTTGAGCGGCAAATCGGGCCGCAGGATGACTACACGATGGCAAATTCTCAAAACAACGACCAAAGCGCACCGGTCTCTGAACCCTTCCGCGACGATCTGATCTGGCGCGCGCTCAAGACCGTCCGCGACCCGGAGATCCCCGTCGACATCGTCAACCTCGGCCTGATCTACGCCGCCTCATCCACCGCGCTCTCGTGCGGCGGTCATCGCATCGATGTGCGCATGTCGCTCACCGCGCCCGGATGCAGCATGTCCGATGTCATCAAAGCCGAAGTGGAGCACAAGCTCGCTGCGCTGCCCGAGGTGCGCGAGGTCCATGTCGATGTTGTCTTTGATCCGCTGTGGAACCCAGGGATGATGTCCGAGGCCGCCAAGCTGCACCTTGGCTTCGACTCCGACTACGGTTCGCCCGCCGGCAACACAGCACCCACGAACTCCGGCCCCTTCAGCATCCTTCGCTGATCGCCGGCGCCGCCGCCAACCGAAGAGCGCCGATCAGCCGCCGCGCCCTTCCGAGTCCTTCTCGTTCGACTGCTTCTCCGCCAAATGCCCCAACTGGTTGCGCCAATCGAGCGACTCGACGAACGTCCGCGACTCGCGCCAGCCCGGCTCCACGATCACGTGCAGCTCCAAATAGACCTGCGTGCCCACCAGCGACTCGATCTTGCGCCGCGCGCCCGCGCCGATCGCCTTAAGCTTCGCCCCGCCCTTGCCGATCAGGATCGCCTTCTGCCCATCGCGCTCGCAGTAGATTACCGCGCCAATCCGCGTGAGCGGCTTCCCGGCCCCCGGCCGCGGCTCCTCGAACTCCTCGATGACCACCGCCGACGCGTACGGCACCTCCTCGCCGGTCTCGATCAGGATGCTCTCGCGGATCAGCTCCGCCACCATGAAGCGCAGCGGCTGGTCTGTGTACTGGTCCTTGGGGTAGTAGCGCTCGCCCGTCGGCAGCACCTCCACGATCTTCTGCACCAGCACGTCGAGCCCGTCGCGCTTGCGCGCGCTCACCGGGATCACCTCGGCGAAGTTGTACTGGTGAGTCAGCGTCTCGATCATCGGCAATAACTGGTCCTTGCGTACCAGATCGATCTTGGTCAGCACCAGGAACACCGGGCAGTCGAGTCGGCGCACGAGCGAGAAGAGGAATTCGTCCTCGCTCGCCCAACAAGGTTTCCGTTTCTCAATTCTGTCGGGTGCCCCAGGGCTCGGTTCTGAGACCTGGGAAGGATCCTCTCTTAACTGTGATCGGCGCGTCGCATCCACCAGCACCAGCACCAGGTCGCGCTCTTCGAGGGCGTTGTGAACCTCCTGCAACATGCGGCGGTCGAGCTGGGAGCCGGGCTTGTGCACGCCCGGCGTATCCACGAAGACGATCTGGGCCGCCGGGTGTTGCCCTTTGCGCGCCGGCGCCTCCACCACCCCAACGATGCGGTTCCGCGTGGTTTGCGGCTTGGCCGTGACAATGGCCACCTTCTCGCCGGTCAGGGCGTTCAGAAGGGTGCTCTTGCCCACGTTGGTCCGGCCGAGAATGGCGACAAATCCCGATTTCACGCGCGTTCAAGCTCCTGACTGAGTGTACGGCAAGAAACAAGCGATCGGGGCCAGAGGAATTGAGAGAGTGATTCGCGCGTTGCCGCGTCGCGCAGCCTTCTCGACCTCCTTTTGCACTCCCGCTTGACCTGTCTATAACTATAGGGTCGACAGTGGGAGCAGACGATGTGGACCGTAAGCAAACTCGCTAAGCGGGCCGGCCTCAGCCGGACCGCCCTCTTGTACTACGAATCGATCGGGCTGATGCGCAAGCCCGTGCGCAGCCAGGGAAACTACCGCTGCTACGGCGAGCGCGATCTGGCGCGCCTGCTCGAGATCCGCGCCTACCGCGACGCGGGCCTCCGGCTGGCCGACATTCGCGCCATCCTCGATCGCCCGGCCGGCGATGCCGCCACAGTGCTGCAGCGCAGGCTCATGGAGCTGGACGGCGAGATCAGGACTCTCCGCGAGCATCAGGCGGCGATCCTCAAGCTGCTGCGCCACAGAGGTCTAAGGAGAGCAGAAATGATCACTAAGCAGAAGTGGGTTTCCATCATGAAGGCCTGCGGGCTGAGCGAAGAGCAGATGCACCGCTGGCACATGGAGTTCGAGCGCTCGGCGCCCGGCGAGCACCAGGAGTTCCTCGAGTTCCTGCACATCCCGCCGGCCGAGATCGAGACCATTCGCGAGCAGAGCCGGAAAGGCTTCTGAGCGCGCCAGCCCGATAGCGGCGCGGTTGCGCTGCATATCCGCGAGCAACAGGGGCGGGGATCGTGAATCTCCGCCCTTTTTCTCGCAGCCGGCCTTGCGCGCCGTTGATATCATCGGCGCATGATCCCCGTGGGCCAAACCAAGCGCCTGATTCTCCGCCCGCTCGAGCTGGGTGACGCGGCGCAGATCCAGGAGCAGTTTCCCCGCTGGGAGATCGTGCGCTACATGCTGAACCGCGTTCCGTGGCCGTATCCCGCCGACGGCGCAATCCAGTTCATCCGCGACTTCGCTCTGCCCGCCGTCGCGCGCGGCGAGCAGTGGGTTTTTGCGCTGCGGCTCAAGAGCGCCCCGGACCGGATCGTCGGCGTGCTCGACCTGCGCAAGGGCGAAGAAGACAATCGCGGCTTCTGGCTCGGCCTCCCGTGGCAGGGCCAGGGACTGATGACCGAAGCCTGCGCCTGGGCCAACGACTTCTGGTTCGAAACGCTCGGCTTCCCCGTGCTCCGAGTCTCCAAAGCCGCAGCCAACACAGCCTCGCGCCGCATCTCCGAGAGGCAAGGCATGAGACTGGTCGGCACGACGGAGAAGGATTTCGTCTCCGGCCGCCTGCCCTCCGAAATCTGGGAGATTACGGCAGAGGAGTGGCGGGCTTGGAAGGCACGCGCCGCGCAAACCTCGCCCTGAGTCGATTCGCTTCGTTTACGATTTCGCTGGAGTATCCGACCCCACCGGCGCTGGCCTCGCCGGCGGGAACACCCGCAGCCGCTCCACGCGCCGCCCCGTCGAGGCCACAATCTCCACGCGCAGCTTGAGCGGTTCCAGTTCAACCACTTCGCCGGTCTTCGGGATGCGCCCCGCGATCTCGCTCACCAGCCCGCCCAGCGTCGTCGCTTCGAAGCTCTCGTCCATTTCCACCGGCTCGCCCACCAGGTCGGCGAGCTGATCGGCAGGAAAGTTGCCCGGCACCAGCCACGCTCCCGACGGCTCGCGCTGCGGCTCCTCGATCTGCGCGTCGGTCTCGTGCTCGTCGCGGATGTTTCCCACGATCTGCTCCAGCAGGTCCTCGATCGTCACCAGCCCGGCCACCGCGCCGTACTCGTCGATCACCACGCGCATGTGCTGCTTCTCGCGTTGCATCTCGCGCAGCAGCTCGTAGCCGCGCTTGGTCTCCGGGACGAACGTCGCCGGGCGCAGAATCGTGGCCACCGTGCGCGTGCGCGCCTCGTCGTCGGCGATCTGCAGGAGGTCATGCGCAAAGGCCAGGCCCTTGATGCTGTCGAGCGATCCCGCATAGACCGGCACGCGCGAGTAGTTGTGCTGGCGCAGTGACTCCAGGAAAAGCTCCAGCGTGATCGATTCGTCGACGGCGAAGATCTCCGGCCGCGGCGTCATCACTTCGCGCACCAGCATGTCGCCGAACTCGACCGCAGAGCGCACCAGCTCGCGGTCGCTCTGCTCCAGGATGCACTCCTCTTCGCCGGCCTCGATCAGGTCCTAGACGTCGGGCGCGGGCTCCTCTTCGGTCCCGGCCGGCGCCTCGGCCAGCGCCGCGATCGAAAAGAAA